>NZ_JBXEJE010000012.1:0-230360 GCF_056820935.1 Streptomyces sp. Q2 | reverse complement strand
CGGCCTCGCCGCCGGCCTCCGCCTCGCCGGCGCCCGCTTCCCCGCCGGCGCCCGCCTCTTCGCCGGCCTCCGCGGCGCCGTCCGCGTCGAGGGCGCAGGGCGCGAGCGCGTCGAGGCCCGTCGGCTTCTCGGCCGTGCGGCCGATCGCGGTGGCGATGCGGTTCACGGTGGCGATCCGCTTGTCCTCCAGCGGGCCGAGGATCGCGTTCTGGACGAAGTTGGGTCCGCCCTGGCCGACGGTGTCGACGAGCCGCTTGTTGGCCTCGTTGATCTGGGTCTGGAGCAGGGTCAGGTTGCGGTCCACCTCGGCCTGCGCGGAGGCCGGGATCGCGGGCAGCTGGGAGGCGACGTCGGGGCAGCTGATGGTGCCGGGACCGGCCAGCGTGCGGGCGTTCGTGGTGCCGCTCTTCGATCCCGCCGACTCCCCGGCGAGGGCGGAACCGGCGATGACCGCGCCGGTCATGACCACCGCGGCGGCGCCGCCGATCAACGCGACGCGACGCTTGTTGTACTTCGGAAGAGCCCTGGACATGCGGATGCCTCACTCGGGTCGGGGGGTCTCAGCGTTGACAAACGCGGCGCCTGCGTTCGGCGAGAGGTACGGGAAAGCGGTTTCGAATGTTCAAGGGCTCTTCAAATTCATCGCCGGCCCGGCCGAGATTGACGAATCATGCGGACTCCTGCATACTCATGCATGTCAGCGAATGCACATGAGGAGAGAACCGTGACCGAGCGCGTCGTACTCGCCTACTCAGGCGGACTGGACACCTCCGTCGCCATCGGCTGGATCGCCGAGGAGACGGGCGCCGAGGTCATCGCCGTTGCGGTCGACGTCGGCCAGGGCGGCGAGGACCTGGACGTCATCCGCAAGCGCGCCCTCGCGTGCGGCGCGGTCGAGGCCGAGGTCGCGGACGCCAAGGACGAGTTCGCCGAGGAGTACTGCCTCCCGGCGATCAAGGCCAACGCCCTCTACATGGACCGCTACCCGCTGGTCTCCGCGCTCTCCCGGCCGACGATCGTCAAGCACCTCGTCGCCGCCGCCAAGAAGCACGGAGCCACCACCGTGGCCCACGGCTGCACCGGCAAGGGCAACGACCAGGTCCGCTTCGAGGCCGGCATCGTCGCCCTCGCCCCCGACCTCCAGTGCATCGCCCCGGTCCGTGACTACGCGATGACCCGCGACAAGGCCATCGCGTTCTGCGAGGACAAGAACCTCCCGATCGCGACCACCAAGAAGTCCCCGTACTCCATCGACCAGAACGTCTTCGGGCGTGCCGTCGAGACGGGCTTCCTGGAGGACATCTGGAACGGTCCGATCGAGGACATCTACGAGTACACCTCGAACCCGGCCACCCCGCGCGAGGCCGACGAGGTGATCATCACCTTCAAGGAGGGTGTCCCGGTCGCCATCGACGGCAAGCCCGTCTCCGTCCTCCAGGCCATCCAGCAGCTCAACGAGCGCGCCGGCGCCCAGGGCATCGGCCGGATCGACATGGTCGAGGACCGCCTGGTCGGCATCAAGTCCCGTGAGGTGTACGAGGCTCCGGGCGCGATCGCCCTGATCACCGCCCACCAGGAGCTGGAGAACGTCACCGTCGAGCGCGAACTGGCCCGCTACAAGCGCCAGGTCGAGCAGCGCTGGGGCGAACTGGTCTACGACGGCCAGTGGTTCTCCCCGCTCAAGCGCGCCCTGGACGGCTTCATCAACGAGGCCAACCAGCACGTCTCCGGCGACATCCGGATGACCCTGCACGGCGGCCGCGCGGTCGTCACCGGCCGGCGCTCCGAGTCGGCGCTGTACGACTTCAACCTGGCGACGTACGACACGGGCGACACCTTCGACCAGGCCGCGGCCAAGGGTTTCATCGACATCTACAGCCTGTCGTCGAAGATCGCCGCCAAGCGCGACCTCGCGTGAGCGATCGCGACCTCGCGCAAGCGATAGCGTGAATGCCGCCTCCCTGACCGCCGGTCGGCAGGGAGGCGGTGGCACATCCGCGACCATGCATCCAAGGAGCAACGCAAGTGAGCAGCAACAGCGGTGACGTACGGCTCTGGGGCGGCCGTTTCGCCGACGGTCCCGCCGAGGCCTTGGCGAAGTTGTCCGCGTCCGTCCACTTCGACTGGCGGCTCGCGCCCTACGACATCGCCGGTTCGCGTGCCCACGCGCGCGTGCTCCACAAGGCGGGTCTGCTCACGGCGGACGAGCTGACCCGGATGCTCGCGGGCCTCGACCAGCTCGAGACGGACGTGGCATCGGGCGTGCTCGTCGGCACCGTCGCCGACGAGGACATCCACACCGCGCTGGAGCGCGGTCTCCTGGAGCGCGTCGGCCCCGACCTCGGCGGAAAGCTCCGCGCCGGCCGCTCCCGCAACGACCAGGTCGCGACCCTCTTCCGCATGTACCTGCGCGACCACGCCCGGATCATCGGCGGTCTGATCGCCGACCTCCAGGACGCCCTGATCGGCCTGGCCCAGGCGCACCCGGACGTGGCGATGCCCGGCCGCACCCACCTCCAGCACGCCCAGCCGGTGCTCTTCGCCCACCACGTCCTCGCGCACGTCCACCCCTTGGCCCGGGACGCCGAACGCCTGCGCCAGTGGGACGAGCGGACGGCCGTGTCGCCGTACGGCTCGGGCGCCCTCGCGGGCTCCTCCCTGGGCCTGGACCCGGAGGCGGTCGCCAAGGACCTCGGGTTCGAGCACGGCAGCGTGGGCAACTCCATCGACGGCACGGCCTCCCGTGACTTCGCCGCGGAGTTCGCCTTCATCACGGCGATGATCGGGGTGAACCTCTCCCGCATCTCGGAGGAGATCATCCTGTGGAACACGAAGGAGTTCTCCTTCGTGACCCTGCACGACGCGTTCTCCACCGGTTCGTCGATCATGCCGCAGAAGAAGAACCCGGACATCGCGGAGCTGGCGCGCGGCAAGTCGGGCCGCATGATCGGCAACCTGACCGGCCTCATGGCGACCCTCAAGGCGCTCCCGCTCGCGTACAACCGCGACCTCCAGGAGGACAAGGAGCCCGTCTTCGACTCCTGCGAGCAGCTGGAGGTCCTGCTCCCCGCCTTCACCGGCATGATCGCCACCCTCACCGTCCACCGCGAGCGCATGGAGGAGCTGGCCCCGGCCGGCTTCTCGCTCGCCACCGACGTCGCCGAGTGGCTGGTCAAGCAGGGCGTGCCGTTCCGTGTCGCGCACGAGGTCGCGGGCGAGTGCGTGAAGGTCGCCGAGGCGGAGGGCAAGGAGCTCGACGAGCTCACCGACGAGCAGTTCGCGAAGATCTCCGCCCACCTCACCCCCGAGGTCCGGTCCGTCCTCAACGTGGCCGGCGCCCTCGCCTCCCGCGACGGCCGCGGCGGTACGGCGCCCAGCGCGGTGGCCGTGCAGCTGGCGGAGGTCAAGGCGGACGTGGCGGCGCAGCACGAGTGGGCCACCGCCAAAGAGCAGCGGTGAGGGAAGCGCCCCTCAGGGGCGCGGGGAACCGCGCGACAAGCCACAACGATCCCGCACCCGCCGAAGAACCGTAAGACCCGAGCTCTGAGGCGAACCGGGCCGAAGGCCGTCGCGGGTTACGTTGGTCGGAATGCCGTACCGGAGCCGACCGATCGGAGCCCGCGATGCCTTTCGCACGTCTCGCGACCGCCACGACGCCCACCTGCCACATCGGTTTGGGTCTCGCCGCGGTCGGCCGCCCCGGCTACATCAACCTCGGCCGAGACCACGACCTCGGAGCGGACCGCAGTGTCGAGACGCTGCGCGCCCGCACCCACGAACTCCTCGACGCGGCCTACGCCCAGGGCGTCCGCTACTTCGACGCGGCCCGCTCCTACGGCCGCTCGGAGGAGTTCCTCGCCGACTGGCTGAACACCCGCCCCGGCATCGACGACATCGTCGTCGGCAGCAAGTGGGGTTACACCTACACGGCGGCCTGGAGCACCGACGCGGCCGAGCACGAGGTCAAGGACCACACACTCGCCACGTACGAGCGGCAGCGCGCCGAGAGCGACGGACTGCTCGGCGACCGGCTCGACCTCTACCAGATCCACTCGGTGACCCCGGACAGCCCGGCCCTCACCGACAAGGAACTGCACGCGAAGCTGGCCGAAGCCGCCGCGCAGGGCCTCACCGTCGGCTTCTCCACCAGCGGCCCCGCCCAGGCCGACGCCATCCGGGCCGCGCTCGCCGTGACGGTCGACGGCGAGCCCCTCTTCCGTACCGTCCAGTCGACGTACAACGCCCTGGAGACGTCGGCGGCCCCCGCGCTCGCCGAGGCGCACGACGCCGGACTCACGGTGATCGTCAAGGAGGGCATGGCCAACGGCCGCCTCGCCGCACCGCACGCACCGGAGGCCCTGAAGGCGGTGGCCGAGGAAACGTCTCTCGGCTGCGATGCCGTGGCCCTCGCCCTCGTCCTGCGTCAGCCGTGGGCCGGCGTCGTCCTCTCCGGCGCCGCCACCGTCGGCCAGCTCGCCTCCAACCTGCACGCGGCGGTCGTCGACCTGAGCGAGGACCAGTTGGCCCGGCTGGCCGGACTGACCGAGGAGCCGTGGACGTACTGGGAGAAGCGCGCCGGTCTGCCCTGGCACTGACCAACCCCCGAGGGCGCCACCTCGGATGAGTCACGCATGCCAGCGATGAGACAATGTTGTCTCATATGCTCTATGCTTGTCTCATGGCTGTCGACCGTGACCATGTGCTGCGCGCCGCCGCGGCCCTGCTGACCCGCAAATCCACCGCCACCATGGACGAGGTCGCGAAGGCGGCCGGGATCAGCCGCGCCACCCTGCACCGCCAGTTCGCCGGGCGCGACGCGCTGGTCCGCGCGCTGGAGGCGCTCGGCATCGCGGAGTGCGAGGCGGCGGCGGCCGCCGCACGGCTCGACGACGGCCCGGCCCAGGAGGCGCTGCGCAGGTTCGTGAAGGAACTCGAACCCGCCGCCGGACTGCTCGCCTTCCTCTACAGCGAGAACCAACTGTTCGAGGGCGAGGAGCGGAACGCGGGCTGGGCCCGCCTGGACGACCGGATCGCGGCACTGTTCCGCCGCGGCCAGGCGTCCGGCGAGTTCCGCATCGACCTGACCCCGGCCTGGCTCACCGAGGCGCTCTACGGCCTGATGGCCTCCGGCGCCTGGGCGGTGTCGGAGGGCAGAGTCGCCTCCAAGGACTTCACCCACATGATCACCGAGCTGCTGCTCGGCGGCGCACTACGGAGAGAGGAATCATGACCAGCACCCTGCAGCCGGCGAACCCGACCGAGGCGGTGAAGCGCCCCGGCCGTTGGCTCGCGCTGTCCGTCCTCGTGCTCGCCGTGCTGCTGGTGGCCGTGGACGCGACCGTCCTCGGCCTCGCGACCCCCTTCATCAGCGAGGACCTGCAGCCCTCCGGCACCCAGCTCCTGTGGATCGGTGACGTCTACTCGTTCGTCATCGCCGGTCTGCTCGTCTCCATGGGCAGCCTCGGCGACCGCATCGGCCGCAAGCGGATCCTGCTCGTCGGCGCCACCGCGTTCGGCGCGATCTCCGTCCTGAACGCCTACGCCACGACACCCGAGATGATGATCATCGCCCGGGCGCTGCTCGGCGTCGCCGGCGCGACCCTGATGCCGGCCACGCTCGCCCTGATCCGCAACATCTTCCACGACGCGCGCGAACGCAGCCTCGCCGTCGGCATCTGGGGCGCCACCGCCTCCGCGGGCACGGCGATCGGGCCGATCGTCGGCGGCTTCCTGCTCGAACACTTCTGGTGGGGTTCGGTCTTCCTCATCAACCTGCCGGTGATGGCGGTCCTGGTCGTCGTCGGCGTCAAGCTGCTGCCCGAGTCGCGCAATCCGCGTCCCGGCCCGTGGGACGTGACCAGCGTCGCCCTGTCACTGGTCGGCATGATCGGACTCGTCTACGCCGTCAAGGAGGCGGCCACCCACGGCCTCACGTGGGAGACGCTCGCCGCGGCCCTGCTGGGCGCGGGCGCGCTGTACGGCTTCGTGCGCCGCCAGTTCACCCTGCCGACCCCCTTGCTCGACATGCGGCTGTTCCGCAACCGTGGCTTCAGCGGTGCGGTCCTGGCCGACCTGCTGACCATCCTCGGTCTGTCCGGCCTCGTCTTCTTCCTCTCCCAGTACCTCCAACTCGTCCAGGGCAGAGCGCCGTTGGAAGCGGGCCTGGCCGAACTGCCCGCAGCCGTCGGCGCGGTGGCGGCCGGTCTGATCGCCGGCTCGGTGGCCCGGCGCTTCTCGGTCCGGTCCGTCGTCTCCGGGGGCCTCGCGGCCGTCGGCCTCGCCCTGGCCGCCCTCACCGTGATCGACCAGTCCACCGGCTACCCGCTCCTGGGCACCGCCCTGCTCTTCGTCGGCATCGGCGCCGGCTTCTCGTTCACCGTCACCGCCGACGTGATCCTCGGTTCCGTACCCAAGGAACAGGCCGGCTCCGCGTCCGCGGTCTCCGAAACGGCGTACGAACTCGGCGCCGCCCTGGGCATCGCCGTACTCGGCTCGATCGTGACCGGTGTCTACCGCGACTTCACGGGCCCGGCGGGCACACCGGCGGAGGCACACGAATCGCTGGGCGCGGCGGTGGAGGCGTCGGCCGGCCTGCCGGCCCACACGTCCGAGGCGCTGCTCGACGCGGCCCGGGGCTCCTTCGTGGACGGACTCGCGCTGGCGGCGGGCGTGGGGGCGGCGGTGCTCCTCGCCGCGGCGGTGGCGGCATGGTTCCTTCTCCGCGGCCAACGGCTGGACAGTGCCCGTTAGGGGCGCGGGGAACTGCGCGACCAGTCACGGCCGACCGGCAGTCGACACGCAGCTGTCGGCCGCGGCGGCCGGCTCGCTCGGCGGAGCGCTCCGCGGCCTTCGCGTGGGTGGCGTCCATGTCCACGTACTCCTGCACGGACAGCAGGCGGCTGGACAGTGCCCGTTAGGGGCGCGGGGACCGGCGCGACCAGTCACGGCCGACCGGCAGTCGTCCCGCAGCTGTCGGCCGCGGCGGCCGGCTCGCTCGGCGGAGCGCTACGCGGCCTTCGCGTGGGTGGCGTACATGTCCACGTACTCCTGCACGGACAGCAGGCGGCTGGACAGTGCCCGTCAGGGGCGCGGGGAACTGCGCGACCAGTCACGGCCGACCGGCAGTCGACACACAGCTGTCGGCCGCGGCGGCCGGCTCGCTCAGCGGAGCGCTACGCGGCCTTCGCGTGGGTGGCGTACATGTCCACGTACTCCTGCACGGACCGCAGGCGGCTGGACAGTGCCCGTCAGGGGCGCGGGGACCTGCGCGACCAGTCACGGCCGACCGGCAGTCGACACTCAGCTGTCGGCCGCGGCGGCCGGCTCGCTCCGCGGAGCGCTACGCGGCCTTCGCCTTGGTGGCGTACATGTCCACGTACTCCTGACCGGACAGCCGCATGACCTCGGTCATCACGGAGTCGGTCACCGCCCGCAGGACGTAACGGTCGCGGTCCATGCCCTCGTACCGGGAGAACTCCATCGCCTCACCGAAGCGGACCGTGACCCGGCCGGGGCGCGGGAAGCCGGCGCCGCCGGGCTGGATCTTGTCCGTGCCGATGATGGCGAACGGGACGACCGGCGCGCCGGTCATCATGGCCAGCCGGGCGATGCCGGTACGGCCCCGGTAGAGCCGGCCGTCGGGGGAGCGCGTGCCCTCCGGGTAGATGCTGAAGACCTTGCCCTCCTCCAGCACCCGACGGCCGGTCATCAGCGCCGCGACACCGCCGCGGCCGCCGTCCCGGTCGACCGGGATCATGCCGCAGCCCGTGAAGAACCAGGCCATCAGCCGGCCCTTGAGGCCCTTGCCGGTGACGTACTCGTCCTTGCCGATGAAGAAGACCTGCCGGTCGCAGAAGAGCGGCATGATCATCGAGTCGATGAACGTCAGGTGGTTCCCGGCCAGGATCACCGGACCGTCGCCCGGGATGTGCTCCGCGCCCTCCACCTGTGGGCGGAACATCAGGCGCATGATCGGTCCGAGCACTGCCTTGATGAGCGCGAAGCGGGACAACGGGCCCTCCGGGGTCAAGAGAACGGCGAGGCAATCTGTATGAGTCTGTGCAGGTGAGGACATTACTCGCGGCCTGGGGGGTCGTGCACATCGGGAACGCCGGATTCACTGAGGTCTTACGCAGTGTTGACGCCCGTTCACCTGCGGTGGCATGGCGTTTCCCGCCGGTAACCCGAACGGAACGATGTGACGGAGGTCGCGTACCGACCGCGTACCCCGGGGCGGCGCCATGAAGCCGACGGAGCATCAGACATCTGTTCCCATGCGACATCCCGTGTCACCCCCGTGTTCCGCCGCAGGTCTCCCGCCCGCCACGGACCCGCACCTACGATCGGCGCGCATGGTCGGGCCGATGACAGGAGGGCGTTCATGGGAACGCAGGAGTCGCAGCACGAGCAGGAGTCGACCGGGCGGACGGGTGGCACCGGACGCCGGGCGCTTCTCGGCGCCGCGGTGCTCGGCGCGGGCGGAGCGGTCCTCGGACTGTCCGGCACGGCGAGAGCGGCGGACGAGGGGTACGGAGGAGGGGGCGGCGGCGTGCGGAGCCTGCCCGTGCCGACGGTCATCGGCCACCGGGGCGCCAGCGGTTACCGCCCGGAGCACACCCTCGGCTCCTACCAGCTCGCCCTCGACCTGGGCGCCGACATCGTCGAGGCGGGCGACCTGGTGCCGACCCGGGACGGTCACCTCGTCTGCCGCCACGAGCCGGAGATCGGCGGCACCACCGACGTGGCGAGCCACCCCGAGTTCGCCGACCGCAAAACCACCAAGCTCCTCGACGGCGTCTCCACCACCGGCTGGTTCACCGAGGACTTCACGCTCGCCGAACTCAAGACGCTCCGCGCGATCGAGCGCATCCCGGCCAACCGCCCCCACAACACCCTCTACGACGGCCGCTGGCAGATCCCCACCTTCGAAGAGGTCCTGAAGTGGCAGGACGAGCAGACCCGCAAGCGCGGCAAGCAGGTGTGGATCTACCCCGAGGCCAAGCACCCCACCTACTTCCGCAAGCTGGGCCTCGGCCTGGAGGAGCGGATCGCCGGGCTGCTGCGCAAGCACGGCAAGGACCGCAGAAACTCGCCGGTCATCGTCCAGTCCTTCGAGCCGACCAGCATCCGGCGTCTGGCCAAGCTCGTCGGCAACCCGCTGGTGGTGCTCCTGTCCGGCGCCGGCAGCCGCCCCTGGGACTTCGTGGAGACCGGCGACCCGCGCACGGTCGCCGACCTCATCACCCCCAAGGGCCTCAAGGAGATCGCCTCCTACGCCCAGGGCATCGGCCCCACCCTCGACCTGGTCATCCCGCGCGACTCGGCCGGCAACCTCACCACGCCGACCACCCTCGTCAAGGACGCCCACGCGGCCGGCCTGATCCTGCACCCCTACACCATGCGCAACGAGAACCCCTTCCTGCCCGCGAACTTCCGCAAGGGGACCGACCCCGACGCCTACGGCGACGTCTTCGGCGCCTACCGGACGTACTTCGCGACGGGCATCGACGGTGTCTTCACCGACAACCCGGACACCGGCGTGCTGGCCCGCCAGGACTTCGTCAACCGCTGAGCCACCTGCCCCGGTTGGGGTGACAGCCGGCCGTCCGGGCAACCCGCCGCCCGGGCGGCCGCGTCGACCTGCATATGACGCACGACCTCGTCACCACCCTGAGCCCGCTGCTCACCGCCGAGGCCCTGGCCGAGGCACATGCCACCGGAACGGAACCGGGCGACCTGGAACAGGCGGTCTGGCTCCGTCTCCTGGAGCGCCTGGACACCCAGGGCCCGCCCCTGGACCCGCCCGGCTGGCTCCGCCGCGCCGTCCGCTCCGAGTCCCGCCGCACCCGCCGTACGACCCGACTCGAACGACCGTACGGAGTTGAGCCGGTCGACGAGAGCGACCGCACCCCCGAGCAGCTCGCCCTCGCCTCGGCCCGTCGCCGCGCCCTGCATGACGCCGTGCGCCGGCTGCCCGGCCGGTGCCCGCGGCTGATGGCTGCCCTCCTGTCGCCGAGGGACCTCACATACCGGGAAATCGCGGGGGAGTTGGGTATCTCACAGGGCAGTCTTGGTCCGGAACGTTCCAGATGCCTGGGATGTCTGCGCCGATTGCTCACACCGGAGGTTGCGGCCCGCGGAGCGCGGGGATAGGAGTGAGGGACAACAGGCGATCAGGTGAGCGGGAGGCGTGCGCACATGGGCATGAGCGTGACCATCTCTGCGGCGACCGAGCAGGACGCGGAGCAGATCTTCAGGCTGCAGTACCTGTGCTTCCAGAGCGAGGCCGCTCTGTACGGCAACTACCGCATCGACCCGCTGGTCCAGAGCCTGGACTCCGTCCGCGAGGAGGTCGTCGGGGACTGCGTCTTCGTGGCCAGGCTGGGTGAGGAGGTCGTCGGCTCGGTGCGCGGCGCGGTGACCGAGGACGGCGCCGCCGCCATCGGCAAGCTCTGCGTGCACCCCCGCCTCCAGGGCCATGGCATCGGCGCGAGGCTGTTGCGCGCGGCCGAGTCGGCGCTGGCAGAGGAACGCGGCGCCAAGAAGTTCCGCCTCCACACCGGCCACCGCAGCGAGGGCAACCTGCGCCTGTACCGCCGGGTGGGGTACGAGACGGTCGGTACGTCGAGGGGCGCCGACGGCGTGGAGATGATCGTCCTGGAAAAGCAGGCGGGGGCCTACGCGGCCACGGCGTGAGGTGAGGCGCCCCGTCAGGGGCGCGCAGCCTTCCGCAGCCAGTACATCGCGGACAACGGCAACAGCACCGGGATGAAGAGGTACCCCATCCCGAAGTCCGACCACACCGTCGCCTCGGGAAACGCCGACGGCTCGACCAGCGTCCACGCGCCGACGCCCAGCACGCCCGCCAACTCCGCCCCGCAGCACACCAGCGCCGCCTTGCGGGCCCTCTCCCCGCCCCGCACCAGCGAGTACGTGATGAACCCGTAGACGAGGCCCGCGACCGCGGACAGCGAATAGGCGAGCGGGGCCCGGTCGAAGTCCGTGGAGATCTGCACGGCCGAGCGGGACACCGCCCCGACGACCATCACGCCGTACAGCCAGACCAGCAGCATGCCCGGCCCGCTGATCAACCGCTGACGCGTCGGCTTGTCCTCCGTCACGGCCACCTCAGCCTCCCCAGATGTCATAGAGACGCACCTCAAGGACCGCCAGCACCACGCCGCCGGCGGCGACCGTCACCGAGCCCCACCGCGTCCGCTCGGCCAGCGACATGAACCCCGCCGCCGGGACGCACGCGACAGCGCCCAGCAGATACGACACGAAGATGGTCGTGCCCTGCTCCGGCTTCTCGCCCCGCGCCAGCTGCACGATCCCGACGACCAGCTGGACCAGGGCCAGCACGGAGACCACGGCCATCCCGATGAAGTGCCAGTCCTTGGTCGGCTGATCACGGTACGCGGCCCAGCCGCACCACGCGGCGAGCAGAAGTGCGGCGACGCCGGTCACGAGCGTCAGGGCAACAAGCATGCCGCGACCCTATTACGGGCCAAAAGGCCCGATGCGGCCGACCCCGGCGTGCACCGTAGGGTCGAGGGCATGAAGATCCACGCACAAGTCCTCCTGTTCGACAACGACGGAACCCTCGTCTCCTCCCTCGCCTCCGTGAACCACTGCTGGACACGGTGGGCCGTGGAGTACGGGATCACGGCCGACGAGTTCGCCCGAGTCGAACTGCACGGCCGGCCGGCCGCGGACATAGCCGCCGACCTGCTGCCCGCGGACGTCGTACCGGAGGCCGTCGCGCGGATCGAGCTGCTGGAGGTGGAGGACGTACCGAACGGGGGCGTGCACCTGCTGCCCGGCACCAGGGCCTTCCTCGACGGGCTCCCCGCCGACCGCTGGGCCGTCGTCACCTCCGCCACCCGGCGCCTGGCCGAGGCCCGGCTCGACGCCGTCGGCATCCTGCCCAAGACGTTGATCGCCGCCGACGACATCACGCGCGGCAAGCCCGACCCCGAGCCCTACCTGCTCGCCGCCCGCCAACTGGGCGTCGACCCGGCTCAGTGCGTCGTCTTCGAGGACGCCCCGGCCGGTCTCCAGTCGGGCCGCGCGGCCGGAATGACCACCGTGGCGTTGACCACAACCCACGAGGCCCACGAGCTCACCGCCGACCTCGTGGTCAAGAACCTGTCGGCCTTGTCCGCCCTGGTCACCGACGGGGGAATCGAGATCTCGGTCACCGGCTGACGGGTGTCCGCCGCTGTCCAGCATCCGGACAGCGGCACTTTGTCAGGAGCGTAGGTCTGCTTTACTGATCGCATGACCACGACGAGCAGCCGCACCCTTGCGACCGAGGCGACCACGACGCCCGGTGCTCGTTGTACGTGTCGAATGTGCGCCTTCTAGAGGGCCCCTGCACCACCTGAGCCTCGCGCCCCGAAGCGAGCCGCCGTGGCATGTCCGTACGCCGTAGCGCGTACGTGACCGAGCCTCCCCCACAGCCTTGACGGCGCGGGGGGACCCCCATCGCGCACATGTTCTCCCCGGTTCGCCATGCCACCGCACGAGAACCGTGCCGCGTTCCCCACCGAATGCACCCCGCGCCAGGGCACACCCACGCCCTGCGCACGACAGTGACGGAAACCCACGTGATCACCACATCGGGCCTCACCAAGGTCTACCGCTCACGCGGCCGCGAGGTCACCGCCCTGGACGGCGTCGACCTCCACGTCCGCGAAGGCGAGGTGTACGGCGTCATCGGACAGTCAGGCGCCGGCAAGTCCTCGCTCATCCGCTGTGTCAACCTGCTGGAGCGCCCCACCGCCGGGACCGTGACCGTCGCCGGGCAGGACCTCACCGCCCTCGCCGGGCGCGGACCCCGGGCCGGCCGCGAACTGCGCCGGGCCCGCAGCCGTATAGGCATGGTCTTCCAGCACTTCAACCTGCTGTCGACACGGACCGTGCAGGACAACGTCGAGCTGCCGCTCGAAATCCTCGGGAAGTCGGGCCGGGAACGCTCCCGCAAGGCCCTGGAGCTGCTCGACCTCGTCGGTCTCTCCGACAAGGCCAAGGCCTACCCGGCCCAGCTCTCCGGCGGCCAGAAGCAGCGTGTCGGCATCGCCCGCGCCCTGGCCGGCGACCCCAAGGTCCTGCTGTCCGACGAGGCGACCAGCGCCCTCGACCCGGAGACCACCCGCTCGATCCTCCAGTTGCTGCGCGACCTGAACCGGCAGTTGGGACTGACCGTCCTGCTCATCACCCACGAAATGGACGTCGTGAAGTCGATCTGCGACTCGGCCGCCCTGATGGACCAGGGCCGCATCGTGGAGTCCGGCACCGTGAGCGAACTGCTGGCGACCCCGGGCTCCGAGCTGGCCACCGCGTTGTTCCCGGTGAATGGCGAGGCCTCCGGCGCCGACCGCACGGTCGTCGACGTCACCTTCCAGGGCGAGGCGGCGACCCAGCCGGTCATCTCCCAGCTCTCCCGCACCTACAACATCGACATATCGATCCTCGGCGCCGCCATCGACACCGTCGGCGGCCTCCAGGTCGGCCGGATGCGCATCGAACTGCCCGGCCACTACGAGGACAACGTCGTGCCGATCGGCTTCCTGCGCGAACAGGGGCTGCAGATCGACGTGGTCGGCGAAGCGGGCGAGGAGCCCCTGCTGGTGAAGGAAGGTGCACAGTGACCTGGTCCGCGATGCAGCCCCTGCTGGAGCAGGCGTGTTGGGACACCCTCTACATGGTCGGCTGGTCCACCCTGATCGCCGTCGTCGGCGGCCTCCCGCTCGGCGTCCTCCTCGTCCTCACCGACCGGGGCGGACTGCTCCAGAACGTCGTGGCGAACAAGGTCATCGGGCAGGTCGTGAACGTCGCCCGCTCGATGCCGTTCATCATCCTGATGGTCGCGCTGATGAACTTCACCCGCTCGATCACCGGGACGACCATCGGCCGCGAGGCCGCGATCGTGCCGCTCGCCATCGGCGCGATCCCCTTCTTCGCCCGCCTGGTCGAGACGGCCGTCCGGGAAGTGGACGGCGGACTCGTCGAGGCCGTGCAGGCGATGGGCGGCAACACCTGGACGATCGTACGCAAGGTCCTCGTCCCCGAGTCCCTGCCGTCGCTGATCTCCAGCACCACGACCACGATCGTCGCCCTCATCGGCTACTCCGCGATGGCCGGCACGGTCGGCGCCGGCGGCCTCGGCGACATCGCCATCCGGTACGGCTACCAGCGCTTCGAGACCGAACTGATGTGGATCACCGTGGCGATCCTCGCCGTGGTCATCTCGGTCATCCAGTTCGCCGGCGACTACGCGGCCCGCTCCCTGCACCGGCGGGGCGGCAAGGCCGGCCCGGCACCCAGGCTGCGCCTGCTGAAGGCGAAGGAGCCGGAGACGGCCGACGTCGGCAAGGTCGCCTGAACTCTCTCCCGGACTCCCCGCACACCCATCGCGGGGTCGCACCACCCATCAGGAAAGGCACTTTTCGTGCGTAACACCACCAAGATCACCGCAGCCGTCCTCGCCACCGGAACCCTCACCCTCGGGCTCACCGCATGCGGCTCGGACCAGGGCTCCGCCTCCGACGCCAGCGGACCGCTGGTCGTCGCCGCGAGCCCGACCCCGCACGCCGAGATCCTCAACTACGTCAAGGACAACCTGGCGAAGAAGGCGGGACTCGACCTGGAAGTCAGGGAGTTCACCGACTACACGACGCAGAACCCCGCGACCGAAGACGGTTCGGTGGACGCCAACTACTTCCAGAACAAGCCGTATCTCGACGACTTCAACAAGAAGAACGGCACCGACATCGTGCCCGTCGTCACGGTCCACCTGGAACCGCTCGGCCTCTACTCCCACAAGGTCAAGAGCGTCGGCTCACTGAAGAGCGGTGCCACCGTCGCCGTCCCGAACGACACGGTCAACGAGGCCCGGGCGCTCAAGCTGCTCGACGCCCACGGCATCATCACGCTGAAGGACGGCGTGGGCAACGAGGCGACCCCCTCCGACATCAGCGAGAACCCCAAGAACCTCACGTTCAAGGAACTGGAGGCGGCCCAGACCCCGCGCTCCCTGGACGACGTGGACGCGGCCGTCATCAACGGCAACTTCGCCATCGAAGCCGACCTCAAGCCCGCCGAGGACGCCCTCGTCCTGGAATCCGCGACGAACAACCCGTACGGCAACTTCCTCGCCGTCAAGAAGGGCAACGAGGACGACCCGCGCGTCAAGAAGCTCGCCGGGCTCCTCACCTCCGCCGAGGTCAAGAAGTTCATCGAGGACGAATACGCCGGATCCGTGCTCGCGTCCTTCTGAGATCTGCCGGCCGGCTTCGGCCGTCGGGGCGTATACGGCGTATCGCCACGGACGGGGTCCGCTCCTTCACCGGGGGTGGACCCCGTCGTGCGGTTCGGTGCTTTCATGCTGCATGCTGGGCAGTTCAGCAGGCTGAAGGTTTCCCGACGGTTACGGAGCGGCGCATGACTGGCACCTTCCCCAACATCTCCATCAGCACGGAGCGGTTGGTGCTGCGTCCCCTCGACGAGGACGACGTGCCTGCCCTGGCCGAGATGATGAACGACGAGCAGGTCACCGCCTGGACCGACGTCCCCCAGCCCTTCGGGGAGGACGCCGCCCGCACCTGGATCACCGAGTACGCGCCCGCCGAACGCGAGGCGGGCCGCGGACTCACCCTCGCCGTCACCGAGTTCCTCACCCAGCGCCTGGTCGGCATCATCCAACTCGGCAAGACGAACTGGCACATCAGGTCCACCGAGCTGTCGTACGTCATCGCCCCCTGGGCCCGCGGCGAGGGCTACGCCTCGGAGGCCGCCCTCGCCACCGCCCAGTGGCTCCTGCGCGACCAGAAACTCGAGCGCATCGAGCTGCGCACGGCGGCCGACAACACCGCCTCCCAGCAGGTCGCCCAGAAGATCGGCTGCATCAGCGAGGGCGTCCTGCGCAACGCCTGCATAGCGCACGTCCGCACCGAGGACGGCACCTGGACCGACGTCCGCACCGACTTCATCGTGTGGAGTCTCCTCCCGGAGGACCTCGACGGCGCGGGCGAGCAGCTGTCCGACTCCGACGGTTTCACGTCGTTCTCGGACTGGAACTGACCGAGGGGCCGCCGCCCCGGCCCACTCCACCAGGTACCCTCAGAACCCGCCGGGCTGCCCCTGACAACCTGCGCAAACCCCCTGGAGACTGAGAGACGATGGCCGACCGGGTCACGGTGATCGGCTGGGACGGCTCGCCGCTGACCGCCGCGGCACGCTCCGCCCTCAACGCCGCCACGCTGGTGGCCGGCGCCGCCCACCATCTGGCGCTCCCCGAAGTGCCGCCCGGCGCCGAGCGCATCCGCCTCGGCAGCGTCGCCCTCGCCGCCCGCCGTGTCGCCGGCCACCGCGGCACCGCGGTCGTGCTCGCCGACGGTGATCCCGGCTTCTTCGGTGTCGTACGAACCCTGCGCGCGCCCGAGTTCGGCCTCGAGGTGGAGGTCGTCCCCGCGGTCTCGCCCATCGCCACCGCCTTCGCCCGTGCCGGCATGCCCTGGGACGACGCACAGGTGGTCGTCGCACACCGCCGCACCCTGCGCCGCGCGGTGAACGTGTGCCGCGCCCACACCAAGGTCGCCGTCCTCACCTCACCGGGCGCCGGCCCCGCCGAACTCGGCCTGCTGCTGGAAAACGTCCACCGCACCTTCGTCATCTGCGAGGAACTCGGCACCGACCGCGAACAGGTCACCGTCGTCACCTCCGACAAGGCCGCCGACCACACCTGGCGCGACCCGAACGTGGTCATCGTCATCGGCGGAACCGCCGGACCCGGTGTCGCGAGGGAGGACGGCGGCTGGATCGCCGGCCGGGCCCCGGACACCGCACCACGCGGCTGGGCGCTGCCCGCCGAGGCGTACGGCGGTGACCTGGGCGAAGGCGAGGGGGACCTGCTGCGCGCGGCCCAACTCGCCCGGCTCGGACCGCGCGTCGGCGACCTCGTGTGGGACATCGGCTGCGGCAGCGGCGCCTTCGCCACCGAGGCGGCACGGGCCGGGGCGGCCGTCATCGCCGTCGACCGGGACCTGGCGGCGTGCGCCCGCACCGAGGCCGCCGCACGCGGCTTCGGGGTGCAGCTGCAGATCGTGCGCGGCACCGCGCCGCACGTCCTGGAGGACCTCCCCGAACCGGACGTCGTCCGCGTCGGCGGCGGGGGAGCGGCCGTCGTCTCGGCCGTGGCCGACCGCCGTCCGCAGCGCATCGTGACGCACGCGGCCACCCGTGACGCGGCCGAACTCGTCGGCCGCGACCTGACCGAGCACGGCTACCGGGTCGAGTGCGCCCTCGTTCAGTCCGTCGAACTCGACACACGTGCCTGGACGGAGACCGAGCGGAGCGTCGCGTTCCTGCTCAGCGGCGTGCTGCCGGACCGTACGGCCTGACTCCGGCCGCGTCCCGCATCGTGTCCCCGTGATCCTGTTGTCGTACTGCGCGCGGTAGGCTGGCCGATCGTTGTACCGCACTCGGATGCCCGGCACTTCGTCGGTCAATGTCCGGAAAACACGCCCCTTTTGGAGTGGGTGTGGTACGGCAGGACCGGTGGACGCGCAACGTGGCGCAGTCCACAGCGGGCCGTCGCGGATCACGCTGTCGCGACGGCGCAACGGCCGCGACAATGCCAGTTAATGGCTTTGTCGTCTTTTGGCGACGGTCGTTCGTGCCGCTGGGCACGCACGCTCGTTCTTCACTGTGGGGCGGTCGGTGCGCCGTTCCGGGTGAGCCGGCCGAAGAAGCACTAACCGATGGGCGAGGGGTTACGCATGACCGACACCGGCCAGGTCCCGGGCGAGGGACTGCCGGAGAGCGCAGGCATGGTGGAGCAGCCGGGCGCCCCCGCGCACGGTGCGTACACCTACCTCTCCGAGACCACCGCCGAGGACGAAGACCTGTTGCTGCTGCCGGGCGCCCAGGGCGCGTGGGGCAACGAGGTCGCCCCGCCCGCGCCGGAGCCGGTCGTCGAGACCGTCCACGAGCCGGGCCCGCACGAGATGTCCGGCCGCGACAGCGGCTCGGTCGACCTCAACGGCTTCCGCCTCCCCAACCCCGTGCCGCAGTCGATGCAGACGCCGCCCCGCCGCCCCTTGCACCTCGGCCCGCCCATCCCCGACACCTCCGCGAGCCCGGTCCGCTCCCTCGCCGACCGCGGCGCCGTCGGAGCGCCGGTACGGCAGTCCGCCCCGGGCGCGACCGGCCCCGAGTACCTCGACGTCCCGCAACAGCTCCGCGAGACGCCTCCCCAGGGCGCGACGCCGTGGGGCGCGGCCCCCGTCCACGGCGCGGTCCAGGCGCCGGTGAGCCCCGAGGCCACGGCTGCCGAAACGGTTGTCCCGGCCGCGGACCCCGAGTCCGAGCAGGTGGGCGCGGCCCAGGCCACGCTCACCCGCCTCGCGACGGAGACCGTGACACCGACGGCTCCGCAGGCCACGGCCGCCGTTCATGAGCCCCAGCTCGCGGAGGCCGGCGCTGAGGCGGAAGCACCGGGCGACGCGTTTGTCGCGGAGGACGCGTTCGTCGCGGAGGCCGCGGAGGCCGTGGAGGCCGCGGAGAGCCAGGGCGCCGAGTTCCCGTCGTCCCCGGAGGGCCAGGGTGGTGGGTTCGCACAGTCCCCGGAGGGCCACCCCGGAGAGACCCCGCGGTCCCCGGACGGTCAAGGCGGCGAGTTCACCGCGGCTCCTGAGGGCGAGGGCGGCGAGGCCGCTCAGGCTCCGGAGGGTCACGACCCCGGGTTCGCACAGTCCCCGGACGCGCAGGAGGGGTTCACGCAGCTTCCGGACGGTCAGGGCGGCGAGCTCCCGCCGCAGTCCCCGGACAGTCACGGCGACGGGTCCGCGCAGGCTCCGGAGCCTCACCAGGATCCGACACCGCAGGCTCCCGAGGGCCACGACGGCGGATTCGCTCCGCCCGCCCAGGACGCCGACGGACAGGACGCGCCCACAGCGGAAGGCCAAGAGGGCGAGTACGCCGCTCAGGCTTCGCAGGGCGCCGAGATCGCGCCTGACGAGACCGTGGTGGGCGATGACGTCCCGCAGGTCTCCGGGGAATCGCCTCTTCCGGATGCCGGGCCGATGCCGGAGGCCGTAGCGGCCCCGGACGCCGCTGAGGCTCCGGTGACCGCGCCGACGCCGGACGAGGGACAGGAACTGGGCGTCGTACCGGACCAGACCGCTGACGCCGTGCAGGCAGTACAGGCCGACGAGCCGGCAGCGCCCGCCCCCGACGGCGGGCCTGCGGAAGCAACCGATGCCATGGCCGATGCCGGGCAGGAGCTTGGCCTCGACGCCATGGCCGACGCCGGGCAGGAGCTTGGCCTCGACGCCGGTCAGGTACCGACAGCCGACCCTGCCGTGTACGTTGGACCGGACTTCGCAGCCGCTCCCGCCCTCGAGGCCGTACAGCAGCCGGAAGCCGCGCACACGGCCGAGGCGGACCCCGAGGCCGCCCCCGCGTCCGAGCCTGCCCCGGTGTACGAGCCCGCACCCCCCGCCGAAGCCGCCGCCTCCGACATCCCGCCCGTGCACGAGGCCACCGCCTCCGAAACCGCGCCGGATGCCGCGTCCGCCCCCGCACAGTCCCTCCCCGCGCAGCCCGGCACCACCGGTGCCGACACGCCCTTGGACGCCACGCAGGTTCCGGCCTCCGACACCTCGGTGATCGCGGACCGGCATCCCGAAGCCCCGGCTCAACATGCCGCTCCGATTCCCGAAGCCGCAGTTCAACATGCCGCTCCGATTCCCGAAGCCGCAGCTCAGCACGCCGTACTGCCCGCCGAGGCCCTCGTCGCCGAGCCCGCGCCGTCGGCCCCCGAAGCCGTGTCGTTCCCGGCCACCCCGGACGCCGCACCGGTCCCGCAGCCCGCGGTCGCGGACGGCCCCACGGCACCCGTCGAAGAGGTCCCCTCAGCAGTGACTCCCGAGCCGTCTCCCCAGCACGCGGCAGCCGACCAGGCAGCGCAGGGTCCCCAACTCGTCCAGGTAGCGCCCCTCGCGCAGGAGGACATCGGGACGACCCCCGCGGCCCCCGCTCCGGACGCGACAGTCCCGTTCGCCCCCGAGGACTCGGCGGAGGCGACCGCCCCCCAGCCGCCGGCCGGTGAACCGGAGTCCCACACCGACCAACCATTGGGACAGTTCGTCCAGGTCGAGGGCACGGTGCCCACCACTCCGCACCTCGCGCCGACACCCCCGCACGCCATGGCCCTCCCCCCGGAGGACGCACAGGAACCGGAGCCCGCGGCCGCGGTCCCCGCACCCCGCGAGGGCCACCCCGAAGCCGTACAGCGAGCGGAGGACCTGCACACCAGGGCCGCCGACCAGGAAGACGAGCAGAACCGGCAGGACCAGCAGGACCAGGAAGAAATGAGCACGGCGCCAGTGGAACCAGTGGAAGACGTACGCCGGTCCACCGGCCCGGCCGCGCCCGCTTACAACGACGCCGAGCGCGAGGCCGTCCTCAAGGTCATGCGCGAGCGCCGTGACATCCGCAACGGGTTCCGCAGCGACCCGATCCCGCACGAGGTGCTGCTCCGCGTGCTGGAGGCGGCCCACACCGCCCCCTCCGTGGGCCACTCGCAGCCCTGGGACTTCGTGGTCATCCGCTCGGCGGAGACCCGGAGCAGCATGCACGAACTGGCCACGCGCCAGCGGGACGCCTACGCGAAATCCCTCCCCAAGGGCCGGGCGAAGCAGTTCAAGGAACTGAAGATCGAGGCGATCCTCGACACCCCGGTGAACATCGTCGTCACCGCCGACCCGACCCGCGGCGGCCGGCACACCCTCGGCCGTCACACCCAGCCCCAGATGGCCCCGTACTCCGCGGCGCTCGCGGTCGAGAACCTCTGGCTCGCGGCCCGCGCCGAGGGGCTCGGCGTCGGCTGGGTCAGCTTCTTCGACGAGCGCGAGATGGTCCGTGCCCTCGGCCTGCCCGATCACCTCGAAGTCATCGCCTACCTCTGCGTGGGCTACGTCGACGAGTTCCCGGACGAGCCCGAGCTGATGCAGGCCGGCTGGTCCAAGCGCCGCCCGCTGTCATGGGTCGTCCACGAGGAGACGTACGGCCGTCGCGCGCTGCCCGGCGAGGAGCCGCACGACCTGCTCGGCGAGACCGTCGCGCAGATCCGCCCGCTGGACGCCAAGGCGCTCGGCGAGGCGTGGGAGCGGCAGAAGCGCATGACGAAGCCGCCCGGCTCGCTCGGCATGCTGGAGATCATCTCCGCGCAGCTGTCCGGCCTGTCCCGCCAGTGCCCGCCGCCGATTCCGGAGCCCGCGGCCGTGGCGATCTTCGCCGGCGACCACGGCGTCCACGCGCAGGGCGTCACCCCCTGGCCGCAGGAGGTGACGGCCCAGATGGTCGCCAACTTCCTCGGCGGCGGCGCTGTCTGCAACGCCTTCGCGGCCCAGGTGGGCGCCGAGGTCTGCGTCGTCGACGTGGGCGTGGCGGCCGAGCTCCCCGCGACCCCTGGCCTCCTTCCCCGCAAGATCCGCGCGGGCACCTCCGACATGACCACCGGCCCCGCGATGACCCGCGAGGAGGCCAAGCAGGCCATCGAGGTGGGCATCGAGACGGCCCGCGACCTGGTGGCGGCCGGCAACAAGGCCCTGCTCACCGGCGAGATGGGCATCGCCAACACCACCGCGTCCGCCGCCCTGATCTCGGTCTACACGGACACGGACCCGGCCGAGGTGACGGGCCGCGGCACCGGCATCAACGACGAGACCCTCGCCCGCAAGACCGAGGTCGTCCGCCGGGCCATCGAACTCCACCAGCCGGACCCGGCCGACCCCATCGGCGTCCTCGCCGCGATCGGCGGCTTCGAACACGCCGCCATCGTCGGCCTCCTCCTCGGCGGCGCCTCCCTGCGTACGCCGGTGATCCTGGACGGCGTCAGCGCCGGCGCCGCCGCGCTGGTCGCCCGGGCGATCGCCCCCGAGGTCCTCGCGGCCTGCATCGCCGGACACCGCAGCGCCGAGCCGGGCCACGTGGCCGCCCTCAACAAGCTGGGCCTGCGCCCCCTGGTCGACCTCGACCTCCGCCTGGGCGAGGGCACGGGCGCGCTGCTCGCGCTCCCGCTGGTGCAGAGCACGGCGAGAGCGATGCACGAGGTGGCGACGTTCGATTCCGCAGGGGTAACTGAGAAGTAGGCCCGTGGTCCGTGGGCAGTCGTTCCGCAGCGGAACGGTGGGCACGGACCACGCGCCCGCAGACAGCGACAGTGCTCATCCCCTGGACCACCTGTGCCGTCACACCAACCTGACCTTTAAAATCCGCACGTCAGGGCCACCGCACCGCACCGAGGAGCAGCACCCTCATGGCCGAACACCCCGCCTACCCCGTAGGCCTCCGCCTCACCGGCCGCAGGGTCGTCGTCCTCGGCGGCGGTCAGGTCGCCCAGCGCCGCCTCCCGGCGCTCATCGCAGCCGGCGCGGACATCCTCCTCGTATCCCCCGGAGCGACCCCCTCGGTCGAGGCGATGGCGGACGCGGGCGAGATCACCTGGGAGCGACGCCCGTACGCCGACGGCGACCTCGCGAACGCCTGGTACGCCCTGATCGCCACCAGCGACCCGGAAGCGAACAGCCGGGCCTCCGCCGAGGCGGAGACGCACCGTGTGTGGTGCGTCCGCTCCGACGACGCCGAAGCGGCGACCGCCTGGACCCCGGCCACCGGCACGAGCGAAGGCGTCACGGTGGCCGTCCTCACCACCAGTGCGCGTGGCCGCGATCCCCGCCACACCGCCGCCATCCGTGACGCGGTCGTCGAGGGCCTGCGGGACGGCACCCTCGTCGCCCCGCACCACCGCACCCGCACCACCGGCGTCGCGCTCGTCGGCGGCGGCCCCGGCGACCCGGACCTGATCACGGTCCGCGGCCGCCGCCTGCTCGCGGAGGCGGACGTCGTCATCGCCGACCGCCTCGGCCCGCGCGACCTCCTCGCCGAACTTCCTCCGCACGTCGAGGTCATCGACGCCGCGAAGATCCCGTACGGCCGTTTCATGGCCCAGGAGGCCATCAACAACGCGCTGATCGAGCACGCGAAGCAGGGCAAGTCGGTCGTACGGCTGAAGGGTGGCGACCCGTACGTCTTCGGCCGCGGCATGGAGGAACTCCAGGCCCTCGCTGAGGCCGGCATCCCCTGCACCGTCGTCCCCGGCATCTCCAGCTCGATCTCGGTTCCCGGCGCGGCCGGCATCCCGGTCACCCACCGCGGGGTCGCCCACGAGTTCACCGTGGTCAGCGGCCATGTCGCCCCCGACGACGAGCGCTCCCTGGTCGACTGGGCGTCTCTCGCCAAGCTGACCGGCACCCTCGTGATCCTCATGGGCGTCGACAAGATCGGCAGGATCGCCGAGACCCTGGTCGCCCACGGCAAGTCCCCGGACACCCCGGTCGCCCTCGTCCAGGAGGGCACCACGGCCGCCCAGCGCAGGGTCGACGCCACGCTCGCGACGGTCGCCGAGACGGTACGGACCGAGGACGTGAAGCCGCCGGCCGTCATCGTCGTCGGAGAGGTCGTCACGGTGGGCCCGCGGACCTCCGAGTAACCCCGGGTAACCAACCCGTCCCCAGCCGTTGGCACCGCACCCAGGACAAGGCAGTATCACCCTGTGGCCGATCTCATCACCGTCGAAGACCCCGACGACCCGCGCCTGAACGACTACACGGGCCTGACCGACGTCGAACTGCGCCGCAAGCGCGAGCCGGCCGAGGGCCTGTTCATCGCCGAGGGCGAGAAGGTCATCCGGCGGGCCAAGGACGCCGGGTACGAGATGCGTTCGATGCTGCTGTCCGCGAAGTGGGTCGACGTCATGCGGGACGTCATAGACGAACTCCCGGCCCCGGTGTACGCGGTCAGCCCGGAACTCGCCGAGCAGGTCACCGGCTACCACGTGCACCGCGGCGCGCTCGCCTCGATGCAGCGCAAGCCGCTGCCAACCGCGGCCGATCTCCTCCAGACCGCCCGCCGGGTCGTCGTCATGGAGTCGGTCAACGACCACACCAACATCGGCGCGATCTTCCGCTCGGCCGCCGCCCTCGGCATGGACGCGGTCCTGCTCTCCCCGGACTGCGCCGACCCCCTGTACCGCCGCAGCGTGAAGGTCTCCATGGGTGCGGTCTTCTCCGTGCCGTACGCCCGTCTCGACACCTGGCCCAAGGGCCTGGAGTCGGTCCGCGAGGCGGGCTTCACCCTCCTCGCCCTCACCCCGGACCCCAAGGCCAGGACCCTCGACGAGGCCGCCCCCCACAAGATGGACCGGGTGGCGCTGATGCTCGGCGCCGAGGGCGACGGCCTCTCGACGCAGGCGCTGGTGGCCGCCGACGAATGGGTCCGCATCCCCATGGCCCACGGAGTTGACTCCCTCAACGTGGGCGCGGCGGCCGCGGTCGCCTTCTACGCCGTGGCGACGGGCCGCCCCGAGCTCTAGTCAGCCGCCGCGGGCCGGCGGGAAGCGCCTAGCCATAGCTAGGCCCTGTCGTGTGGATCATCCCGGCGTCGCGGGGTCCGGCACGCACATCTGCGGCGTTGTCGTCACTCGCCGACTCCCCGACTCTCGACTTCGCTCGAGCGGGGGGCCCTCATCGCGTCGACCCCCTCCTCCGCCTTGCAGCTGCACGCCCCAGACCCCGCTCGGGTGGGCCGAAGAACGCACCCCGCCCCACAGCCGACCTGATCCAAACGACAGGGCCTAGCCGGAAGTCGTGGGCGTCGACTCGTCCCTCTCGGACGTCACCGGCGCATCCACCGGCGCGTCCACCGGCGTGTCGCTCGGCCGCACGGCCCGCACCGGCTGTCGCTGCTCGTTCCGTACGACGTTCCCCTTGCCGCCGAGCCCTCGCGAGGGCCCCTGGCAGCCCTGCGCCGCGGCGATGCCGAGTGCCACCAGCAGCGTGACCACGACGAACACGAACAGGCGTTGGCGCAGCAGCCGCGGATTGGCGGGCCGCCGCCCCGTGCCCGTCCCTCGGGTCGCGGGCCGGCCGGCACCACTGCGCGACGACGGACGACTCCCGCCGCCGGACCGCGTCGTGTTCCGCGCGCCCGCTCCGGACCGCGACGACGGACCGCCGCCCCGCGAAGCGCTGCCACCCCGCGACGGAGCACCGCCCCGCCCCGGAGCCTGATCCCGTGACGCGGGACCGCCGCGCGGCGGGGGAGTGCCCTGCGAACCAGGGGCACCCTGCTGCCCCTGCGGACGCCGCTGCGGTGCCCGCTCCGGATAGGTGTCGGCGAGCCGTCCGGTGGGCCGGTCCGCCTCACCGCCGCGCGGCGCGGGCGGCCGTACATCCGCGAGACCCTGCGTCTCCCGGGCGGCGATCTCCTTCAGCCGCAGCGACAGCTGGAGCGTGCTGGGCCGCTCCTCCGGGTCCTTTGCCAGACAGGCCCGGACCAGTGGCGCCAGCGCGTCCGGCACGCCGTGCAGCTGCGCCTCCTCGTGCACCACGCGGTACAGCATCACCTCGGAACTGCCGTGCCCGAAGGGCGAGTCGCCCATCGACGCGTAGGCCAGGGTCGCGCCGAGGGAGAACACGTCCGTGGCGGGGGTCACCGCGGCACCGCGCACCTGCTCCGGGGCGAGGAAGCCGGGGGAGCCGACGGCCGTACCGACGTGGGTGAGTGTCGAGGCACCCGTCGCCCAGGCGATGCCGAAGTCGATGATCCGCGGTCCCTTCGGGGACAGCAGGATGTTGGACGGCTTGAGGTCCCGGTGCACCACACCGGCCTCGTGCACGGCCACCAGTCCCTCCGACAGGGCGGCCCCGACGGCGGCCACGTCGGCGGCGCCCATCGGCCCCTCGTCGGCGACCTTGTCGTGCAGGGAGGGGCCGGGCACGTACTGCGTGGCGAACCACGGCCGGTCGGCGTCGAGGTCCGCGGCGACCAGCCGTGCCGTGCACCCGCCGCGAATGCGCCGTGCCGCCGACACCTCGCGCGCGAACCGCGAGCGGAACTCCTGGTCCTCCGCCAGATCCGGCCGGATCACCTTGAGCGCGACCCGCTGACCCTTGCGGTCGGAGCCGAGATAGACAACGCCCATCCCGCCCGCGCCGAGCCGTCTGTGAAGCCTGAACGAGCCGACGACGCGCGGGTCCTCGCGCCTCAGGCGCATCATCGCCATGTTCATCCCCGCTGCCCGGTCCGTGTGACGTGCCACAGCTTACGTTTCCACGGCCCGCTGCGCGCAGAGGCCGCGCCCTCTCGGCCCGATCGATTGTCAGTGCCGGGTGGGAGAATTGAAGAGTGGTCAGGGAGCTCGCGGGCAGGGCGACTTGGGTCGGTCTGTGACCCCAACCATCCGTCACAGAAGGGGGATTGAACCCGTGAAGGGTGATCGCGTGGAGATAGTCGTGGACGCCGGGGACACGACGCGTACGTACGAGGTGGTGGCGAGCAGGGCGGGCCGCCGGGTGGAGACAGCGGTGCGCCGAGGTGTGGTGGAAGTGAGCGAAGTCACCCGTAACGGCTCGGTCGTGCGCACGGCCCGCTTCATGGCGAACCGGGTCCTTGCACTGGTCGAGCAGCCCATCCCGAGGGAGGACAGCTCGGAGAAACCGGGGCACAGCGGACGCCCCCTCCGGGAAGACCCCGAGACCTAGGTCCCCGTCTCCACCCACGGGAGTACACCGCNACCCGTAACGGCTCGGTCGTGCGCACGGCCCGCTTCATGGCGAACCGGGTCCTTGCACTGGTCGAGCAGCCCATCCCGAGGGAGGACAGCTCGGAGAAACCGGGGCACAGCGGACGCCCCCTCCGGGAAGACCCCGAGACCTAGGTCCCCGTCTCCACCCACGGGAGTACACCGCAGGTCATGGCTCATCCTCCGGGAGGCCCGGCAATCGGTACGAGGGCATGACGTGCGCCGACCGCCGGACGCCTAGATTTGAGGTCAAGCGGCGGGTGCAGCACTCGTCCCCCGAGGTCAGACACCCGCCGCTGCCAACGAAACAGAGACGGTCAGGAGAGGGACCATGGCCTACACGGCACCGCGGACACTGGTCCGTACCCAGGAGCGCATCGCGCTCCGCCCCCGCCGGACAGGCCGCCGCCACCCTTTGGTGGCGACACTCATGGCCCTTCCCCTGGCGGCACTGCTCCTCCTCGTCTTCGACGGCTGGGAGACAGTGGCCACACAAGCGTCGTCCGTGGGAGTGATGCTGGGGCGCTGAGCGGCGACCCCAGGCCCGGAAGAGCGGTCCGGGCGGGAACATCCACCCATGAAACCCCGTGGGGACGGGGGTGCGGCGGACGGCAAAAAATGCCGGCGCAGCTGGGGAGCTGCGCCGGCATTGCTTTGCCCTGAAACGGAACGGGCCCGTGCGTGAGCGAGGGCTGAGCGGATGCGGGGTGCGGGGCGACAAGCCCCCAGAACAGCGGTCCCCAGGCAGGGTCCCCAAGCAGCGGTCCCCAGGGCGAGGTCCTCTTTCGACCGACCGAGACGGGCGACAGGGCGGGCGCTGCCCCGGGGGTCCGGAGGCGGAGACGGAGCCCCCAGCCGACACCCGCACCGACGCAGGGTGACTGATCCGGGACCACATGCGTACCCTCGCGAACGACCCGCGTCCCGCGCCAGGAGCCCAGTGACCCACCCCCTGCTTTCCGACCTCACCATCCGAGCCCGGGCCAAGGCCCACTCGGCACCATCCGCCTGCCCCTGCGGAGCACTTGGCGGAGCAAGCGGTATGGCACGCGGTGGAGCAACCGCCACCCTCGTCGACCGCCCCGACGCCACAGTCGTCCGGCACGCCGGCACCGTCGCCAAGGCGCACGCCCCGGGCACCACCCGCACCGACCTGGCCCTCCGTCTCACCGCTGCCGCCCACCTCCCCGGCATCCTCCTGCCCCCGCTCGGTCCGACCCCGGTCGACCTGCACGGCAGGCTCGTGACGTTCTGGCCCTACGGCGCCCCCGTGGACCCGGAAGACCCGGACGCGGTTCCCTGGGAGGACGCCGCCATCCTCCTGGCCCGTCTCCACCGAACCCCCGTCGCGGTCCTGTCCACACCCACGCCCGCCCCCTCGCCACTCACCGCCTCGCACCACCCCCCGGCCACCCTCGCTCTGCCTCCCATGCGCGGCCCCGCCAAGGCCGCCCTCGCGATCGCGCGCCTCCGTACCGAGGCGGTCGACCACCGGGCCACCACCCCCGTTCTGCAGGCCTGGTCCACCCTCCCGCCGTGGGCCCGCGCCGAGACCCTCATGCCGGACACCACCACCCTCTGCCACGGCGACCTCCACCTCGGCCAACTGGTCCGGCACCCCGCCTCCGACGGCCCGTGGCTGCTCATCGACGTCGACGACCTCGGTGTCGGCGTCCCGGCCTGGGACCTGGCCCGCCCGGCCGCCTGGTACGCCTGCGGACTGCTCCCGCCCGACTCGTGGATCCGTTTCCTGACCGCCTACCGAGCGGCGGGCGGCCCGGCCGTCCCGGCGGCCGGCGATCCCTGGCCCGCGCTGGAGGTACCGGCCCGCGCGCTCACCGTGCAGACCGCCGCCCGGTCGATCACCAAGGCCGTCGCGGCGGACCGCCCCCTGGACGAGGTGGAGCAGGCGCTCGTCGACGCCTGCGACCGCATGGGTTCCGCCCCGCCGCAGTTGGCGCGGGGTTTGGCGAAGTAGGGTGCAACCGACCGCAGCCGGACAGAGTCTGTCCTGGCGAAACACCAAGCAGGACCAACCGGCGAGGAGTTGATCGACCATGCAGTGTCCGAAGTGTCACGCCCCGATGCACACGTACAACCGCAACGGCGTCCAGATCGAGCAGTGCAGCGGCTGCCGCGGCATCTTTCTCGACTACGGCGAGCTGGAGGCGCTGACCCGCCTGGAGTCCCAGTGGGGCCAGCCCGCGGTCCCGCCGCCCCCGGCTGCCCCCCAGTACCCGGCAGCTCCCGGCGCTCACTCCGCCCCCGCCTGGGGCGCCCCGCAGGGCGGCCACTACGGCCACCAGGGGCACCAGGGCCACCACCACAACAAGGGCTTCGGCCGCATGCTGTTCTCCAGCTGACCGCCGACCGGCGGACGAGGAAGCCCCCGGCCGCAGGGCCGGGGGCTTCGGTGTGTGGACGATACTGGGATTGAACCAGTGACCTCTTCCGTGTCAGGGAAGCGCTCTCCCGCTGAGCTAATCGTCCTCGGGGCCACAACCCACGGGCCGTGGAAACTGCGTGCGCGATACTGGGATTGAACCAGTGACCTCTTCCGTGTCAGGGAAGCGCTCTCCCGCTGAGCTAATCGTCCTCGGGGCCACAACCCAAGGGCCGTGGAAACTGCGTGCGCGATACTGGGATTGAACCAGTGACCTCTTCCGTGTCAGGGAAGCGCTCTCCCGCTGAGCTAATCGCGCGGGTCCGGATCTTCGAAGATCCAGTGGACGATACTGGGATTGAACCAGTGACCTCTTCCGTGTCAGGGAAGCGCTCTCCCGCTGAGCTAATCGTCCTTGGAGGTGGAGACGGGATTTGAACCCGTGTAGACGGCTTTGCAGGCCGTTGCCTCGCCTCTCGGCCACTCCACCAGGAGTGTAGGAGCCTGGGAAGACCCCTGTTCCTTCGAGCGGACGACGAGGTTCGAACTCGCGACCTCAACCTTGGCAAGGTTGCGCTCTACCAACTGAGCTACGTCCGCCTGTCGTTTCGGTCCGCTCCCGCGTCCCGGCGACGTCTGAACTCTAGCGGATTCCCGGGCCAGCACAAAAACGCGTTTGCGCAGCGTGCTGCGCTGCGCCTGCTCAGGGACGTGCCCCGAGGTCTGCGCGGGGACACGGCCAGGTCACGCGCCGGGTACCCACCCTAGACTCGACTGCGTGCCCGACCTCCCTGCCCTCGCCCGCTTCGGCGACCGTGCGGCCACCGGTCTCCTCGACGTCACCAGCGATCCCGCCGCGCTCGACTCCACCGGCTTCTGGGCGGTCAGCGCGGACTTCGAGGGCCGTCTGACCTGTGCCCGCTTCGCGGACGTACGGGAGGAGCGGGTGCCCGCCCCGGTGTCGGGGCAGTGGCGCGGACCGGCCGCCGGTGACTGGACGTCATCTCTCGACCGCGGCGCGTACACGGCGGGGGTGCGGCGCATCCGTGAGTACATCGCCGCCGGCGAGGTCTACCAGGCCAACCTCTGCCGGGTGCTGTCCGCGCCCGTCGCGCCGGACGCGGACGTGGACGCCCTCACGGCCCTGCTGGCGCGCGGCAACCCGGCGCCGTACGCAGGAACGATCCGCCTGCCCGGCCACGGAGTGGAGATCGCCACCGCCTCCCCGGAGCTGTTCCTGCGCCGCGACGGCCGGACCGTCGAGTCCGGCCCGATCAAGGGCACCGGACGCACCGAGGCGGACCTCCTGGCGAAGGACTACGCCGAGAACGTGATGATCGTGGACCTCGTCCGCAACGACATCGGGCGGGTCTGCGCGACCGGCAGTGTGACCGTTCCCGACCTGTGCGTCACGGAGAAGCACCCCGGCCTGGTCCACCTCGTGTCCACCGTCCGCGGCGAGCTGTGCGAGGACGCCGGGTGGCCCGACCTGCTCGCCGCCACCTTCCCGCCCGGTTCGGTCACGGGGGCGCCCAAGTCGAGCGCGCTGCGGATCATCGAGGAGCTGGAGACGGCACCCAGGGGCCCGTACTGCGGTGGCATCGGCTGGGTCGACGCCGACCGGGGCGTCGGTGAGCTGGCCGTCGGCATCCGCACCTTCTGGATCGACCGTGCGCAGGGCGTCCTGCGCTTCGGGACCGGTGCCGGCATCACCTGGGGGTCCGACCCCGAGGCGGAGTGGCGGGAGACCGAACTGAAGGCGTCCCGGCTGCTCGCGGTAGCGTCGGGAACGTACGAGGTGACTGGAGGGATCCCGAAGTGACGATCTGGCTCGACGGTGGGCTGCAGGACATCGAGTCCGCCCGTGTCTCCGTCTTCGACCACGGGCTGACCGTGGGCGACGGCATCTTCGAGACGCTGAAGGTGGTGGACGGCAGGCCGTTCGCACTCACCCGGCACCTCGACCGGCTGACCCGCTCCGCGCGCGGCCTCGGGCTGCCCGCCCCCGACCTCGACGAGGTCCGCCGCGCCTGCGCCGCCGTCATCGCCGCCAACCCGATGCCGCTCGGCCGGCTGCGCATCACGTACACCGGCGGTCACGGCCCGCTCGGCTCCGACCGCGGCGAGCGCGGCCCGACGCTGGTGGTCGCCATCGGCGAGTCCGCCCGCCGCCCCGACTCCACGGCCGTGATCACGGTCCCCTGGACGCGCAACGAGCGCGGCGCGCTCACCGGCCTCAAGACGACCTCGTACGCGGAGAACGTCGTCGCCCTCGCCCGCGCCCGCGAACAGGGCGCCACCGAGGCCCTCTTCGGCAACACGGTCGGACAGCTCTGCGAGGGCACCGGGTCGAACGTCTTCGTCGTCCTCGACGGCGAGATCCACACCCCGCCCCTCACGTCCGGCTGCCTCGCCGGCATCACCCGCGCCCTGGCAGTCGAGTGGACCGGCGCCAAGGAGACGGACCTGCCCCTGGACGTCCTGGAACGGGCCGACGAGGTGTTCCTGACCTCCACCCTGCGGGACGTACAGGCCGTGCACCGGGTCGACGACCGCGTACCGGCCCGCGCACCGGGCCCGGTGACCGCCAAGGCCATGCGGATCTTCGAGGAGCGGTCGGGCCACGACCTCGATCCGTAAAACCGCCGCATATTCGGCTGCTCCGGGGCCCGGCACCGGGTAGAACACCCGTGATGACCACGACCCTGCGGCCGACCGAGCCGCTCCAGCGCACGGCCGACGGGACGCGCTCACGCCGCTATCAGGTATGCGTGAACAGCCGTCCCGTCGGCGAGATACATCTCGGCACGTCCCCCGTCCTCGGCGACACGGTGGCCCGGATCCTGCATCTGCACATCGAGGAGCCGGACCGCCGGCGCGGCCGGGGCACGGTGGCCGCGCTCGCCGCGGAGGAGGTGGCACGCGGCTGGGGCTGCAAGCGGATCGAGGCGGCGGTGCCGGCCGAGGCCGAGGCGGCACTGAGGGCGGCGACCGCCCTCGGGTACGTCCTGCGCAACCGGCTGATGGAGAAGGGCCTCGGTGACACGCCGCCGGAACTGCCCGCCGGCAGCCGGAGCCGTGCCATGACCGAGGCGGAGTTCGCCGCCTGGCAGGAGCACGAGAAGAAGGCCTACGCGCAGAGCTGGATCTCCCGCGGCGTGCCCGAGCCCGAGGCACGGGCCAAGGCCGAGAAGGACCACGCCACCTTGCTGCCCGACGGCCCGGCCACCGAGGGCATGCGGTTCAGCGTGCTGGAGCACGACGGGGTCCGGGTCGGCACGCTGTGGCTGGGATCGCGTGACGAGCGTGCCTTCGTCTACGACGTCGAGACCGACGCCCGTCACCGGGGCCACGGCCACGGCCGGACGCTCATGCTGCTCGCGGAGGCGCAGGCCGTCGCGGCCGGGTGGCCCGGTATCCGGCTGAACGTGTTCGCGGGCAACACCCCGGCCGAGCGGCTCTACGAGTCACTCGGCTACCGAACCCGGACCCACCACCTGTACAAGGAACTGCTCTGACGCGAGGAGCCCTGCGGGATTCAGGCACCCTCGGCCAGCAGCCGGTCCACGATCTCCTCGATGCGCTCGCGCAGCCCTTCCTGGCTCTTGCCGCCGTCGAGGCGCTCGCCGTCGATGACATAGGTGGGTGTGCCGGTCACGCCGATCGCCTTGCCCTCGGCCTGGTCGGCGTCCACGATCAGGATGTGCCGGCCGTCGATCAGCGCGGTGTCGAACTCCTCCGCGTCCAGGCCCAGTTCCCGGGCCACCGCGACCAGGAGGGGTTCCCCCTCACGGTCCAGCTCGGTCACCCGGGCCAGCACCGCCTCGACGTACGGCCACCCCTGCCCCTGCTCCGCCGCCTCCTCGGCGGCCTGCGCGGCGGCGAAGGCGTGCTTGTGCTTCTCCAGCGGGAAGTGCCGCAGCCGCAGTTCCAGCCGGTCGCCGTAGCGGGCGCGCAGGGCCCGGAGGTCGTCCAGGGCGCCACGGCAGTCCGGGCACTGGAGTTCGCACCAGACGTCGAGAACGGGGGCGGCGGCACGGGCGGGGGAGGAGTCACTCATGCCCCCATTCTCCCAGCCGCGACCGGGAGGGCCCCACCGGACCTCGGTCCGGCACGGCCGCCACCTGCGACGGCGACCCCGACGGCCCCTGGGGTGTACGACCCGACCGGCACCTGCGGAGGAGCCGACCCGGAGATGTCCCTGATGTCCGGTCGGAGCATGGCCCGGCGGGGTGCCGGGGGTGCAGGATGGAAGGGACGAAGGCCCCTGCCCGACCGCGCCCTGCCCTGGAGGACCGGATGATTGCCGAGACCGTCTGTTCCGCCGTCGCCGCAGCCGGTCTGGGCATCGCGGCGGTCACGGCATACCGCAAGCGTTTCCTCTCCGCCGCGCGCATCGCCGCGTACGCGCTCGTGCCGCTCGGCCTGGTCATGACCGGCGTCGTGGAGTGGCTGGCGGACACCGCGTTCAGCCCGACGGCCTGGGCGGGCTTCGGGGTGCTCGGCGTCTCGTGGCTGATGTTCGCGGGCACGCGCGCCGTGGAGCGCCGCCGGGGCGGTACCCGCAAGGAGCGCAGGGCGGCGGCCAAGAGTGCCGCCCAGAGCGAGGCGGTGGCGCCGGCGGCCTCGGCGCCCTCCCTGGGACCGGGCACCCGCCCGGCGGCCAAACCCGCGGCCCGGCCCCGCGGCGAGACCGCCACGGAGGACTTCAGCGACATCGAGGCCATCCTGAAGAAGCACGGCATCTGACGTGCACGGCTGACGTGACGGCCGACGGCATCTGACGTCCGCGTGAAGCACTGAAACGGCCTGAAACGACACAGCGAGTCTCTGCGCGTCCGAAAATGATCACGACTCGAACCGGACATCACGGAATTCGGCGAACTCCCGCGCATTACGGGCGTGTTGATCGCGCCACACGTCCGGACTGCGTCATCATCACCGCGAGATGCTGGACACGACACAGAGCGACGCCGCGCCACCTCAGGACGAGCCGCGCGGATGCCTCTTCGCCCTTTCCCAGCCACCGCTGATGATCTTCCTTGCGGTGATCGGGTGTCTGCTGCTCACGGCTGCGCTGCACGACCTGCTGTTCCTGTGAGCCATACCCGCGGTCCCCGGCGCCACCCGCCGGGGACCGCGAGGACGCCGGCACCTCGTCCGGGCTCAGCCCGCCGCCTCCTTGCGCCGCGCCCGGTACGCGGCCACATGCAGGCGATTGCCGCAGGTACGGCTGTCGCAGTAGCGCCGCGAGCGGTTGCGGGAGAGGTCCACGAAGGCTCGGCGGCAGTCGGGTGCCTCGCAGCGGCGCAGCCGCTCCTGCTCGCCGGCCACCACGAAGAAGGCCAGCGCCATCCCGCAGTCGGCGGCCAGGTGATCGGCGACGGAGGCGCCGGGCGCGAAGTAGTGCACGTGCCAGTCGTAGCCGTCGTGGTTGGTGAGCCGGGGAGTGGTGCCCGCGGCGGCGACCAGCTCGTTGATCAGCGCGGCGGCCGCTCGGGCGTCCGGTGCGGCGAAGACCGCCGCGAACCGTCCTCGGATCTTGCGCACCGCCGAGAGGTCGAACTCCGAGAGCACTCCGACATCGCTGATGTCGTTGTTTCGTACGAAATTCTCAAGGCCCGCGACATCCGCCAGCGCGTCCTGAGCCGTGTCGTCCTCCGGGGCGGTGTTCACCAGATCCACCACGGTGTCGAGGGCGCACCGGGTGTCGTGGGTGATCAGCACGTTTCGCTCCCTGGCCTGGGGGTCGGGCGGGCGCCCGCCGATGCTGGCCGATGGTAATGGGTCGCGCCCGCCGGGGAGCCGACGATCGCACGACGCGCACCGGCGCCGTCCTCGTGGGGATCCACGATGACGACGCCGGCGCGTGCCCTATGCGGTTGTCTGGGCCCGAGCCGTCTCCCCGAGTGGACGGCGCCGGGCGGCTCTGTGCAGCCTCGCCCCTAGCTTTCCGCCAGGATGTGCGAGAGCTCCTGATCGAGATCGAAGTGGCGGTGCTCCGTGCCGGGAGGCACGGCGGCATCAGTCCGCTTCAGGAAGGACTCCAGGGCCCGCGCCGGGGCCTCCAGCAGGGCCTCGCCCTCCGGCGAACTCAGGGCGATGCAGACGACGCCCTGACCATGGCTGCGCGACGGCCATACACGGACGTCGCCGGTGCCGGTGGGCCGGTGGAGGCCCTCCGCGAGAAGGTCGCGGGCGAACACCCACTCGACGGTCTCCTCGGCTCCGGTGTGGAAGGTGGCGTGCACGGCGTAGGGGTCGGCCGTGTCGTACCGCAGGCCTGCGGGGACAGGCAGGGAGGACTCGCTCGACACAACGAGGCGCAGGTGCAGCTCGCAGCTGACCGTGGTGTTCATAAGCGCCAGGGCCTTTCGCTCAGTGTGCGCTCGGGGATTCGCACGTCGGCGAAATCGACATGCCACCTACGGTGCCGTTGTAAACCCCTCTGAGTGTTTTGCGTGCCTTTACGTAACTCTTCCGGCCGAGAGAGCGTTCGCACGGTACGCCCATTTCGGTGACCGGTTTCCGTCCGGTAGGGTTTGGCCGTATGAATACGGGGAGTGACGGGTCGGGCGAGGTGGCTGCGGCGGTGGAAAAGACGCGCACCGACGAGGTGCAGGGTGAGCAGGGGCTCGGTTCCAAAGCGCCCGCGTTCGTCCAGGCACGCCGCATGCTGCACCTGAGCTGGCAGGTCGGGATCTTCGTCATCGGACTCGCGGTCGTGGCCCTGGGCATCGTCATGCTGCCGTTGCCCGGACCGGGCTGGGTCGTGATCTTCGGTGGCATGGCGATCTGGGCGACCGAGTTCGTCTGGGCCCAGCTGGTGCTCCGCTGGACCAAGCGCAAGGTCACCGAGGCGGCCCAGCGCGCCCTCGATCCCAAGGTCCGGCAGCGCAACATCATCCTGACGTCGGTCGGCCTGGTGATCGTGGGCGTCATCGTCGGGATCTACCTCTGGAAGTTCGGCGTCGTGATGCCCTGGAAGATCAAGAACCAGTGAGCCGCGCCGGGGGTGCGCGGGCCGGCCGGTGCCGGTCATCCGTATCCCCTGACATGGGGTAATGTTCTCCCTGCGTCCGGGCGATTAGCTCAGTGGGAGAGCGCTTCGTTCACACCGAAGAGGTCACTGGTTCGAACCCAGTATCGCCCACCCGGACACGACGGCCCGTCTGCGAGAGAGCAGGCGGGCCGTCGTCGTGTGCGCGCACGGCGAGTCCCGGCGCGGTCGGAAAGGCCGCGCATCCTCCGGCGAGTTTTGGCCGATCAACATCCGCGTGCCGAGGGCCAGTTCACGTTCGACCGGTCGATCCCGGGCGCCTCACCTGCGGCGTCGCCCTGCCTGTCGCCGACTTCGCCCCCGACGGACCGCCAACTCGCCACACGGGCCCGGAAGAAAATCCTGTCCGAATCATTGACGCACTCCGAGGCCCTCCGTAGCTTGTGCCAGCAAGCGCTTACTTGAAACGATTCATGCAGGCGGCAACGACGCTGCGGGGAGGGTCCGACTGTGGGAACCAGCAGGAGTGTTGAGAGGCGTACGATCCTGAAGGCCGCGGGAGCGACGGCGGCCACACTGGGCCTGGCCGCGACCACGGGGTGCGGGGGAGACGGCGGTACCTCCTCGGACGGGACGGTGACGCTCCGTTATGCGTGGTGGGGTGGCGAGCCGCGCACCATCGCCATGAAGAAGGCGATCGCGGTCTTCGAGAAGAAGTACCCGAAGATCAAGATCAAGCCTGAATTCACCGACTACCAGGCGTTCTGGGAGAAGTTCCAGACACAGGCCTCCGGCGGGAATCCGCCGGACGTATTCCAGAATGCGGTCGGTTTCCTGCGCAAGTACGACAAGCGCGGTGTTCTCCTCGATCTCAAGGCGCAGGCGGACGCCGGGAACCTGAGCCTGGACAACTTCCGCAACGGCGTTCTGGCGAACGGTCAGGTCGAGGGCAAGCAGCTCGGCATCCCCGTCGGCGCCAACACCATGGCGCTCGTCATCGACCTCAAGGCCTTCAAGAAGGCCGGCGTCGAGGCGAAGATGGGCTGGACCTGGGACGAGTACTTCGACACGCTCCAGACGATCCAGGACAAGCTGAAGATCGCCGGTGACACCGGCTACCACGGCATCATGTACCTGTACGACCTGTACCTGCGGCAGAACGGCAAGGCCTTCTTCACCGACTCCGATCTCGGCTTCACCGAGGACGATCTGACGCAGTGGTGGACGGACGCGTACAAGCGCGTGAAGTCCGGGCTCGTCGCCGACCCCAAGAAGATCGAGCAGGTCTATCCGAAGTCGGGTCTGTCGGCCGGGCTCGCCGCGTCCGAGTTCACCTGGGACAACTTCTCCATCCGCTACGAGGGTGAGGGCGAGTCGGACTACGGACTCGCGCCGATCCCCACCACGGACGGCAAGCAGACCGGCCAGTACCTCGGCTCGCTGATGCTCAGCGGCTTCTCCGGGACCAAGCACCCCAAGGAAGTCGCCCAGTTCATCTCCTTCATGGTCCACGACCCCGAGGTCGGCAAGATCATGGGCTACGACCGCGGCATCCTCGCCACGACCGAGCAGTACGACGCGTTCCAGCCCACCGACGCCAACAACAAGGGCGTCAAGGCGTACGAGGAAGAGGTCGCCAAGGCCGGCGTGCTCGGGAAGATCACCCCGCACCCGTCGGGCGCCGATGTCATCGAGGCGGCGTTCCTGCGTATCGGCGGCGAGGTCTCCCAGGGCAAGACCAAGCCGGCCGACGCCGCCAAGGCGCTGTTCAGCGAGGCCAAGGCCGCGTTCGCGGGCTGAGGGGACGTACCACCATGACGCTCGTCAAGGAAGCGCCCGCGCGCCCGGTGAAGAAGCGGTCCGCCGCTCCTGCCGCCGGGCGGCGCGGGCGGCGCCGCGAGAACATCTCCGGCTATCTCTTCATGTCGCCGTGGATCGCGGGATTCCTGGTGCTCACCGCGGGGCCGATGATCGCGTCGCTGTACTACGCGTTCACCCGCTACAACCTCTTCACTCCGCCGCAGTGGGTGGGCTTCGACAACTTCACGACCATGTTCCAGGACCCGCGCTGGCAGAAGTCGGTCGAGGTCACGCTGAAGTACGTCGTCGTGGCCACACCGCTGAAGCTGCTGCTCGCGCTCGGGGTCGCGCTGCTGCTCGCGCAGAAGCGGAGCGGGCAGGGCCTGTACCGGGCCGCGTTCTACATGCCCTCGCTCATCGGCGCCAGCGTCTCCGTCGGTTTCGTGTGGCGGGCGCTGTTCTCGGACGACGCGATCGTGGATCGCACACAGAAGGTCTTCGGGCTGGACGTGGGCGGCTGGATCGGCAACCCGGACTACGTCATCTACGCGCTGGTGGCGCTGAGCATCTGGCAGTTCGGCGCGCCGATGGTCATCTTCCTCGCCGGTCTCAAGCAGGTTCCGCAGGAGCTGTACGAGGCCGCCGAGATGGACGGGGCCGGCCCCCTCCGGCGGTTCTGGAACATCACACTGCCGATGATCTCCCCGGTGCTGTTCTTCAACGTGCTGCTGGAGTCCATCCACGCGTTCCAGGTCTTCGGGTCCGCGTACGTGGTCTCCAACACCCAGTGCGGGCCGGCCGACGCCACCCTCGTCTACACCTGTTACCTCTACCAGAAGGGCTTCAAGGAGGCTCAGATGGGCTTCGCCTCCGCGATGGCCTGGACGCTGGTGGTCGCGGTGGCGCTCGTCACGGCGGTCCTGTTCTGGTCGCAGAAGAAGTGGGTGCACTACGAGGAGGCCGCCAAGTGACCACTGTCAGCACCCCCGCCGTGCGCACCGCGGGTGAGCGGCGGCGCACCGGATCCCTCGCCTGGCATGTGAGCGCGCTCGCCGTCCTCGCGGTCGTCCTGTACCCCGTGATCTGGGTGGTCGGCGCCTCGTTCAAGCCGAGCAAGGACATCATCGCCAGCATCGACCTGCTGCCCACCAAGCCGGTCTGGGAGAACTTCTCCGGGCTCGCCGACGGCATCTCCGGCATCTCCATCGGCACGTTCTTCACGAACTCGCTGATGTACGCGGGTCTCGCCGTGGTCGGTGTCGTGCTGTCCAGCTCGCTGACCGCGTACGCCTTCGCCAAGATCCGGTTCGCCGGCCGGAACCTGCTGTTCACGCTGATGATCGGCACGCTGCTGCTGCCGTACCACGTCCTGCTCATCCCGCAGTACGTGATGTTCCGCAAGCTTGAGCTCACGGACACCCTGGTCCCGCTCGTGGCGGGCAAGTTCCTGGCCACGGAGGCGTTCTTCGTCTTCCTGATGGTGCAGTTCATGCGCGGGCTGCCGCGCGAGCTGGACGAGGCCGCCAAGCTCGACGGCTGCGGGCACCTGAGGACCTACTGGTCCATCGTGCTGCCGTTGTGCCGGCCCGCCCTCATCACCAGCGCGATCTTCACCTTCATCAACGCGTGGAACGACTTCATGGGTCCGTTGATCTATCTCAACACCCCTGACAACTACACCGTCTCGCTCGGCCTGATGATGTTCCGCGATCAGGAGGGCATCTCCAACTACGGCAGCATGATCGCGATGTCGCTGGTGGCGCTGGTGCCGGTCATCGCCTTCTTCATGGCCTTCCAGCGGTACCTCATCGACGGTATGGCGACGTCCGGACTGAAGTGAGCAGAAAGGGCTGAGGCGGTCACCATGGCGGAAGCACGTGTGAAGGCCCGTTCCCGGCGCAGGGGGTCCATGTTCGGCGAACGCTTCGCGCTCTTCGCCGAGTGCCTGCTCACCGGCGTGTGGATCGCCGTGGCCTGTCTCGGGGTCGTCACCTACCCCGCGGCCTTCGCCGCCGGCGCGCGGCACCTGCGGCGCCGTACGGCCCACGAGAACGGTGGCTGGCGGGAGTTCGTCGCGGACTTCGGTACGGCCGCGCGCGCCGGGTGGATCGTCGGGCTCGTCGGCTGGGTGGCGGCCGCCGCGGTCTGGGTGGACGTCCTGGCCGCACGGGCCGGGATTCCCGGCGGGCCGTTCGTCGGGGCGGTCGGCATCTTCGCGCTGATCGGACTCGCCGTGGCGCTGCTGCGGGCGGCCGCCGTCTGGACGCCGGGTGCCACCTGGCGGGCGCTGCTCGCGGACGCGGGGCGGCGGACCGTGCTCGATCCCGCCGGGTCCTTCCTGGTCGTCTGCGGGCTGGCTGTCGTCACCCTGTCCGCCATGTTCGTCGCACCGCTGGCGGTCCCCGTCCTGGGGGCCGTCGCGGCGGCGGCCGTCGCCGTGGAGGAGCGGTACCGGCACCGCTGACCCGCGGTGTCCTCGCACAAGGTCGGCGCCCTGGGCGTCGTACCTCTCTCTGTCATGCCCCTGACCATCCGCATGTGGAAAGGAAAGGCTGGATTCTCATGTCTCCCATCCCCCGCAGGTCCATCCTCAAGGCAGCCGCCGTAGCCGGCGCCGCCGCGCAGTTCAGCTGGGCCCTAGGAGCGAACGAAGCGCAGGCCGCGCCGAGAGCCGCCGAGGCCGACGCCGATCCGGTGACCCTGGACTGGCTGGAGGACGGCGGCCTGGGCGCCGCCCCCGGCTCCACCGTCGGCGTCCCCTGGCCCAAGGGCACGTACCAGAAGGACCAGAAGTTCGCGATCACGGACGCGGACGGCAAGGCCGTGCCCGCGCAGTCGTGGCCGATCGCGTACTGGCCCGACGGCTCGCTCAAGTGGACCGCGCACGCGGTCAGTTCGGGTACCGGCAAGCTCACCCTGACCGCGGGCGAGACCGCCGCCCCCGCCAAGAAGGTCACGGTCGACAAGAGCGGCGGCACCATCGACATCTCGACCGGCGTGATCACCGCGAAGATCGGCAAGTCCGGCGCCACGCTGATCAAGTCGGTCACCCGCGGCTCGACCGAGATCGCCAAGAACGGCCGGCTCGTCCTCATCCGCCAGCCCGAGATCGAGGACGAGGACCGGGGCGCGGTCAAGACCGAGCGCTTCGAGGGTGCCATCTCGAAGGTCGAGGTCGAGCAGGAGGGCCCGGTCAGGGCGGTCGTCCGCATCGACGGCAAGCACCGCAAGGGCAGCCGCAGCTGGCTGCCGTTCTCCATCCGGCTGTACTTCTACGCGGGCGCCGACTCCTTCCGGATGGTGCACACCATCACCTTCGACGGCACGCAGGAGCCCGGCAAGGCCAGCGGCGACTTCATCCGCGGCCTCGGCGTCCGCTTCACCGTGCCGATGCGCGACCAGTCGTACGACCGCCACATCCGCATCGGCGGCGACGGCACCGGTCTGCTGCGCGAGGCCGTCAAGGGCATCACCGGACTGCGCCGCGACCCGGGCGCGGCCGTGCAGGCGGCGCAGTACGAGGGGAAGAAGCTGCCTGACCCCTCCACCTGGGACCAGCGGGTCACCACCCGGCTCCAGTACATCCCGGAATGGGGCGACTACACCCTCTCCCAGCTCTCCGCCGACGGCTTCGGCCTGCGCAAGCGCACCAAGAAGGGCCACGGCTGGATCGGCGCCGGCGGCGGCAGGCGCGCCTCCGGGTTCGGATACGTCGGCGGGGCGAGCGGCGGGTTCTCCTTCGGCCTGCGGGACTTCTGGGAGAAGTTCCCGGCCCAGCTCGACATCCGCGACGCCCAGACCGACGAGGCCGAGGTCACCCTCTGGCTCTGGTCGCCCGAGGCGCAGCCCATGGACCTGCGCTTCTACCACGACGGCATGGGCCAGGACACCTTCGCCGAGCAGCTCGAAGGCCTCAACATCACCTACGAGGACTACGAGCCCGAGTTCGGCACCCCCTACGGCATCGCCCGTACCTCCGAACTCCTCTTCTGGGCCAACGAGTCGACGCCGAGCGCCGAGACACTCGCCGAACAGGTCGAGGCCGTACGGGTGCTGCCCCAGCTGGCCGCCCCGCCCAAGCAGCTCATCAAGGCCGGGGTCTTCGGCCCGGGTCTGTACTCCGAGCCGGACCGCTCCACGCCCGCCAAGGCCAAGATCGAGGACCACCTCGACTTCCTCTTCACCTACTACAAGGACCAGGTGGAGCAGCGCCGTTGGTACGGCTTCTGGGACTACGGCGACATCATGCACACGTACGACACGGTCCGGCACCAGTGGCGGTACGACATCGGCGGATACGCCTGGGACAACTCCGAACTGTCGCCGGACCTGTGGCTGTGGTTCGCGTACCTGCGCTCCGGTCGGGCGGACATCTTCCGCTTCGCCGAGGCGATGACCCGGCACACCGGTGAGGTGGACGTCTACCACCTGGGCAAGTGGGCCGGTCTCGGCACCCGGCACGGTGTGCAGCACTACGCCGACAGCGCCAAGCAGCAGCGCATCGCCAACACGACGTACCGCCGCTACTACTACTTCCTCACGGCCGACGAGCGGGTCGGCGACCTCATGCACGCCAACGTCGACTCCGACGAGACGTTCCTCGTCCTCGACCCGATCCGCAAGATCCGCACCGAGCCGTACACGCCCGACCGGCACGCCCTGTCGATCGGCTTCGGCACGGACTGGAGCGGTCTGGTGTCCGCCTGGCTCACGGAGTGGGAGCGCAAGGGCCCCAAGTGGGAGAAGGCCAAGGCGCGCGTCCTGTCGACGATGGAGACGATCGCCGCCCAGCCCAACGGCTTCGTGCAGGGGACCGGTCTGTACGACCTCGACACGGGCAGGTTCGCCGTCGCCGACAAGCCGGTGGTCGGCGTGTCGCACCTCTCCGCCGTCTTCGGCCTCAACGAGCTGTGCGCCGAGCTCATCGACCTCGTCGACATGCCGAAGTTCAACGAGGCCTACTTCGACTACTGCCGCTACTTCAACGCGACGAAGGCCGAGCAGGCGGCCCGCTACGGCTCCAACTTCGGCTCCCTGCTGCTGTTCCAGGGCCACTCGCGCCTCGACGCGTACGCCGCCGTCAAGACCGGCGACGAGAAGCTCGCCAAGCGGGCGTGGGACAAGTTCTACAACTCCGACGGCTACAAGGAGTCGGCGCCCTGGAAGACCGAGAAGCTGAGCGGCCCGGCCGCGCTGGTCCCGGGCAGCGAGGCCACCTGGGTGGCCACGAACGACACCGCGCTCTACGGCCTCGCCGCCATCGAGAACCTGGCACTGCTGGGGGACAAGATGCCGTAGCCGTCGGCTAGTTCATCTTCCCCAGGACCTCCCGCACCCGCCGGATATCGCGCAGTCGCTGCTCGTACGTCGCCCCGAGTGCGAGCAGCAGCAGTCCGGCGAGGGCGGGAGGCGCCCAGCGGGGGAGGGCGTCGGTGACCTGGACGAGGAAGGGCGCGAGTTCGTGCAGCGCGTCCAGAGTCAGTACCCAGCCGCCGAGCAGGAGCGGGGCCTGGAGGTGGTGCCGGGCGCCCAGCAGGGTGACCAGCAGTGCCGCGAGGCCCAGCAGCAGGGGGCGCGTCCAGTGGGCGTCGCCCCAGGCCGCGACGAGGCTCGGCACGAGAGTGGCGGCGAGGCCCGGGCCGTACGCCGTCCAGGAGGACGCCCGCGGATCGCGGCGCCGGCGCAGGGCGCCGACCAGCAACGCCGGGACGGTGACCGGGAGGGTGTACGCCTCCGGGGTTCCGACGTCCCAGGAAGCCAGCCGGACCCAGGTCGCCAGCACGAACAGGGCGGTGGCCGCGTAGCCGAGGGCGCGGCGGTCCGGGCGTACGGCCGTGCCGGCGGTGATCACCGCGCACAGGGCCAGGACCAGGGCCAGCAGGGGCGGGTCGGTGACGGCCAGTGCCACGGCGAGCAGACCGGCGGCGGCGCCTGCCGCCTCGACCGGCACGGTCGCCGGGGAACCGCCGAGCCGTGCCGCGAGCAGGGCCGCGACAGCGGGCACCGCGAGCACGAGCAGGGCGGTGTGCGAGGGCGTCCAGTCGGCGGCGGCACCGATCGCGCAGGCGAGTGCGGCGGCGTACGCGAGTGCGGCCGGGGCCGTCACGGGGGCGAGGCGTGAGCGCCACGAGACCGCCGCGAACAGTGCCGTCAGGGCGGAGAGCACGGTCAGGGTCGCGGTCTGCGTGGCGAGGGAGAGGCAGGCGAGACTGAGGGAGGCGGCCGACGCGAGAACGAGGGCAGTGGGATGCGTGAGCCGGTGCTCGGGCGTGGCCCGGAGGGCGTACGCCGCCACCGCGAGTGCTCCGGCGGTCGTGACCCCCGCCGCCGACAGGCCGACGGCGTAGGGCAGTTCGAGGGCCGGCGCCAGGGTGAGCACGGTGGCCCACGCCAGACCCACCGCACCGGTCAGGGCCCGCGGGCGCCAGGCCGCGTCACGGACCGCCAGGGCGAGCACGGCCGCGACGGCCGCCAGCACGAGCGGGACCGTCGCCGCGTGCGGCGGCCAGGGCGCGTCGACCGTCACCGCCGCACGGGCGTCCGACGGGGCACCGGTCCACGCGTGCGCCGACCACCCGGCCGGACCCAGCAGCGTGACCACGAGGACCGGCAGCGCCCACAGCACGGCCAGCGCCTGCACGGTGCCGGAGGCCCACACGAAGCCGCTCCGCACCGCCTGGGGCAGTCGTCCGGCCCGCAGAGCGGCCAACAGGGCGATCCCCAAAGCCAGATGGGCCGGGACCGTCCACACCCCCGCGAGCGCGGGGCGCACCGCACCGCCGAGCGCGCCGACCGTGAGCAGTCCGGCGGTGACGGCGAGGCCGAGGGCTCGCCTCTCGCCCTGGCTCCGCCACGCCGCGACCAGCGCGATCGTCGCCGCGAGGAGGAGGAGCGCCGCCGCACGGGCGGCGGCGCCCGGGCCGGTGGCCGTCAAGGACAGCACGCCGGCGACCAGCACGCCCCAGGCGCCCGTGCCGTACGCGCCGACGGTGGCGGCGATCCGTACGGATCCGGAAGGCACCCGGAGTGCCACAACCGTGTCGAACGCGGCAGTCAGCAACAGCGCGGCCGTGATCCCGTAGGGGTCGGCGTCGGCAGCCACCGACCAGAGGAGCAGCGGGAGTTGGGCCGCGGCCAGAGCGGCCGGAAGGGGCAGACGCAGGGCGGCCGTGGCCGGCAGCAGACCGTACGCGGCCCACAGCACCGCGAGCACGGCCGACGCGACCGCCGCGAACCCCGTGCCGTCCACGTCCGCGAGGATCACCTCGTGCAGTGCGTACGCGTCGAGAACCGTCAGCGCGAGCCCGAGACCCGCCACCGACTCGGCCGTCGAGCGCAGCCCCCGCTGCAACAGCACCGCCGGCCCGGCGAGCGCGGCCAGCGTGACCGCGCCGAGCACCACGGCCCGCCCGGCGATGCCCAGATGCCCCCAGCTGACCAGCGTGAACACCATCGCCGCGATGGTGAGCAGGATGCCGCCGAGCAGCAGCAGCACGTTCTGGACACGCGGTGCGGCGGCCTCCGGGCGGGGCGGCGCGAAAACAGGCGCGGGCGGTGTGGCAGGCGCGGACGGCGGCGCGTGGTGCAGGGCCGCGACCAGCCACGCACGACGGGTCAGCAGCTGGGCCCGGCGGGCGTCCAGGTGCCACAGCTCGGCATCGAGGAGCCGCAACTCCTCGGCCGGGGGCGGAATGTGCGTCATGCCGTCGAGTGTGGTCCGCATCACGCCGAACGCCATGAGTGCGGGTACTCAGGAGGTACTCACCTACGCCTCATCCCGCCTGTGTACGGGCAGACTCCGCTCATGGACTGGACCCACTACCGCTTCCACAGCCGCTGGCACCTGCCCGCGGCGCCCGACGTCGTGTACCACGCACTCGAACGCGTCGAGGAGTATCCGCACTGGTGGCGCCAGGTGCGCGAGGTGGACCGGATCGACGACACGACCGCCGTCGTCCGCATCCGCTCCCTCCTCCCGTACGGCATGACCTTCACCGCCCGCGAGCTGCGGCGCGACCCGGCGGCCAAAGTCCTGGAGACCGCCGTGTCCGGGGACATCGACGGCTGGGCGCGCTGGACGGTCACCGCGGACGGCACGGGCAGCCTCGCCCGCTACGAGCAGGAGGTCCACGTGAACAAACCGCTGCTGCGGCGGCTGGCCGTACCGGGACGGCCGGTGTTCCGCGCCAACCACCGGCTGATGATGCGGGCCGGGCGTCAAGGTCTCGCCGGCCAGCTGGAAGCGGTTTGAAGGAAGGGCGCGCGGACCTGTATGGTTCAGTGCGTTCCCGGGCGATTAGCTCAGTGGGAGAGCGCTTCGTTCACACCGAAGAGGTCACTGGTTCGAACCCAGTATCGCCCACCGGGAAAAGCCGGTCCGTCCCAGACGGACCGGCTTTTTTTGCTGCCCCTACGCGGCCGCCGCCGGCAAGTCCGGACGCAGCGGCCACGCCGGGTCCACCGCTTCCTCCGTGCCGCTGCGCGCGAACCACGCCTGCAGGCCCCGCGCCTGCGCCGCGTGCCACACCGCCTGCAGGGTGTGCAGTTCGGCGGGGCTCAGCCGCTCCAGCCGGACCGCGAACCGGCGCCCCACCGCTCGTACGACGTCCAGCGCGGCCAGTGCGTCGGCGCCCGCGTCGTGCGCGCCCTCCAGCTCGACGCCGTAGTGCGCGCACAGGTCGGTGAGGGTGCGGCGGCCCTTGCGGTAGCGGTCCAGATGCTTGTCGAGGACCCGCGGATCGAGCACCAGCATGGGCGAGGACTCGAACCAGCGGTCCAGGGACGAGGCGCGATGACGGCGCAATTCCCGGTCCAGCAACGTCAGATCGAACGGCGCGTTCATCACCACCAGCGGCCGGCCCGCCGCGGCCTGCTCGGCGAGCGCCTCGGCTATCTCGTACATCACCGGAGCCGGCCAGCGGCCGTTGAGCTGCAGATGCTCCTGCGTCAGTCCATGCACCTCCGTCGCCCCGGCGGGCACCGGCACGCCCGGGTTCACCAGCCACCGGGTCACCCGCGGCCGGGTGCCCGGGGCGTCCTGGACGGCGACGGCGGCCGACACGATCCGATCGGTCTCGACGTCGACACCCGTGGTCTCCGTGTCGAAAGCGGCCAGGGGCCCTTCGTACCAGCACGTCATACCTACTCAACCCCTCGTTCACCCACGGCAGCTGACGCCCCGTCGTCTGCCCCGTTTGGTGATACCCGGGCTGTTTGCGCCGTACGCCGGAAGGACACAACAGGAGTACGGGTCTTTGCAGTTCAGCGACCCGGCGCGGGATTCACTCGGCCCAGGTCTGGGCATATCACTTGGCTTGGAAGGCTGTTCGTCATGGCGATAGCCCAGCCCGAGCGGGGCGGGCTGCTGCCCGAACGCACCAGCCCCCATCGCGGCACACTCGCCACCACCGCCTGCATGGAGACCTTGCAGGTGGGCTACCTGCACGCGGTCGCGGCGGCCGCCGGCTGCTCACTGTCCCAGCCCTTTCCGGACAACGGCATCGACTGGCACGTCAGTCACGGCTCACCCGGGCACACCGTCGACGACGAGGTGACCATCAAGGTGCAGCTGAAATGCACCTACCAGATCCCGCCGAATCCCCCCGGCCGCACCTTCTCCTTCACGCTCGACAACGACCACCTGCGCAAGCTCGCCCGCACCCCGGTCTCGGTCCACAAGATCCTGGTCGTGATGCTCGTGCCGAGATCCCCGGACGACTGGCTGCGCGCCAGCCACGACCGGCTGGACCTCCGGCACTGCTGCTACTGGGTCAACCTCGCCGGTCACGCCATCACCGGCCGGAACCGGACCACCGTGCGGATACCGACCTCGCGCATCTTCGACGACCGGGCGCTCTGCGAGATCATGACGCGCGTCGGGACGGGAGGCAGACCATGACGCACCGCCCGACGGAAGAGTCACTGCGGCTCGTACGACCCCACCCCGTCGACCAGACCGCTGCCTGGAACCGTCCCCCCGAGCCCGGCGAGGTCGACCCCGTCGTCCTCGGCGCCCTGCTGCGCCGGCACGGCTGGCAGCGGCGCGGGGGAGCGGCGGGGCGCTACGGCCGCTGGACCCCGCCCGGGCCGGGCGCCGGCGGAACCAGCCTGCTCGTGCCCGAGAGCCGGGCCTTCCCCGACAGCGAGGACCTGCTCGCCGAGGCGCTGCTCGCGCTGTCCCGCAGCGGCACACCCTCCGCACGCGAGGTGCTGGTCTCCCTCGCCGTGCCCAGTGACGAGATCCGCTGGTGGCGCGACGTCCCGACCGGTCCGGCCGGAACCGTCCCCTGGACGGTCGAGGAACAGCTGCGTTCGGCCGCCCGCCAGACCCTGCTCGCCGGAGCACTCGCCACCCGCGCGCGTGCGGGCTATTACGGTGCCCGCTACCGCCGCTCCGCCGCCGCGGTCCTGGAGAACGTCCTCGTCGGCTCCGCGGCAGGCGGCCGCCGCCTGACCGCCTTCGTGCCCGCCGGCACCGGCCGCCCGCTCGCCGTCCGCCTGCACCAGGCCCTGTACGCCGCCCGCGAGGCCATCGACTACCAGCGGGCCACCGGCGGCATGGACGCCTTCGACGGCGCCGTCGCGGCGGGCGTCAGCCGCGAGCTCACCGAAGCTCTGATCGCGCTCGTACGCGGTACGGAGGGGGCGCGCATCGGCGTGGAGTGGGCACCGGCCGCCGGTGTGCCCGAAGGATGCGCGGCGCCCGCCGAGGCCGTCGAGTTCTCGCCCGGTGACCTGCCCGTGCTGCGGGAGGCCGGCGCCCGCTATCTGCGCGAGGAGCCCTCCATGCCGGTCCGGATCACCGGGGCGGTGGTCCGGATGCGCAGGTCGGGGCCGCGCGGGGAGGGATCGGTACGGCTGCGGGTGATCGCGGGCGCCGAGATCCCGCACATACGACTGACGCTGGACGAGGAGTCGTACCGGATCGCCGGGCACGCGCACCTGGTCGGACTGCCGGTGCGGGTGCACGGGCGGCTGGAGAGCAGGGGCGGCTTCCGGCGCCTCACGGACGCCTCCGGGGTCGAACCGGTGCAGGTGGACGAGGCCGAGCGGGACCGGCTGATGAAGTCGCTCCAGGAGACCGCGGAGATCACGGCCTTCTTCGAGGAGGCCTGCGGCGGGGACTGATTTCGCGGAGGGCGGTCCCGGGTCGGTACGATCCCCTATTGCGCGCGCTCTCGGTATGGCGCCGCATCCGCCTTCAGTCAGGAGAGACCGGTGTCAGACGTCCGTGTGATCATCCAACGCGATTCCGAGCGGGAAGAGCGCGTGGTGACGACGGGCACCACGGCCGCCGAACTCTTCCCCGGCGAGCGTTCGATCATCGCCGCGCGCGTGGGCGGCGAGCTGAAGGACCTGTCGTACGTCCTGTCCGAGGGCGAGGAGGTCGAGGGCGTCGAGATCTCCTCCGAGGACGGCCTGAACATCCTGCGCCACTCCACCGCGCACGTGATGGCGCAGGCCGTGCAGGAGCTCTTCCCCGAGGCCAAGCTGGGCATCGGCCCGCCGGTCAAGGACGGCTTCTACTACGACTTCGATGTCGAGAAGCCGTTCACACCCGAGGATCTCAAGGCCATCGAGAAGAAGATGCAGGAGATCCAGAAGCGCGGCCAGCGTTTCTCCCGCCGTGTGGTGACCGACGAGGCGGCTCGCGAGGAGCTGGCGTCCGAGCCGTACAAGCTGGAGCTGATCGGCATCAAGGGCTCCGCCTCCACGGACGACGGCGCGGACGTCGAGGTCGGCGCCGGCGAGCTGACGATCTACGACAACCTGGACGCCAAGTCCGGCGACCTGTGCTGGAAGGACCTCTGCCGCGGCCCGCACCTGCCCACCACCCGGAACATCCCGGCGTTCAAGCTGATGCGCAACGCGGCCGCCTACTGGCGCGGCAGCGAGAAGAACCCGATGCTCCAGCGCATCTACGGCACCGCCTGGCCCACCAAGGACGAGCTGAAGGCGCACCTCGACTTCCTCGCCGAGGCGGAGAAGCGCGACCACCGCAAGCTGGGCTCCGAGCTCGACCTGTTCTCCATCCCCGAGCAGATCGGTTCCGGCCTCGCCGTCTTTCACCCCAAGGGCGGCATCATCCGCCGGGTCATGGAGGACTACTCGCGCCGCCGCCACGAGGAGGAGGGCTACGAGTTCGTCTACACCCCGCACGCGACGAAGGGGAAGCTCTTCGAGACCTCGGGCCACCTGGACTGGTACGCCGACGGCATGTACCCGCCCATGCAGCTCGACGAGGGCGTGGACTACTACCTCAAGCCCATGAACTGCCCGATGCACAACCTGATCTTCGACGCGCGCGGCCGCTCCTACCGTGAACTGCCGCTGCGCCTCTTCGAGTTCGGGACCGTGTACCGGTACGAGAAGTCGGGCGTCGTGCACGGCCTGACCCGCGCCCGCGGCTTCACCCAGGACGACGCGCACATCTACTGCACCCGCGAGCAGATGTCCGAGGAGCTCGACAAGACGCTCACCTTCGTCCTCGGCCTGCTGCGGGACTACGGCCTGACCGACTTCTACCTGGAGCTGTCGACCAAGGACCCGGAGAAGTTCGTCGGCTCCGACGAGGCCTGGGACGAGGCCACGGAGACGCTGCGCCAGGTCGCCGAGAAGCAGGGGCTGCCCCTGGTCCCGGACCCGGGTGGCGCCGCGTTCTACGGCCCGAAGATCTCCGTCCAGACCAAGGACGCCATCGGCCGCACCTGGCAGATGTCGACGATCCAGCTCGACTTCAACCTGCCGGAGCGGTTCGAGCTGGAGTACACGTCCCCCGACGGCTCCAAGCAGCGCCCGGTCATGATCCACCGTGCGCTCTTCGGCTCCATCGAGCGGTTCTTCGCGGTGCTCCTGGAGCACTACGCGGGCGCCTTCCCGGCGTGGCTGGCCCCGGTCCAGGCGGTCGGCATCCCGATCGGCGACGCGCATGTCGAGTACCTGGAGAAGTTCGCCGCGGCGGCGAAGAAGAAGGGGCTGCGGGTCGAGGTCGACTCCTCCTCCGACCGTATGCAGAAGAAGATCCGCAACGCCCAGAAGCAGAAGGTGCCCTTCATGGTCATCGCGGGCGACGAGGACATGTCGGCCGGCTCGGTGTCCTTCCGCTACCGCGACGGCTCGCAGGAGAACGGCATCCCGTTCGACGAGGCCATCGCGAAGATCGGGAAGGTCGTCGAGGAGCGGGCGCAGGTCTGATCCTGCGCAGGTGAGGCCCCCGGCGAGTTCATCGCGTCGGGGGCCTCTCGTCGTCCTCATAGGAGAATGTCTGGAGCAACCAGGAGGCGAAGGTCCCGGTCACGGCGCCGAGCAGGGCCAGACCGATGGCCATGATCCCGACCGCGATCAGGCGTCCGACCGGCGTGACGGGGACGACGTCGCCGTAGCCGACGGTGGCGAGGGTGGAGCAGGTCCACCACACGGAGTCCCCGAAGGTCAGGATGGTCGCGTCCGGGGCTCCGTGCTCCTGCTGGTAGACGCCGAGGGCGCCGGTGAAGCCGAGGAGGACGGTCGACAGCCCTGCGTAGGCGATCACGCGCGCGTGCAGCGCCAGCCGGGGCCGTCCGTGCCGGCGCTGCACCGCCTCGTACGCCTTGACGACGCGCAGCGGCCGCAGCAGCGGCAGGACCAGCACCACGGTGTCCAACAGGTGCGTCCGTACGAAGCGCAGTCGCTGCCCGCTCAGCCGCCAGCGCACCGCGTAGTCGACGGCGAACAGCCCCCAGGCGGCCAGGGTCAGCGCGAGGCAGAGGTCCAGCAGGCCGTCGGGCAGTCCGTGGGCGAGCACGCGGATGGCGTACGAGGCCAGGAAGACCAGCGACGCCACGGCGAGCGGAATCTCGGTGTGCTGCTCCCAGCGAGCCGTGCGGCTGTCGTCGTCCCGTGCATGCGCGTCGTCCACCGGCCCAGCTTGGCCCGGGACGCTTTTCCCACAACCCGGCGACACGGCGCGAACGGGCGAAGTCATATGCTGCACTGCATGACGAGTGAGCCGGAGCAGCAGTGGGGCGTGGGGACCCAGGACGCGTTCCAGCGTCTGTGGACACCCCATCGGATGGCCTACATCCAGGGTGAGAACAAGCCGACCGGCCCGGGCGCCGACGACGGCTGTCCCTTCTGCTCGATCCCGGCCAAGTCCGACGAGGACGGGCTGATCGTCAGGCGCGGTGAGCAGGTCTACGCGGTGCTGAACCTGTACCCGTACAACGGTGGGCACCTGATGGTCGTGCCCTACCGCCACGTCGCCGACTACACGGAACTCACCGACGCGGAGACGGCCGAACTGGGTGCGCTGACCAAGCAGGCCATGACGGCGCTGCGCACCGCGTCCGGCGCGCAGGGCTTCAACATCGGCATGAACCAAGGCTCGGTGGCCGGCGCCGGTATCGCGGCCCACCTGCACCAGCACATCGTCCCGCGCTGGGGCGGCGACACGAACTTCATGCCGGTCGTCGGCCACACCAGGGTGCTGCCGCAGCTGCTCGCGGACACCCGGAAGATGCTGGCGGAGTCCTGGCCGACGGCCTGATCCTTGGGCGGAGTGGGGGTTCGTGGTGCGGCCCCCACCCCACCTACGCGTCGTACACGTCCGCCTTGCGCGGCGACGCGTCCTGCACCGCCGTGCTGAGGAACGCCGACCGGTTGCCGAACTTCTCCGTGTCCACGCCGTTCTCCTCCAGGACCCGGATCGCCGCGGCGTGCACGACCCGCAGCACCGGCGTGGCCGCGCGCAGCGCGTCGTCGGCCATGAAGCGGTGCCGCCACGGCTTGTCCGCCCAGGCGTGCCGCAGCCCGAAGGGCTCGGGGAGCGTCAGCGTGCCGCCGAGCCAGTTCAGCAGCGGCGGATACCAGGTCAGGGGCGCCCGGGCGGCCAGGCGTACCACCTCGTCCGCGTCGACCAGCGGGAGCTTCACCTTCCGGGTCTCCCAGAACTTGACCTGCTTGGCGACTTCCTTCTCCTTGGCCTCCGGCTTCGAGGTGAACAGGGAGTGCACCGGGCCCAGGGCGTGCCCGGTCACCTCGATGCGCAGCGTCTCGTGCAGCACGGTCACGGTGATCATCATGGTGATGACCAGCTGCCCGTCCCACAGCGTCCACTGCACGCCCAGGTAGTGCCGGTCGCCCGCGCCGAACTGCTGCTTGTTGCAGATGTCCTGTATGGCGTGCGGCTTCACCTGGTACGCGCTCACGTCCGTGCCCTCGGGCCGGGCGACCGCCTTCGCGTTCTCCCCGACCGGGGTGACGACCCAGTGCCGTACGGACGCCTTCGGGAAGCCGCCGGTGTTCAGCGTGTTCCGCTCCAGCATGCGCAGCTTGTCGTGGATGGACCGTATGACGTCCCAGCTGCGGAATGGGTGGATCTCCCGGTCCGGATGGCGTGAGACGAGGTCCTCGGCGAGCTGCCAGCTGCCCCAGCGGGTGCCCATGCCGAGTATGCCCTTGGGCCCGGCGTAGAACACGGAGTTGGACTGCTGCTCGGCGCTCAGCTGGGCGAGGGACTGGCGCAACTGCTCGGCCGCGGTCTCGCGGGGGCTGCTCGGCACGGCCTCGGGCACCTTCGCCCCGACGCTGCTGCCGGAGAGCAGGCTGTCCCAGCGCTCCCTGAGGTCCCTGGCCGTGCGCTCGCAGATCTGCTTGGCCCAGAACCAGCCGACCACCGGCATCACGATCGCCGCTCGTGCGTACCACGCCCAGAACCCGCCGAACGGCGTGCGCACCAGGAAGATCACGGCGAGGGCGCCGACCCCGACGAGCAGGGCGGTGGCGAGCGCTCCGGCCTGCCTGTTCTCCGTCTTCGCCACGGTGGTGCGGATCTGGAAGACCAGCAGCCAGATGAGGAGTCCGGGCAGGAACAGCACACCGCACAGCACCATGACGATGGTCAGCAGGTTGTCGCGGTCCCTGCGGATGTTGTTCGCCGCGAGGCAGTGCTCGACCACGGCCTGTGGCTCGGCACCGAAGGACTGGATGAGCGGCTTGCGGCCGGCCCCCAGCATGCGGGCGACCACGGCCGCGGAGAAGGCCTCGCCCAGGTTGGGCCGGAAGATCCGCGCCCACTTGCGCCCGTCCGAGACGGTCGACTGGTGCCACTCGCTGTTGGCCGCGAGGATGTCCCTGACCGGATTGTCCCGATAGGCCGCCGAGGCCAGCGCGAACGTCGCCGTCTGTCCCTCGTCGCCCGTGCGCGGCACCTGCGGACCAAAGATGTCCGCGTAACCGCTGTCAACGGTCATTCCCGCCCCCGATCGCCGCGACTCCTGCTCATGCGGCCTTCCCGACTTCCTTGCTTCGCACACCTGTTGATCAGGTGATCAGCGTATCCGCAGGCACGGACATCCGTCGGCGGACGTACCAACATCGCGTCGAGGGACGTACGACATCCGGTCGGCGGACGGACAACATCCCAGTCGGCGGACGGCCGAAGCCGCCCGCCGACTGGGAGGGGAGCGTTCCGTGAACGCCACTTGAGGGGCGCTGGACGCCAACTAGGAAGTGCTGCCCACCTCTTCACGTACCCTTTCCGCGATCTGCGGCGGCATCGGCTCGTGCCGCGCGTAGGAGCGGCTGAAGCGTGCCGTGCCGTGGGACAGGGAGCGCAGGTCGACGGCGTACCGGCCGATCTCGATCTCGGGCACCTCCGCCCGCACCAAGGTCCGTCCGCCGCTGATCTGTTCCGTGCCGAGCACCCGGCCGCGCCGGCCGGACAGGTCGCTCATCACCGCGCCCACGTAGTCGTCGCCGACCAGGACGGTCACCTCGGCCACCGGCTCCAGCAGATGGATCTTCGCGTCGGCCGCGGCCTCCCGCAGCGCCAGCGCGCCGGCCGTCTGGAAGGCGGCGTCGGAGGAGTCCACGGAGTGCGCCTTGCCGTCCAGCAGGGTGATCCGGATGTCGAGGAGCGGATGGCCGGCCGCAACTCCCTTGGCCGCCTGGGCCCTTACGCCCTTCTCGACGGACGGGATGAACTGGCGCGGCACCGCCCCGCCGACCACCTTGTCCACGAACTCGATGCCCGAGCCGCCGGGCAGCGGCTCCACCTCGATCTCGCAGATGGCGTACTGCCCATGGCCGCCGGACTGCTTCACATGACGGCCACGGCCCGCCGACCTGGTCGCGAACGTCTCGCGCAGGGAGACCTTGTGCGGGACGACGTCGACCTGGACGCCGTACCGGTTGCGCAGCCGTTCCAGCGCGACGTCGGCGTGTGCCTCGCCCAGACACCACAGCACCACCTGGTGGGTGTCCTGGTTCTGCTCCAGGCGCATCGTCGGGTCCTCGGCGACCAGCCGGGACAGCCCCTGGGAGAGCTTGTCCTCGTCCGCCTTGCTGTGCGCCTGGATGGCCAGCGGCAACAGCGGGTCGGGCATCTCCCACGGCTCCATGAGCAGCGGGTCGGTCTTGGCCGAGAGGGTGTCCCCGGTCTCGGCGCGGCCGAGTTTGGCCACGCACGCGAGATCGCCGGCGATGCAGTGGGTGAGCACCCGCTGCTGTTTGCCGAAGGGGGCGGACAGCGCGCCGATCCGCTCGTCGACGTCGTGGTCCTCATGCCCCCGGTCGGCCAGGCCGTGGCCGGAGACGTGCACGGTCTCGTCCGGGTGCAGGGTCCCCGAGAAGACCCGCACCAGCGAGACCCGGCCCACATACGGGTCGGACGACGTCTTCACGACCTCCGCGACCAGCGGCCCGTCCGGGTCGCACAGCTTCAGCTCGCGCGGCTTGCCGTCGACGGTGGTGACCCTCGGTGCCTCGCGCTCCAGCGGCGTCGGGAAGCCGCGGGTGACCAGTTCCAGGAGTTCGACCGTGCCGAGCCCCTGCCGGGCGCCCTCGGCCGCGGGAGCGGCGGCCAGGACCGGGAAGAAGACCCCGCGTGCGACGGCCCGCTCCAGGTCCTCGATCAACGTCTTGACGTCGACCTCCTCGCCGCCGAGATAGCGGTCCATGAGGGTCTCGTCCTCGCTCTCCGCGATGATCCCCTCGATCAGCCGGTTGCGGGCCTCCTCGATCAGCGGCAGCTGGTCCTCGCCCGGCTCGGACTCCTCGCGCTCCCCGGACGAGTAGTCGAACAGCTTCTGCGACAGCAGCCCGATCAGCCCGGTCACGGGCGCGTGCCCGTCCGGGGCCTGCGGCCCGCGCAGCGGCAGGTACAGGGGCAGTACGGCGTCGGGGTCGTCGCCGCCGAAGGTCTCCGCGCAGATCCGCGTCATGTCCTCGAAGTCCGCCCGGGCGGACTCCAGGTGCGTGACGACGATCGCCCGCGGCATGCCGACGGCCGCGCACTCCTCCCACACCATGCGGGTCGAGCCGTCCACCCCGTCGGAGGCCGAGACGACGAAAAGGGCCGCGTCCGCCGCTCGCAGACCGGCCCTGAGTTCCCCGACGAAGTCGGCGTATCCGGGGGTGTCCAGAAGATTGATCTTGTACCCGTCCCATTCGACGGGGACCAGGGAGAGCTGCACCGAGCGCTGCTGCCGGTGTTCGATCTCGTCGTAGTCGGAGACGGTGCCGCCGTCCTCCACGCGGCCCGCCCGGTTCACCGCTCCCGTCGTGAGTGCGAGAGCTTCCACCAATGTCGTCTTGCCCGATCCGGAGTGGCCGACCAGCACCACATTCCGTACGGACGCGGGTTGGTCGGCCGCTGTTGCCCTGCCGGCGGCTCCGGGGTGTGCGTTCGCCTTGTCACCCATGGCCTTGCCTCCCGTGCACGGTGAGGTCACTGTGGGCGCGGACATGCGGCCCGCGTGATGGCGGCTCCGGCGACGCCCGCGGTGTTCTTCGAGCTTTCCACTCCCGTCACGGTGCGTCCATACGACGGACGCGATCCCGCGGTCCACCGTCGGTCGCGGGCGGTACGCCGGATCACAGGACGTGGTGCCCGGCCGTCGGCCACGCGCGCGCGTGGCTACGATGGGCCAGCCGGTGGCCAGCAGGGGCCGCTCGGCCACACCGACCCTCGGGAAGGCCATGCTGAACAAGTACGCGCGTGCATTCTTCACGCGTGTCCTCACACCGTTCGCCGCGTTTCTCATCCGGCTGGGCGTCAGCCCGGACACGGTGACGCTCATCGGCACCGCCGGTGTGGTCGCGGGCGCGCTGGTCTTCTACCCCATGGGCGAGTTCTTCTGGGGCACGATCGTGATCACACTGTTCGTGTTCTCCGACCTCGTCGACGGAAACATGGCCCGCCAGCTCGGCCGCTCCAGCCGCTGGGGCGCCTTCCTGGACTCCACGCTGGACCGGGTCGCCGACGGCGCGATCTTCGGCGGCTTCGCCCTCTGGTACGCCGGGCACGGCGACGACAACGCCCTGTGCGCCGTCTCCATCTTCTGCCTGGCGAGCGGCCAGGTGGTGTCGTACACGAAGGCCCGTGGCGAGTCGATCGGCCTGCCGGTCGCCGTCAACGGACTCGTCGAGCGTGCCGAGCGCCTGGTGATCGCCCTGGTCCTGGCCGGGCTCGCGGGCCTGCACAAGTTCGGGGTACCCGGTATCCAGTACCTGCTGCCGATCGCCCTGTGGGTCGTGGCCGTCGGCAGCCTGGTCACGCTGATCCAGCGGGTCGTCACGGTCCGCCGGGAGTCCGCCGAGGCGGAGGCCGCCGCCCGGCAGGAGACGCACGGGAGTGAGGCGGCGAAGTGAGCGCGCAGGAGCGGGCCGCCGACGCGCTGTACGGCCTTGGCTGGGGAGTGGTGAAGAAGCTCCCCGAGCCGGTCGCCGTGCGGCTCGGCCGGACCATCGCCGACCTCGCCTGGAAACGGCGCGGCAAGGGCGTCCAACGGCTGGAGAGCAACTACGCGCGCGTGGTGCCCGACGCCACTCCCGAGCGCCTCGCCGAGCTCTCGCGCGCGGGCATGCGCTCGTACCTGCGCTACTGGATGGAGTCCTTCCGGCTCCCCGCCTGGAGCGCCGAGCGCGTCAGGAGCGGCTTCGAGGCCAAGGATCTGCATTACCTCACCGACGGCCTCGCGGCCGGCAAGGGCGTGATCCTCGCGCTGCCGCACATGGCCAACTGGGACCTCGCCGGCGCCTGGGTCACCACCAAGCTCGACACGCCCTTCACCACGGTCGCCGAGCGCCTCAAGCCGGAGACGCTGTACGACCGTTTCGTCGCCTACCGCGAGGGCCTCGGCATGGAGGTCCTCCCGCACAGCGGCGGTACCGCCTTCGGCACGCTGGCCCGGCGGCTGCGCGACGGCGGCCTGGTCTGCCTGGTCGCCGAACGGGACCTGTCCTCCTCCGGCGTCGAGGTCCGGTTCTTCGGCGAGGCCACCCGGATCCCGGCCGGTCCGGCGCTGCTCGCCCAGCAGACCGGCGCGCTGCTGCTGCCGGTGACCCTCTGGTACGACGACTCACCGGTGATGCGGGGCCGTGTGCACCCCCCGATCGAGGTCCCCGAGTCAGGTACGCGGGCCGAGAAGACGTCTGTCATGGCACAGGCGCTGGCCGATGCCTTCGCCACAGGGATCGCCGAACATCCGGAGGACTGGCACATGCTGCAGCGCTTGTGGCTCAAGGACCTTGATCCCGCGCGTTCTCCCGCCGGGGGGACGGCGTGAGGATCGGCATCGTCTGCCCGTACTCCTGGGACGTACCGGGTGGCGTCCAGTTCCACATCCGCGATCTCGCCGAGTACTTCATCCGCCTCGGCCACGAGGTCTCCGTCCTCGCCCCGGCCGACGACGACACCCCGCTGCCGCCGTACGTCGTCTCGGCCGGCCGCGCGGTGCCGGTGCCGTACAACGGCTCGGTGGCCCGCCTGAACTTCGGCTTCCTGTCGGCGGCCCGGGTGCGGCGCTGGCTGCACGACGGCGAGTTCGACGTCATCCACATCCACGAGCCGGCCTCGCCGTCCCTCGGCCTGCTGGCGTGCTGGGCCGCTCAGGGGCCCATCGTCGCCACCTTCCACACCTCCAACCCGCGCTCCCGGGCCATGCTCGCCGCGTACTCGATCCTGCAGGCCGCCCTGGAGAAGATCAGCGCGCGGATAGCCGTCAGCGAGTACGCCCGCCGCACGCTCGTCGAACACCTCGGCGGCGACGCCGTGGTGATCCCGAACGGCGTCGACGTCGACTTCTTCGCCCGGGCCGAACCCAAGCCCGAGTGGCAGGGCGACACGATCGGCTTCGTCGGCCGCATCGACGAGCCCCGCAAGGGTCTGCCGGTGCTGATGAGGGCCCTGCCGAAGATCCTCGCCGAGCGCCCGCAGACCCGGCTGCTGGTCGCCGGGCGCGGCGACGAGAAGGAGGCGGTCGAGTCGCTGCCCGCCGAACTCCGCCCCCGCGTCGAGTTCCTCGGCATGGTCAGCGACGTGGACAAGGCCCGTTTCCTGCGCAGTGTCGACCTGTACGTCGCCCCCAACACCGGAGGCGAGAGCTTCGGGATCATCCTGGTCGAGGCGATGTCGGCGGGGGCCCCGGTGCTGGCCTCGGACCTGGACGCCTTCACCCAGGTGCTCGACCAGGGCGCGGCGGGCGAGCTGTTCGCCAACGAGGACGCGGACGCGCTCGCCGAGGCCGCCGTCCGGCTGCTCGGGGACCCGGTACGGCTGGCCGAGCTGCGCGAGCGAGGCAGCGCGCACGTACGCCGGTTCGACTGGTCGACGGTCGGCGCGGACATCCTGTCCGTCTACGAGACGGTGACCTCGGGCGCGGCGGCGGTCGCCGCGGCGGACGACGAGCGGGCGCCGGGGTTGCGGGCGCGGCTGGGACTGGCGCGGGACTGACGAGTCCTCGGGGAGTGTGTGCCGACGACGGTCCAGGCAATCTCAGCCCGTCCGGCGTCTGAGGACGAGGCCGTTCGGGCCGAAGCGGGGGCCCGGGGGCGGCAGCCCCCGGAACGCCCGCTTCAACGCCCCGCGCGACACCCGGCCAACCCCAGCGGAGCGCCCCGGTAGCCTTGCCGCCCGTGACCGCAACCCTGATCTGGATCCTCGTCGCGCTGGTCGCGATCGGCCTCTACCTGAGCTGGACGGCCGGGCGGCTCGACCGGCTGCACGCCCGCATCGACGCCACGCGCGCCGGTCTCGACGCCCAACTGCTGCGCCGCGCCTCGGTGACCCAGGAACTGGCCACCTCCGGCGTGCTCGACCCGGCTGCCTCGATCGTCCTGTACGAGGCCGCGCATGCCGCCCGGCAGGCCGAGGAAGAGCAGCGGGAGGTCGCGGAGAGCGACCTGAGCCAGGCGCTGCGGGCCGTGTTCGCCGAGACGCAGCAGGTGGAGGCGGTACGGGAGGCCCCGGGGGGAGAGCAGGCCATCCGGGAACTGACCGAGGCGGTGCGCAGGGTTCCGATGGCCCGGCGCTTCCACAACGACTCCGTACGGGCGGCCCGGGCACTGCGCCGGCACCGCAAGGTGCGCTGGTTCCGGCTGGCGGGGCACGCGCCGTTCCCGTTGGCCTTCGAGATGGACGACGAGCCGCCCGCGGCCCTGGCCGATCGCCCGGCTTAGGGCCTGCCCTGCGCACGGGCCCGAGCCACTCTCACCGGCCCCTCGCGGGAAAACGATCCACCGTCTGTCCATTGGCCCTTGCTGTGGACTGCTTCTCTCGCGTTTCCTCGGTGCTGCAGATTCCTCTTTCACTTCAGCGAGGTCACCCGTGTCCAGCACGTTCTCCGACAACCAGACCCCCGAGACCGGCACCGCGCGCGTGAAGCGCGGCATGGCCGAGCAGCTCAAGGGCGGCGTGATCATGGACGTCGTCAACGCCGAGCAGGCCAAGATCGCCGAGGACGCGGGCGCCGTGGCCGTCATGGCCCTGGAGCGGGTTCCGGCGGACATCCGCAAGGACGGCGGCGTGGCCCGCATGTCGGACCCGACCATGATCGAGGAGATCATCGAGGCCGTCTCGATCCCGGTCATGGCCAAGTCCCGCATCGGACACTTCGTCGAGGCCCAGGTCCTGCAGTCCCTCGGTGTCGACTACATCGACGAGTCCGAGGTCCTCACCCCGGCCGACGAGGTCAACCACTCCGACAAGTGGGCGTTCACCACCCCGTTCGTCTGTGGTGCCACCAACCTGGGCGAGGCCCTGCGCCGCATAGCCGAGGGCGCCGCGATGATCCGCTCCAAGGGCGAGGCCGGCACCGGCAACGTCGTCGAGGCGGTCCGCCACCTGCGCCAGATCAAGAACGAGATCGCCCGCCTGCGTGGCTACGACAACAACGAGCTGTACGCCGCCGCCAAGGAGCTGCGCGCCCCGTACGAGATCGTCAAGGAGGTCGCCGAGCTCGGCAGGCTCCCGGTCGTGCTGTTCTCCGCCGGCGGCGTCGCCACCCCCGCCGACGCCGCGCTGATGCGCCAGCTCGGCGCCGAGGGCGTCTTCGTCGGCTCGGGCATCTTCAAGTCCGGCGACCCGGCCAAGCGCGCCGCCGCCATCGTGAAGGCGACCACCTTCTACGACGACCCGAAGATCATCGCGGACGCGTCCCGCAACCTCGGCGAGGCCATGGTCGGCATCAACTGCGACACCCTCCCCGAGGCCGAGCGCTACGCCAACCGCGGCTGGTAAGCCCCCCCTGAGGACTGCACTTACATGACTGACGCACCTGTCATAGGCGTCCTGGCACTCCAGGGCGACGTACGGGAGCACCTCATCGCCCTGGCCGCGGCCGACGCCGTGGCCAGGCCGGTGCGGCGCCCCGAAGAGCTTGCCGAGGTGGACGGCCTGGTCATCCCCGGCGGCGAGTCCACCACCATCTCCAAGCTGGCCGTCCTGTTCGGCGTGATGGAGCCGCTCCGCGCGCGCGTGCGCGCCGGCATGCCCGTCTACGGCACCTGCGCGGGCATGATCATGCTCGCCGACAAGATCCTCGACCCGCGCTCGGGCCAGGAGACGATCGGCGGCATCGACATGATCGTGCGCCGCAACGCCTTCGGACGCCAGAACGAGTCCTTCGAGGCCTCGCTCGACGTGACGGGCGTTGCGGGCGATCCTGTGGAGGGCGTGTTCATCCGCGCCCCCTGGGTCGAGTCCGTCGGCGCCGAGACCGAAGTGCTCGCCGAGCACGAGGGCCACATCGTCGCGGTTCGCCAGGGCAACGCGCTCGCCACGTCGTTCCACCCGGAACTGACCGGTGACCACCGCGTGCACGCCCTGTTCGTCGACATGGTGCGCGCGAACCGGACGGCGGAGTCCTTGTAGGATCTCTGGCGTTCGTACGGAGTTGGGTTACGCGAAGGAGACAGGCAGATGTCCGGCCACTCTAAATGGGCTACGACGAAGCACAAGAAGGCCGTGATCGACGCCAAACGCGGCAAGCTCTTCGCGAAGCTGATCAAGAACATCGAGGTCGCGGCCCGGATGGGCGGCGTCGACATCGAGGGCAACCCGACTCTCTACGACGCCATCCAGAAGGCGAAGAAGTCGTCGGTCCCGAACAAGAACATCGACTCCGCGGTCAAGCGCGGCGGCGGTCTCGAGGCCGGTGGCGCCGACTACGAGACGATCATGTACGAGGGTTACGGCCCCAACGGTGTCGCGGTGCTCATCGAGTGCCTCACCGACAACCGCAACCGCGCCGCCTCCGACGTCCGCGTCGCCATGACCCGCAACGGCGGCTCCATGGCCGACCCGGGCTCGGTGTCGTACCTCTTCAACCGCAAGGGCGTCGTCATCGTCCCCAAGGGCGAGCTGGGCGAGGACGACGTGCTCGGCGCCGTCCTGGATGCGGGCGCCGAGGAGGTCAACGACCTCGGTGAGTCCTTCGAGGTCATCAGCGAGGCCACCGACCTGGTCGCGGTCCGCACCGCCCTCCAGGACGCCGGCATCGACTACGACTCCGCCGACGCCAACTTCGTCCCGACCATGCAGGTCGAACTGGACGAGGAGGGCGCGAAGAAGATCTTCAAGCTGATCGACGCGCTCGAGGACAGCGACGACGTGCAGAACGTCTTCGCCAACTTCGACGTCAGCGACGAGGTCATGGAGAAGGTCGACGCGTAACGCCGCCGCGGGCGGAACGGTCTCAACGGGCCGACGGGACACGCCCCGTCGGCCCGTCGCCTTGCCGGGCGTCGCTGGCGGCCGTTGTCGGTGGCACCCGATAACCTGCCCAAACAGGCGATCGAAGGGAGGGCGGCGTGCGCGTACTCGGGGTGGACCCCGGACTCACGCGGTGCGGTGTCGGTGTCGTCGAGGGGGTCGCGGGCCGGCCGCTCACCATGCTCGGCGTCGGTGTCGTACGGACGCCGGCGGACGCCGAGTTGGGGCAGCGCCTCGTCGCGATCGAGCAGGGCATCGAGCAGTGGCTGGACGAGTACCGGCCCGAATACGTCGCCGTGGAGCGGGTGTTCAGCCAGCACAACGTCCGCACCGTGATGGGCACCGCCCAGGCCAGCGCCGTCGCCATGCTGTGCGCCGCCCGCCGCGGCATCCCCGTCGCCCTGCACACCCCGAGCGAGGTCAAGGCCGCCGTCACCGGCAGTGGCCGCGCCGACAAGGCCCAGGTCGGCGCCATGGTCACGCGGCTGCTGCGGCTCCACGCACCGCCGAAGCCCGCCGACGCCGCCGACGCCCTCGCGCTCGCCATCTGCCACATCTGGCGCGCCCCCGCCCAGAACCGACTCCAGCAGGCCGTCGCCCTGCACGCATCGAAAGGCCGTACGGCATGATCGCCTTCGTCAGCGGTCCCGTCGCCGCCCTCGCCCCCGACTCCGCGGTGGTCGAGGTGGGCGGGATCGGCATCGCCGTCCAGTGCACGCCGAACACCCTCTCCGGGCTGCGCATGGGCCAGCAGACCAAGCTGGCCACCTCCCTGGTGGTCCGCGAGGACTCGCTGACCCTGTACGGCTTCGCGGACGACGACGAGCGGCAGACCTTCGAACTGCTCCAGACCGCCAGCGGTGTCGGACCGCGGCTCGCCCAGGCCATGCTCGCCGTGCACGCACCGGACACCCTGCGCCGGGCCGTGTCCACCGGAGACGAGAAGACGCTGATCGCCGTCCCCGGCATCGGTAAGAAGGGCGCCCAGAAGCTGCTGCTGGAGCTGAAGGACCGTCTCGGCGAGCCGATCGGCGCGCCCGCGGTGGGCACCGCGATCAGCACCGGCTGGCGCGACCAGCTGCACGCCGCCCTGATCGGCCTCGGCTACGCGACCCGGGAGGCCGACGAGGCCGTGTCCGCCGTGACCCCGCAGGCGGAGGCGGCCGGCGGCCCGCCCCAGGTCGGCCAGCTGCTGAAGGCGGCCCTGCAGAGCCTGAACCGAGCCCGCTGAACGCCGAACCACCGCGCCACCACGAGGCACACTCGATGCGTGTCTTGCGGGAGACGGCCCCCGGACCCCCGGCCGGCCGACCGACGGGCGCGCCACCGCGAGGAGAACTGCAGTGAACTGGGACGACACGACCGACACCCCCGCCGCCGAGCGGCTCGTCGGCGCGTCAGCAGATGGTGAGGACCAGGCCGTCGAGGCCGCCCTGCGCCCCAAGGACCTCGGCGAGTTCATCGGCCAGGAGAAGGTCCGCGAACAGCTCGACCTCGTCCTGCGCGCCGCACGCGCGCGTGGCGCCACCGCCGACCACGTGCTGCTCTCCGGCGCCCCCGGCCTCGGCAAGACCACCCTGTCGATGATCATCGCGGCCGAGATGAACGCCCCGATCCGCATCACCAGCGGCCCCGCCATCCAGCACGCCGGCGACCTGGCCGCGATCCTGTCCTCCCTCCAGGAGGGCGAGGTCCTCTTCCTCGACGAGATCCACCGCATGTCCCGGCCCGCCGAGGAGATGCTCTACATGGCGATGGAGGACTTCCGCGTCGACGTGATCGTCGGCAAGGGTCCCGGCGCCACCGCCATCCCGCTCGAACTGCCCCCGTTCACGCTGGTCGGCGCCACCACGCGCGCGGGTCTGCTGCCGCCCCCGCTGCGCGACCGCTTCGGCTTCACCGGGCACATGGAGTTCTACGAGCCCGCCGAGCTTGAGCGCGTCATCCACCGCTCGGCGCACCTGCTCGACGTCGAGATCGACACCGACGGCGCCGCCGAGATCGCCGGCCGGTCCCGCGGCACGCCCCGTATCGCCAACCGTCTGCTGCGCCGCGTCCGCGACTACGCCCAGGTCAAGGCCGACGGTCTCATCACCCGCCCCATCGCCGAAGCCGCTCTCGCGGTGTACGAGGTCGACGCCCGCGGCCTGGACCGTCTCGACCGCGCGGTCCTGGAGGCCCTGCTCAAGCTGTTCGGCGGCGGCCCGGTCGGCCTGTCGACGCTCGCCGTCGCCGTGGGGGAGGAGCGTGAGACCGTGGAGGAGGTCGCCGAACCCTTCCTCGTCCGGGAGGGCCTGCTCGCCCGCACTCCGCGCGGACGGGTGGGCACGCCCGCGGCGTGGGCGCATCTCGGCCTCACCCCGCCCCGCTCCACGGCCACCGGAAACGGACAACAGGACCTGTTCGGGGCGTGACGACGAGCGTGGTGGCCGGGGCTGGAACCCTGGTGCCATGCTGAACGTTGTTCCATGCGCGCGGACTCGCTTAGACTCCGCCGATGCCGCCTTTGTCGGCGGTGCACACACCCCCAACCATCAGGCCGCTCACCATCGCGGTCACGTGAAGGAAGTACCGACCCGTGAGTCTCGTGACCCTCCTCCCGTTCATCGTGCTCATCGGGGCCATGTTCCTGATGACCCGCTCGGCCAAGAAGAAGCAGCAGGCGGCCGCGAACATGCGGAACGACATGCAGCCCGGCAGTGGCATCCGCACCATCGGGGGCATGTACGCGACGGTCAAGGAAGTCAACGAGGACACGGTCCTCGTCGACGCCGGTCCGGGCGTCGACCTTCTCTTCGCGAAGAACGCGATCGGTGCCGTCCTGTCGGACGACGAGTACAACCGCATCGTCCACGGCGTCGAGCACGACCTGAAGTCCGACTCCGACGTCGTCCCGGACGACGCCTCCTCCCTCACCGAGACCGACGAGTCCGCCGCCGACGCTGCCGCCGCTTCCGACGACAAGCCCGTCGACCTCGGTAAGAAGGACACGGCCGAGGACAAGGCCGAGGAGCCCGCCGAGACCCCGGCCGACACCGAGGCCGCCGAGGCGAAGACGGACGAGGAGCCGAAGAAGACCGACGGCGACTCCCAGGCGAAGTAGTCGCACTCCCCGGGCGCGCGGGCCGGCTCCGCGTGCCCCCGGACGTGCACAGCTCGCACGGGATCCCGACACCAGTCATGGCCGTCCCGCCCGCAGATCCGGCGCGAGACGGCCCGAGAGGGAGTACGAGAAGGTGGCAGCACCTAAGAAGGGCCGGAGCGCGAGCGCCCAGAGCAAGCCAGGGCGCTCGCTGGCCCTCATCCTGATCGCCATCGTGGCGCTCACCGGAGGCATGTTCCTCTCCGGGCACACCACTCCGCGTCTCGGCATCGACCTTGCCGGTGGTACGAGCATCACGCTCCGGGCGGTCCCGGAGGCCGGCCAGGAATCCGCGATCAACAAGACCAACATGGACACAGCGGTCGACATCATGAACCGCCGCGTCAACGGTCTTGGTGTCTCGGAGGCCGAGGTTCAGACCCAGGGCGACAGGAACATCATCGTCAACATCCCCAAGGGTACGAACTCCGAGGAGGCCCAGAAGCAGGTCGGCACCACCGCCAAGCTGTACTTCCGGCCGGTCCTCGCCACCGAGGTCTCGGGCGCGGCCGCCACGGCCAGCCCGTCGCCGAGCGCCTCCAGCAGCGCGCCGAGCGGCGACAAGGCCACGGACAAGGCGACCTCGTCGTCTTCCCCCTCCAGCTCCACCACCCCGTCGGCGACCTCCACCTCGCAGGGCCGCGCGGTCACCGACGCCTTGAAGGCCGACCCGACCCCGTCGGCGAGCGCCTCGGCCTCCGCGAGTGCCGACGCCTCCCCGTCCGCGAGCGGCGGTGACTCCAGCGCGGCGGCCGGCAAGCTCGAGGCCCAGTACGCCGCCCTCGACTGCACGAAGCCGACGGTCCGCGCCAAGGCCGGCGACGGCGCCAAGCCCACCGACTCCACCGTGGCCTGCGGCCAGAACTCGTCGGGTCAGTGGCAGAAGTACGTCCTGGGCCCGGCCGAGGTCGACGGCACCGACGTGGAGGAGGCAAAGGCCGTCCTCAACACGACGACCGGCGCCGGCTGGACCGTCACCATGGACTTCACGGGCGGCGGCGCCAAGAAGTTCGGCGACATCACCGGCAAGCTGGCGCAGAACCAGCCCCCGCAGAACCAGTTCGCCATCGTCCTCGACGGCGAGGTGGTCTCCGACCCGTCCGTCAGCCAGGCGCTGACCGGTGGCAACGCGGAGATCTCCGGCAACTTCAACCAGGAGTCGGCCGAGAGCCTGGCCAACATGCTGTCGTACGGCGCCCTGCCGCTGACCTTCAAGGAGGACAGCGTCACCACGGTGACCGCCGCGCTCGGTGGCGAGCAGCTGAAGGCCGGTCTGATCGCGGGCGCGATCGGTCTCGCCCTGGTCGTCATCTACCTGGTGGCGTACTACCGCGGCCTGGCGCTCATCGCCGTCGCGTCGCTGCTGGTCTCCGCGGCCCTCACTTACGTGATCATGGCGCTGCTCGGCCCGGGCATCGGCTTCGCGCTGAACCTCCCGGCCGTGTGCGGTGCGATCGTCGCGATCGGCATCACCGCGGACTCGTTCATCGTGTACTTCGAACGGGTCCGGGACGAGATCCGCGAGGGCCGCACGCTGCGCCCCGCCGTCGAGCGGGCCTGGCCACGCGCCCGGCGCACCATCCTGGTCTCCGACTTCGTGTCGTTCCTCGCCGCCGCGGTGCTCTTCATCGTGACGGTCGGCAAGGTCCAGGGCTTCGCGTTCACGCTGGGTCTGACCACCCTCCTCGACGTGGTGGTCGTCTTCCTGTTCACCAAGCCGCTGCTGACGTTCGTCGCGCGCAGCAAGTTCTTCTCGAGCGGTCACAGCTGGTCCGGCCTCGACCCCAAGCGACTGGGCGCCAAGCCCCCGCTGCGCCGCTCCCGCCGTCCCGCCCAGCCTGCCGCCGGCCCTGTCGACCCGAAGGAGGCGTGAGATGTCGAAGCTCGGCAACCTCGGCGCCCGACTGCACCGTGGCGAGGTCGGCTACGACTTCGTCGGCAACCGCAAGATCTGGTACGGCCTCTCGATCCTGATCACCATCACGGCCATCGTCGGCCTGGCGGTGCGCGGCCTGAACATGGGCATCGAGTTCGAGGGCGGTGCCGTCTTCACCACCCCGAAGAACACCAGCGTCTCGGTGTCGCAGGCGGAGACGTACGCGGAGGAGGCCTCCGGGCACGACGCGATCGTCCAGAAGCTCGGCGACGGCAGCATGCGCATCCAGATCGCGGGCATCGACACCGACAAGTCCGGCCAGATCAAGCAGGAGCTCGCCAAGGACCTGAAGGTCGACAGCGAGCAGATCAACGCCGACCTGGTCGGCCCCAGCTGGGGTGACCAGGTCGCCAACAAGGCCTGGCAGGGCCTCGGGATCTTCTTGGTCCTGGTGGTGATCTACCTGGCGATCGCCTTCGAGTGGCGTATGGCGCTCGCCGCGTTCGTCGCACTGATCCACGACATCACCATCACGGTCGGCATCTACGCCCTCGTCGGCTTCGAGGTCACGCCGGGCACGGTGATCGGTCTGCTGACCATTCTCGGTTACTCGCTCTACGACACGGTCGTCGTCTTCGACAGCCTCAAGGAGCAGACCAAGGACATCACCAAGCAGACCCGCTGGACCTACAGCGACGTCGCCAACCGCTCGATCAACAGCACGCTGGTCCGCTCGGTCAACACCACCGTGGTCGCGCTGCTGCCGGTCGGCGCCCTGCTCTTCATCGGTGGCGCTGTCCTCGGCGCGGGCATGCTGAACGACATCTCGCTGTCGCTGTTCGTCGGCCTCGCGGCCGGCGCGTACTCCTCGATCTTCATCGCCACGCCGCTCGTCGCCGACCTCAAGGAGCGCGAGCCGCAGATGAAGGCCCTCAAGAAGCGCGTACTCGCCAAGCGTGCGCAGGCCGCCGCGAAGGGTGAGACCCCGGAGAACGAGGTCCTCGACGACGGGTACGACGACGAGCCGGAGGACGCCACTCCGGCGGTCGTCGGTCCCCGCAGCCAGCCCGCGGCCCGCAACCGGGGCCGTGGCCGACCCTCCGGGAAGCGCCGATGACCGGCATCGAGGAACTGCTGCTCAGCCGGATCCGGGACGTGGCGGACTACCCGGAGCCGGGCGTGATGTTCAAGGACATCACCCCGCTCCTGGCGGACCCGGCGGCGTTCACCGCGCTCACCGACGCCCTCGCGGTGATCGCCGCGGACGCCGGTGCCACGAAGATCGTCGGCCTGGAGGCCCGCGGCTTCATCCTCGGCGCCCCGGTGGCCGTCCGTGCCGGTCTCGGCTTCGTTCCCGTGCGCAAGGCGGGCAAGCTCCCCGGAGCGACGCTCAGCCAGGCGTACGACCTGGAGTACGGCTCCGCCGAGATCGAGGTGCACGCCGAGGACCTGAGCGTGGCCGACCGCGTCCTGGTCGTCGACGACGTCCTCGCCACCGGTGGCACGGCCGAGGCGTCGATCCAGCTCATCCGCCGGGCGGGCGCCGAGATCGCGGGCCTCGCCGTCCTGATGGAGCTGGGCTTCCTGGGCGGCCGTGCCCGGCTGGAGCCGGCCCTCGCCGGCGCCCCGCTGGAGGCGCTCCTCAAGGTCTGAGCACCCGTGTCACGACGCCTGTGAGGGGCGTGTACCACCCGCAGGACACCGCAGTGGCGGGCCCGGAGGATTCCGGTGCCCGCCTCTCGCGTTTCAGCGGTAGACGGCCCTCACATCGGGCTGAAGGCGATCCTTGGGCGCAGGCTCGCTACCATGGGGTCTCCGGAGCCTGACCGGGGGACCCGGATCGCGCACGAGGAGTCCTCTTGCCAGACGAGGCCCAACACCTGACCGCCGCAAAGCCCGACTCCGCCTCGGGTCCCGCGGCCAAGCCCGCGCCGACCGACGCGGCCCAGGCGAAGAACGACCCCCGCGGGCCGGTCGAGCACGCCCAGTCGGCGCCCGTCGACAAGTCGGCCGAGCAGGCGCGTCCCAAGCCCGTCCCGCCCACCCCCGACGCCGCGCGAGCGGCGGGCACCCCGGCGCCCCAGCAGGCCACGAACTCGCCCGCGATCCGCCCCACCGCGGGCCAGCCCGCCCGCACCGGCTCCTCCAACCGCGTACGGGCCCGCCTCGCCCGGCTGGGCGTACAGCGCTCCAACCCGTACAACCCGGTCCTCGAACCGCTGCTGCGGATAGTGCGCAGCAACGACCCCAAGATCGAGACGGCGACGCTGCGCCAGATCGAGAAGGCCTACCAGGTCGCCGAGCGCTGGCACCGCGGCCAGAAGCGCAAGAGCGGCGACCCGTACATCACGCACCCGCTCGCGGTGACCACGATCCTCGCCGAGCTGGGCATGGACCCCGCCACCCTCATGGCCGGGCTCCTGCACGACACCGTCGAGGACACCGAGTACGGCCTCGACCAGCTCCGCCGTGACTTCGGCGACTCCGTCGCCCTCCTCGTCGACGGCGTCACCAAGCTGGACAAGGTCAAGTTCGGCGAGGCCGCGCAGGCCGAGACCGTGCGCAAGATGGTCGTCGCCATGGCCAAGGACCCGCGTGTCCTGGTCATCAAGCTCGCCGACCGCCTGCACAACATGCGCACCATGCGCTACCTCAAGCGCGAGAAGCAGGAGAAGAAGGCGCGCGAGACCCTGGAGATCTACGCGCCGCTCGCCCACCGGCTGGGCATGAACACCATCAAGTGGGAGCTGGAGGACCTCGCCTTCGCGATCCTCTACCCCAAGATGTACGACGAGATCGTCCGCCTGGTCGCCGAGCGCGCCCCCAAGCGCGACGAGTACCTCGCCATAGTGACCGACGAGGTCCAGTCCGACCTGCGAGCCGCCCGTATCAAGGCGACCGTCACCGGCCGCCCGAAGCACTACTACAGCGTCTACCAGAAGATGATCGTCCGCGGCCGTGACTTCGCGGAGATCTACGACCTGGTGGGTATCCGTGTCCTGGTCGACACGGTCCGCGACTGCTACGCGGCCCTCGGCACGGTCCACGCGCGATGGAACCCGGTCCCCGGCCGGTTCAAGGACTACATCGCGATGCCCAAGTTCAACATGTACCAGTCGCTGCACACGACGGTCATCGGGCCCAACGGCAAGCCGGTCGAACTCCAGATCCGTACGTTCGACATGCACCGCCGCGCCGAGTACGGCATCGCCGCGCACTGGAAGTACAAGCAGGAGGCCGTCGCCGGCGCCTCCAAGGTGCGCTCCGACCAGCCGAGGACCACCGGCAAGGACGACCACCTCAACGACATGGCGTGGCTGCGCCAGCTCCTCGACTGGCAGAAGGAGACCGAGGACCCCGGCGAGTTCCTGGAGTCCCTGCGCTTCGACCTGTCGCGCAACGAGGTCTTCGTCTTCACGCCGAAGGGCGACGTGATAGCGCTGCCGGCCGGCGCCACACCCGTGGACTTCTCGTACGCGGTGCACACCGAGGTGGGCCACCGCACCATAGGCGCCCGCGTCAACGGCCGCCTGGTGCCGCTGGAGTCCACCCTGGACAACGGCGACCTGGTGGAGGTCTTCACGTCCAAGGCGGCCGGTGCCGGGCCGTCCCGGGACTGGCTGAACTTCGTGAAGTCGCCGCGCGCCCGCAACAAGATCAGGGCGTGGTTCTCCAAGGAGCGCCGCGACGAGGCGATCGAGCAGGGCAAGGACGCCATCGTCCGCGCCATGCGCAAACAGAACCTGCCGATCCAGCGCATCCTGACCGGCGACTCCCTCGTGACGCTCGCCCACGAGATGCGCTACCCGGACATCTCCGCGCTGTACGCGGCGATCGGCGAGGGCCACGTCTCCGCACAGAACGTCGTGCAGAAGCTCGTCCAGGCGCTCGGCGGCGAGGAGGCGGCCACCGAGGAGATCGACGAGTCGGTCCCGCCGTCCCGCGGTCGCGGCCGCAAGCGCCGTACCAGCACCGACCCGGGTGTCGTGGTCAAGGGCGTCGACGACGTGTGGGTCAAGCTCGCCCGCTGCTGTACGCCCGTCCCCGGCGACCCGATCATAGGGTTCGTCACGCGCGGTAGTGGCGTATCGGTTCACCGCAGCGACTGCGTGAACGTGGACTCACTGTCCCGCGAGCCCGAGCGCATCCTCGAGGTCGAGTGGGCGCCCACCCAGTCCTCGGTCTTCCTGGTCGCCATCCAGGTCGAGGCGCTGGACCGCTCCCGGCTCCTGTCGGACGTCACACGCGTCCTGTCCGACCAGCACGTCAACATCCTGTCCGCGGCCGTCCAGACCTCCCGCGACCGCGTGGCGACCTCCCGCTTCACCTTCGAGATGGGCGACCCGAAGCACCTCGGGCACGTCCTGAAGGCGGTCAGGGGAGTCGAGGGCGTGTACGACGTGTACCGGGTGACGTCGGCGCGCAGCAGGTAAGCACCGGCACCGCACACGAAGCAGCGGGTAAGCACCGACACCGCACACGAGGAGGGGCTCTCGAACCGGCAAGGTTCGGGAGCCCCTCCTCGTACGTGCGTGGCGAGCGTCAGCCGCCGAACTCCTGCAGACCCTTCAGCGCCTGGTCCAGCAGGGCCTGGCGACCCTCCAGCTCCCTGGCGAGCTTGTCGGCCCTGGCGTTGTTGCCCTGGGTCCGCGCCTGCTCGATCTGGTTCTGCAGCTTGTCGACCGCCGCCTGGAGCTGGCCGGTCAGACCCTCGGCACGCGCGCGTGCCTCCGGGTTCGACCGGCGCCACTCGGTCTCCTCGGCCTCCTGGAGGGCCCGCTCGACCGCGTGCATCCGGCCCTCGACCTTCGGCCGCGCGTCGCGCGGCACATGGCCGATGGCCTCCCAGCGCTCGTTGAGCGAGCGGAACGCGGCGCGCGCGCTCTTGAGGTCACCGATCGGCAGGAGCTTCTCGGCCTCCTCGGCCAGCTCCTCCTTCAGCTTCAGGTTCTCGGACTGTTCGGCGTCCCGCTCGGCGAAGACCGAGCTGCGGGCGGCGAAGAAGACGTCCTGGGCGCCGCGGAAGCGGTTCCACAGGTCGTCCTCGTGCTCGCGCTGGGCGCGGCCCGCGGCCTTCCACTCGGCCATCAGCTCGCGGTAGCGCGCGGCCGTCGGACCCCAGTCCGTCGAACCGGACAGCGCCTCGGCCTCGCCGACCAGGCGCTCCTTCGTCTTGCGGGCCTCCTCGCGCTGCGCGTCCAGCGACGCGAAGTGCGCCTTGCGCCGCTTGGAGAACGCCGAGCGGGCGTGCGAGAAGCGGTGCCACAGCTCGTCGTCCGACTTGCGGTCCAGGCGCGGCAGGCCCTTCCAGGTGTCCACCAGGGCGCGCAGCCGCTCACCGGCCGCCCGCCACTGGTCCGACTGCGCCAGCTCCTCCGCCTCGGTGACCAGCGCCTCCTTGGCGTGACGCGCCTCGTCGGACTGCTTCGCGCGCTGCTGCTTGCGCTCCTCGCGACGCTTCTCGACGGTCTCCACGAGCTTGTCCAGCCGGACCCGCAGGGCGTCCAGGTCGCCGACCGCGTGGTGCGCGTCGACCTGCTCGCGGATGTGGTCGATCGCGGCCTGCGCGTCCTTCGCCGACAGGTCGGTGGTCTTGACTCGCTTTTCGAGGAGGCCGATCTCGACCACCAGGCCCTCGTACTTGCGCTCGAAGTAGGCCAGTGCCTCGTCAGGGGAGCCGGCCTGCCAGGAACCGACGACCTGCTCGCCGTCGGCCGTACGCACGTACACGGTCCCCGTCTCGTCGACGCGGCCCCACGGGTCGCTGCTCACAGCGCCTCCTCCAAATGATGCCTGCGAGGGCCTCAGCGCCCCCGAGCATCGTCCACAGTTTCGTCACGGCCAACATAGGCGACCGGCGGGTTGCCTGTCCGCATCCCGCGCGACCGAAATTTCGCAGTTGGCAGTCAGGATTTGGTGACGGTTGCCTTGTTGATGACGACCGTTGCGTTGGGCGCTCCGTCGCCCGCTCCGGTGCTCTCACCGGCGGCCGCGATCTTCTTCAGGACCTTCATGCCGCCCTCTGAAATCGTGCCGAACGGCGTGTAGCTGGGCGGCAACTGGCTGTCCTGGTAGACGAGGAAGAACTGGCTGCCGCCGGTGTGCGCCTGGCCGGTGTTCGCCATCGCGACCGTGCCCGCCGGGTAGATGTTGGACTTCAGGCTTTTGTCCTTCAGGTTCTCGTCCGGGATCGTGTAGCCGGGGCCGCCGCTGCCGGAGCCGGTCGGGTCGCCGCACTGCAGCACGTAGATGCCGTTGGTGGTGAGCCGGTGGCACTTGGTGTGGTCGAAGTAGCCCTTGCCGGCGAGGAAGCTGAACGAGTTCACGGTGTGCGGCGCGGCCGACGTCTTCATCGCGATGTCTATGTCACCGCACGTCGTCGCCAACGTCATCGTGTACTTCGCCGACTTGTCGATGGTGACCGCCGGCTCCTTCTTCCAGGTCGCCGTCTTGACCTTGCCCGCGGCGGCCTTCTCGCACGGGTCCGGCGCCTTGCTGGTCGCCGCCGCGCTCGGAGTCGACTCGGAGCTCGCGTTGGTCTTGTCGTCGTCCTTGAGGGCGCCGGTCGTGTACAGCGCGACGCTGCCGATCACGACCACGCCGAGCACCGACGCGATCACCGAGTTGCGCATGCGCGCCTTGCGTCGCGCGGCTGTGCGCCGCTGCTGCTGCCGCAAGAACTTCTCCCGGGCGAGCTGCCGCTTCCGCTGTTCCTGGGTGACCACCGGATTCTCTCCTCATGCGTCTCGTACCCCTGCTGGGACGCGTGCGTCTTGTGAGCCGACCGCCTGCGTGTGCCCCGTACCGTATATGGGTTCGCTGAGGAATCGGCAGCGCCGGTAGGCTCTGACCACAGGCGCAGCCATTCCGAAGCCCACCCGTATCGACACAAACGAAGGACGATCGTGCTCATTGCCGGGTTCCCCGCCGGGGCCTGGGGGACGAACTGTTATCTCGTCGCCCCCGCCGCCGGTGAGGAGTGCGTGATCATCGACCCCGGCCACCAGGCCGCCCAGGGAGTCGAGGAGACGCTGAAGAAGCATCGGCTCAAGCCCGTCGCCGTCGTCCTCACGCACGGCCACATCGACCACGTGGCCTCGGTCGTCCCGGTGTGCGGCGCGCACGGCGTACCGGCGTGGATCCACCCCGAGGACCGGTACATGATGACCGACCCGTCGATGGGGCTCGGCCGATCCATCGGGACGCAGCTGATGGGCGAGCTGACCGTGGGGGAGCCGGACGACGTCAAGGAGCTGACCGACGGCGCGAAGCTGGAGCTCGCGGGCCTCGAGCTGTCCGTCGCGCACGCGCCCGGCCATACCAAGGGGTCGGTGACCTTCGGGATGCCCGAGGCCGCGGACATCCCGCCGGTCTTCTTCTCGGGCGACCTGCTGTTCGCCGGCTCCATCGGACGCACCGACCTGCCCGGCGGTGACATGGACGAGATGCTCGACTCGCTGGCCCGCGTGTGCCTGCCGCTCGAGGACTCGACCGTGGTGCTGTCCGGTCATGGCCCCCAGACGACCATCGGCCAGGAGCGCGCCACCAACCCGTATCTGCGGCAGGTGGCGACCGGCGGCCAGGGAGCGGGTACGCACGCCCCTCCCCGACGAGGAATGTGACGAGAGACCTTCCGTGAGCACCTTTCAGGCCCCCAAGGGCACGTACGACCTGATTCCGCCGCGTTCCGCGAAGTTCCTCGCGGTGCGCGAGGCGATCGCCGCCCCGCTGCGCAACTCCGGCTACGGCTACGTCGAGACGCCCGGCTTCGAGGACGTCAACCTGTTCGCGCGCGGTGTGGGTGAGTCCACCGACATCGTCAGCAAGGAGATGTACGCCTTCGAGACCAAGGGAGGCGACCAGCTGGCCCTGCGCCCGGAGGGCACGGCGTCCGTGCTGCGCGCCGCCCTGGAGGCGAACCTGCACAAGCAGGGCAACCTGCCGGTCAAGCTCTGGTACTCGGGCTCGTACTACCGGTACGAGAAGCCGCAGGCGGGCCGGTACCGGCACTTCTCCCAGGTCGGCGCCGAGGCGATCGGCGCCGAGGACCCGGCGCTGGACGCCGAGCTGATCATCCTTGCCGACCAGGCGTACCGCTCGCTGGGCCTGCGCGACTTCCGCATCCTCCTGAACAGCCTGGGCGACAAGGAGTGCCGTCCGGTGTACCGGGCCGCCCTGCAGGACTTTCTGCGCGGCCTTGACCTGGACGAGGACACCCTGCGCCGCGCCGAGATCAACCCCCTGCGGGTGCTCGACGACAAGCGCCAGGACGTCCAGAAGCAGCTCACCGACGCCCCGCTCCTGCGCGACTACCTCTGCGACGCCTGCAAGGCGTACCACGAGGAGGTGCGCGAGCTGATCACGGCCGCGGGCGTCTCCTTCGAGGACGACCCGAGGCTGGTGCGCGGCCTGGACTACTACACGCGTACGACCTTCGAGTTCGTCCACGACGGTCTCGGTTCCCAGTCCGCGGTGGGCGGCGGCGGCCGCTACGACGGCCTGTCCGAGATGATCGGCGGTCCCGCGCTGCCGTCCGTCGGCTGGGCGCTGGGTGTGGACCGCACGGTCCTGGCCCTGGAGGCGGAGGGCGTCGCGCTCGAACTGCCGTCCCTCACCAGCGTGTTCGCGGTACCGCTCGGCGAGGAGGCCCGCCGGGTGCTGTTCGCCAAGGTGACCGAGCTGCGCAAGGTGGGTATCGCGGCGGACTTCTCCTACGGCCCCAAGGGGCTGAAGGGCGCCATGAAGAACGCCAATCGCAGCGGGGCCCGCTACACGATCGTCGCCGGTGAGCGCGACCTCGCCGAGGGTGTCGTCCAGCTCAAGGACATGGAGTCCGGGGAGCAGACGGCGGTGGGGGTCAACGAGATCGTGGCGGAACTGGAGTCGAGGCTGGGCTGAGGGGGGTGACGGGGGTGCGCGCGGGGTTGTTTCTTCGCCCCCGCCGCCCCTTCCCGTTTCCGACCTTGAGGGCTCCGCCCCCAAACCCCCGCTCCTCAAACGCCGGAGGGGCTGAAATCAGCCCGTCCGGCGTTTGAGGACGAGGCCCCTTCAGGGCCGAAGCGGGGGTCTGGGGGCAGTAGCCCCCAGGGAAGGGGCGGCGGGGGCGGGCTCCCTCAGTCGAGCAGTCCGTGCCGCATCGCGCTCGTCACCGCCGCCGTGCGGTCGTCCACGCCCAACTTGCCGAAGGCCCGCAGAAGATGGGTTTTCACGGTCGACTCCCCGATGAACAACAGGCGCCCGATCTCCGCGTTCGTGCACCCCTCCGCCACCAGCCGCAGCACCGCCGTCTCCCGCTCCGACAGCCGGGGCCGCTCCGGGCGGGTGCGGAGTCGGTCGACCAGGCGGGCGGCGACGGAGGGGGCCAGCACCGTCTCGCCGCGAGCTGCCGCCCGCACCGCCTCCGCCAGTTCTCCCCGCGGCAGATCCTTCAGCAGATAACCCGCCGCCCCCGCCTCCACCGCCCGTAGGATGTCCCGGTCGGTCTCGTAGGTCGTCAGGACGATCACCCGGCACGGCAGCCCGGCCTCGCTCATCCGCGCGATGGAGTCCACGCCCCCGCCGCCCGGCATCCGGAGGTCCATCAGCACGATGTCGGGCCGGAGTGCCGCCGCCAGCGCCTCCGCCTGCGGCCCGCTGGACGCGTCGGCGACCACCTCCAGGTCCGGTTCCGCGCTCAGCATCGCCCGCAGTCCCTCCCGTACGACGGGATGGTCGTCGGCCAGGATGATCCGGATCACGGTGAACTCCTCGGGGGCGGTACGGGCAGGCGGACGGTCACCGTCGTGCCGTCGCCGGGGGCACTGCGCACCTGGGCCGTCCCGCCCGCCTCGACGACCCGGGCCCGCAACCCCGCCAGACCGTAGCCCCCGGCACCGGTGCCGGCGGTGGACGGGTCGAAGCCGCGGCCGTCGTCGCGTATGGACACGGTGAGCGAGTCGTCGGTGTACCCGACGGTGATGCCGACCGTCGAACTCCCGGCGTGTTTACGGGTGTTGGCCAGCGCCTCCTGACAGGCGCGCAGCGCGACCACCTCGGGACCGGCGGGCAGGGGTCGTACCGGTCCGGTCATCTCCAGCGTGGCCTCGTGGCGGGCGGCCAGTCTGCGCAGCGCGTCCGGCAGGGAGGCGCCGGCCAGGTCCGCGGGAGCGCCTCCGGTGACCAGGGCGCGGGCCTCGGCGAGGTTGAGCCGGGCCGTCTCGTCCATCAGCGCGAGATGCCGGCGGGCCTGGGACACGTCGTGGTCGAGCTCCGCCTCGACGGCCTGCACCAGCATCAGCAGGCTGGTGAAGCCCTGCGCGAGCGTGTCGTGGATCTCCCGGGCCATCCGCTCCCGCTCGGCCAGGGCGCCGTGGGCGGCCGACAGCCGGGAGACCTCGTGGCGGCTCGCGTCGAGTTCGGCGATCAGCTCGGCCCGCTCCTGGCTCTGCTCGATGATCCGGATGACCCAGGTGCCCACGGCCACCGAGAAGACGAGGGTCACCACGGCGAACAGCCCGTTGAAGAAGACGTCCTGGTCGCTCGGCCACCACAGCAGGGCCCAGCCGACCACGGGTGCGAGATTGATGACGGCCACCGCCGTCAGTGCCCGCCGGATCCGCAGCGACATGAAGCACTGGGGAACCAGCGCGAAGGTCATCAGCCGTGTCTCGCCCACGAGGATCGCCGACGGCAGGAACAGCGCCATCGCCGCGACCAGGTAGCCGAGGGCCTGTCGTTCCTCGGGCGGATCACCCCGCAGGATGGGCCGCCCCACGCACACGAACAGGGGGATCAGGGGCACGAGCAGCGCCGCCGCGGTGAGCCGGACCGGCCACCCCGGGTTCGCCGTGCCGAGCACGAACACCAGGGTGGCCAGCCAGATGAGCGCGAAGTAGGTGTCCCAGATCCGGAACGACCGCGCCCAGGTGTAGGCGCTGACGACGTCGTCCGGGTCGGTCACCCGTCGCGCCGGTTCTTCCACCGGAAGGTCAGCAGACACAGCAGCAATCCTCCGACGCACCACGCCCCCAGCACCAGGGCGATCCGCCCGAACTCCCAGTCGCCGGCCTGCTCCAGAACCTGCGCCGACTCCGGCAGGAACACTCCGCGCAGCCCCTGGCACATCCACTTCAGCGGGAACAGCGCGCCGATGTTCAGCATCCAGCCCGGGATGGTGTCGATCGCGATGTACACGCCGGAGATGAACTGCAGGACCAGGAACGGGAGTACGACCACGGAGGTCGCGCTCTTGCCGGTCTTCGGGACCGAGCTGACCGCGATCCCGAGCAGCGAGCACGCGGTCAGACCGAGGACGAAGATCCAGGCGAAGTGGAACCAACGCCCCGCGTCCGAGGGCAGATCGATGTCGTAGAAGGCCGTGCCGACGAGCAGCAGGATCGCGGTCTCCAGCAGGCCGGTGACCAGAACCAGCCAGATCTTGCCGAGGAAGTACGCCGCCGGAGGCATCGGCGTGCCGCGCAGCCGCCGCAGCACCTTCTCGTCCCGCTCGATGGCGATCGAGACGCCGAGGGACTGGAAACTCGTCGACATGATGCCGGCGGCCATCATCGCCGGGACGTACAGCTGCGAGGCGTTGATGCCCGCGCCCCGCACGTCGTCGCGGAAGATCGACGCGAACAGGAACAGGAACACCACCGGGAAGGCGAAGGTGAACACCACATGGTCGCGCTGCCGGAAGAACTGCCGCAGTTCCAGGGCGCCGCGCCCAAGACCGATGCCCCAGACGCCGGGCAGCCGTTCGGCGAGCGCCTGAGTCCGTGGCCGTACGGCGGTCGTGGTCATCGCGCGTCCTCCTGTCCGGTCAGCCGGAGATAGACGTCCTCCAGCGTGGGGCGGCTCACCCGCAGCCCGGGGATCTCGCCGTCGAAGCGGCTCATGAGCGCGCCGACCGTCCTGGTCGGCGTGTCCGTGTGTTCCGCGCGCGGGGTGCCGTCCGGGTCGGTCCACGCGACGGTGGCGCCCGTGCCGTACCGCTCCCGCAGGCCCGCCGGGTCGCCCTCGGCGACGACCCGCCCCTGGGCGACGACGGCCAGCCGGTCCGCGAGGGCCTCCGCCTCCTCCAGGTAGTGCGTGGTCAGCACGATGGTCGTGCCCTCGGCGGACAGCTTGCGGATCAGGTCCCAGAACTGGCGCCGCGCCGCCGGGTCGAATCCCGTCGTCGGCTCGTCCAGGAGGAGCAGTTCGGGGCCGCCGATCACGCCGAGCGCGACGTCCAGCCGTCGGCGCTGCCCGCCCGAGAGGGCCTTGATCCGGTTGCCCGCCTTGGCCTGCAGACCGACCAGGCCGATGACCTCCTCCGGGTCTCTGGGCCTTGGGTAGTAGCGGGCGAAGTGCCGCACGGTCTCGCGGACGGTCAACTCCGCGGGTGCGGATTCGTCCTGCCAGACGATTCCCACCCGTGAGCGCCACGCGCGCGTGCCGTGCGCCGGATCCGCACCCAGTACGGACACCTCGCCCGCGTCCCGGGTGCGGTTGCCCTGGAGGATCTCCACCGTCGTGCTCTTGCCGGCCCCGTTGGGTCCCAGCAGGCCGAAGACCTCTCCCCGGCGGATACCGAGATCGATACCGTCGACCGCGGTCACGTCGCCGTACTGCTTGCGCAGCCCCCGTACGTCCACCGCGAGTTCGTTCGCGTGTGTTGTCATGCGTTCGAGCCTCGACCGGAACCGAACGCTCCGGGACGACCGTGCGTACTTCCTTATGTCCACCGAACGGTGGACACGCGCCCGCGTACGGCACAATGAGCGTGTCCGCGGAAGGTCAAACTCTCAGGTGATGGAATCGGCGTGATGGGCAAGACGACAGTCAAGGACGTCTCCACCGAACCGGGACCGGAGCGCGCCGAGGCCGCCCCGCGGTCGGTGGGCGGCAGCCGTGCGTTCGCGCTGCTGCTCGTGATCACCGGTGCGGCGGGACTGCTCGCGGCGTGGGTCATCACGATCGACAAGTTCAAGCTGCTCGAGGCCAAGGTCGCGGGCACGTCCTTCACGCCCGGCTGCAGCCTGAACCCCGTCGTCTCCTGCGGCAGCGTCATGGAGAGCGACCAGGCCTCGGCCTTCGGGTTCCCGAACCCGATGCTCGGCCTCGTCTGCTACGGCATCGTCATCGGCGTCGGCATGAGCCTGCTCGCCCGGGCCCGCTTCCCGCGCTGGTACTGGCTGACCTTCAACTTCGGCACGCTCTTCGGCGTGGGCTTCTGCACCTGGCTGCAGTTCCAGTCGCTGTACCGGATCAACGCGCTGTGCCTGTGGTGCTCCCTGGCCTGGGTCGCCACGATCCTCATGTTCTGGTACGTGACGTCGTTCAACGTCCGCAACGACTTCCTGCCCGCCCCGCGCTGGCTGAAGAACTTCTTCGGCGAGTTCACCTGGGTCATGCCGGTCCTGCACATCGGCATCATCGGCATGCTGATCCTGACCCGCTGGTGGGACTTCTGGACCAGCTGACCGCCCGGGCCGCGGGCCGCCCGACGGCCCGCGGTGGATTGTCAGTGGTGTGACATAGGGTTTTCATCGTGGAGCCCGACCTGTTCACCGCCGCAGCAGAAGAACGCCAGGAGAAGGACCCGTCCAGCAGCCCCCTGGCGGTCCGGATGCGCCCGCGCACCCTCGACGAGGTCGTGGGCCAGCGGCACCTCCTGAAGCCGGGCTCGCCCCTGCGCAGACTGGTCGGCGAGGGCGCGGGCGGCCCCGCCGGACCGTCCTCGGTGATCCTCTGGGGCCCGCCCGGCACCGGCAAGACGACCCTCGCCTACGTCGTCTCCAAGGCCACCAACAAGCGCTTCGTGGAGCTGTCGGCGATCACCGCGGGCGTCAAGGAAGTCCGCTCGGTCATCGACGGAGCCCGCCGCGCCACCGGTGGCTACGGCAAGGAGACCGTCCTCTTCCTCGACGAGATCCACCGCTTCAGCAAGGCCCAGCAGGACTCCCTGCTCCCGGCCGTCGAGAACCGCTGGGTCACCCTGATCGCGGCGACCACCGAGAACCCGTACTTCTCGATCATCTCCCCCCTGCTGTCCCGCTCCCTCCTCCTCACCCTCGAACCCCTCACCGACGACGACCTGCGTGACCTGGTCCGGCGTGCGGTGAGTGACGAACGCGGGCTCAAGGACGCCGTCACCCTCCCCGAGGACACCGAGAACCACCTGCTGCGCATCGCCGGCGGCGACGCCCGCCGCGCCCTGACCGCCCTGGAGGCCGCCGCCGGGGCCGCCCTCGACAAGGGCGAGACCGAGGTCGGCCTCCAGACGCTGGAGGAGACCGTCGACCGGGCCGCCGTGAAGTACGACCGGGACGGCGACCAGCACTACGACGTGGCCAGCGCCCTCATCAAGTCGATCCGTGGCTCGGACGTCGACGCGGCCCTGCACTACCTGGCCCGCATGATCGAGGCCGGCGAGGACCCCCGCTTCATCGCCCGCCGCCTGATGATCTCCGCCAGCGAGGACATCGGCCTCGCCGATCCGAACGCCCTGCCGATCGCCGTCGCCGCCGCCCAGGCGGTCGCCATGATCGGCTTCCCCGAGGCCGCCCTCACTCTCAGCCACGCCACCATCGCCCTCGCCCTGGCTCCCAAGTCCAACGCCGCGACCACGGCGATCGGCGCCGCCCTGGACGACGTACGCAAGGGACTGGCCGGAGCCGTGCCCCCGCATCTGCGCGACGGGCACTACAAGGGCGCCGCCAAGCTCGGCCACGCGCAGGGGTACGTGTATCCGCACGACCTGCCCGAGGGCATCGCCCCCCAGCAGTACGCCCCGGACGCGATCCAGGACCGCGAGTACTACACCCCCACCCGGCACGGCGCCGAGGCCCGGTACGCGGACGCGGTGGAGTGGACCCGGAAGCACCTCGGTCGCAAGCGGCCTTGAGCACCCTGTAGACTCGCCCGAAGTGCTGCGTCCCGTGGCCGGCCCAGGTCGGTTCACCAGAACGGGACATCCAGCCGGAGGCCTGGTCCGCCAGATCTCCAGGAGCGTCGCGCACCGTCGAACGGTGTCGCGGGCAGCCCACCACCACCCGGATTTCCGGGAGAGGCCGGTGGGCCACTCGCGTGCTGCACGTTGTGCCCAGACCAGGGAGCGGCTGCCCGGCAGGTCCCCAGTGGACCCGCGGGGTTTCCCCGGCTGCGGATGCGACCTCCCCTAACCCTGGTGAAGCCGTATTCGCATCAGAAACACGAGGTGTTTGGTTCATGCCGAACCAGTCCCGTCCCAAGGTCAAGAAGTCGCGTGCCCTCGGCATCGCGCTGACCCCGAAGGCCGTCAAGTACTTCGAGGCCCGCCCCTACCCGCCGGGTGAGCACGGTCGTGGCCGCAAGCAGAACTCGGACTACAAGGTCCGTCTGCTCGAGAAGCAGCGTCTGCGCGCGCAGTACGACGTGTCCGAGCGTCAGCTCGTCCGCGCCTACGAGCGTGCCGCCAAGACCCAGGGCAAGACCGGTGAGGCCCTGGTCATCGAGCTCGAGCGCCGTCTCGACGCGCTGGTCCTGCGTTCGGGCATCGCCCGCACGATCTACCAGGCCCGCCAGATGGTCGTCCACGGCCACATCGAGGTCAACGGCCAGAAGGTCGACAAGCCGTCCTTCCGTGTCAAGCCCGACGACGTCGTGATGGTCCGCGAGCGCAGCCGCGAGAAGACCCTGTTCTCGATCGCCCGTGAGGGTGGCTTCGCCCCCGACGGCGAGACCCCGCGCTACCTCCAGGTGAACCTCCGCGCCCTGGCCTTCCGCCTGGACCGCGAGCCGAACCGCAAGGAGATCCCGGTGATCTGCGACGAGCAACTCGTCGTCGAGTACTACGCCCGCTGATCACCAGCAGGCCGTAGCACCACCTCTCAGCCCGCCGTCTCCCCGCCCTTCCGGGTGGGTGAGGCGGCGGGTTCGTGCGTGTCCGGGGCCGGGGCAACGTCCCTCGGGCGATCGCCTCGCACAGCTCGTGCGGCCCGTTGGAGTACGCCGAACCGGACAGCGGCAGGCCCACCGACGGCCCCATCGCGGCGGCGGGGCCGTACAGCAGTGTCGGCACACGCGTCCCGGGTGGCAACTCCTGTTGTTCGTCGAGGAGTTCGAGCACCTGGGGCGGGATCTCGCGCGGCAGCCGAGCGGTGTGATCCGTCAGTCGGAGCGCGCCGCCACGACCGCGCGGTCGACGAACTCCGGAGCACGCACCGCCACCGGCTCGACACGCCACACACCGTCACCCATCGCTTCGCGCAACGCGGCCGCGCGCGGGCCCTAATCCGGTTCGGAGTCAGGACCCCGGCGCGATAGGCTCGGCGTACGACTTTTTCGATACGCAGGCACGTTTCAGGGAGCGGGTGCACACAGTGTCCGGTGGAGAGGTGGCCGGGATCCTGGTGGCCGTTTTCTGGGCGATTCTGGTCTCCTTCCTCGCCGTCGCGCTGGCGAGGCTGGCCCAGACGCTCAGGGCGACCACCAAGCTCGTGGCGGACGTGACCGACCAGGCCGTCCCGCTGCTGGCCGACGCCTCCTCGGCGGTGCGCTCCGCGCAGACCCAGATCGACCGGGTGGACGCGATCGCGTCCGACGTCCAGGAGGTCACGTCGAACGCCTCCGCGCTGTCGACGACCGTCGCCTCCACCTTCGGCGGCCCCCTCGTGAAGGTCGCCGCCTTCGGCTACGGCGTGCGCCGGGCCCTCGGCGGCCGCAAGGAAGACGTGCCCGCCAAGGCACCCCGGCCTGCCGTGATCGTGGGCCGCACGGTCTCTCGGCGGGACAGGCGAGACCTCCGCAAAAAGAAGGACTGAGAGCCAGCGATGTTCCGCCGCACCTTCTGGTTCACCTCGGGCGTCGCCGCCGGTGTGTGGGCCACCACCAAGGTCAATCGCAAGCTGAAGCAGCTGACCCCCGAGAACCTCGCCGTGACCGCGGCGAACAAGGCGCTCGACGCAGGTCACCGCATCAAGGACCGCGCGGTGGGCTTCGCGCTGGACGTCCGCGACAACATGGCCCAGCGGGAGGAGGAACTCGGTGACGCGCTCGGGCTGAACGCCTCCGTCGACGCCGAACTCCCCGCGCCCCGGCGGTACACCGCCATCGAGAACCGCAACAACCCGAAGTCCGTCGGCAGTGACAGGACGACGTACTCGTACAACCGGAATGAGGACCACTGATGGAGTCGGCCGAGATTCGCCGCCGCTGGCTGAGCTTCTACGAGGAGCGCGGGCACACCGTCGTCCCTTCGGCGTCGCTCATCGCGGACGACCCGACTCTGCTCCTGGTCCCCGCCGGCATGGTGCCCTTCAAGCCGTACTTCCTCGGTGAGGTCAAGCCGCCGTGGTCGCGCGCCACCAGCGTGCAGAAGTGCGTGCGCACGCCCGACATCGAAGAGGTCGGCAAGACCACGCGGCACGGCACCTTCTTCCAGATGTGCGGCAACTTCTCCTTCGGCGACTACTTCAAGGAAGGCGCCATCAAGTACGCCTGGGAGCTGCTCACCACGCCCCAGGACAAGGGTGGTTACGGCCTGGAGCCGGAGAAGCTCTGGATCACCGTCTACAAGGACGACGACGAGGCCGAGCGCATCTGGCACGAGACCATCGGCGTGCCCAAGGAGCGCATCCAGCGCCTCGGCATGAAGGACAACTACTGGTCCATGGGCGTTCCCGGCCCGTGCGGCCCCTGTTCCGAGATCAACTACGACCGCGGCCCCGACTTCGGCGTCGAGGGCGGCCCCGCCGTCAACGACGAGCGGTACGTGGAGATCTGGAACCTCGTCTTCATGCAGTACGAGCGCGGCGAGGGCATCGGCAAGGACAACTTCGAGATCCTCGGAGACCTGCCGAGCAAGAACATCGACACGGGCCTCGGCATGGAGCGGCTCGCCATGATTCTGCAGGGCGTGCAGAACATGTACGAGATCGACACCTCCATGGCCGTCATCAAGAAGGCCACCGAGCTGACCGGTGTCGAGTACGGCGACTCGCACGACTCGGACGTCTCCCTGCGCGTGGTCACCGACCACATGCGCACGTCCGTGATGCTCATCGGCGACGGCGTGACCCCCGGCAACGAGGGCCGCGGCTACGTCCTGCGCCGCATCATGCGCCGCGCCATCCGCAACATGCGACTGCTCGGTGCCACCGGCCTGGTCGTCAAGGACCTGATCGACACGGTCATCGAGATGATGGGCCAGCAGTACCCGGAACTGGTCACCGACCGCGAGCGGATCGAGAAGGTCGCCCTCGCCGAGGAGAACGCCTTCGTCAAGACGCTGAAGGCCGGAACCAACATCCTCGACACCGCCGTCAGCGAGACCAAGGCCGGCGGCGGCAAGGTCCTCGCCGGCGACAAGGCCTTCCTGCTGCACGACACCTGGGGCTTCCCGATCGACCTCACCCTGGAGATGGCCGCCGAGCAGGGCCTGTCCGTGGACGAGGACGGCTTCCGCCGCCTGATGAAGGAGCAGCGGGAGCGCGCCAAGGCCGACGCCCAGGCCAAGAAGACCGGCCATGCCGGCGTCGGCGCCTACCGCGAGATCGCCGACAAGGCCGGCGAGACCGACTTCATCGGCTACTCGGACACCGAGGGCGAGTCCACCATCGTCGGCATCCTCGTCGACGGCGCCTCCTCCCCGGCCGCCACCGAGGGCGACGAGGTCGAGATCGTCCTGGACCGCACCCCCTTCTACGCCGAGGGCGGCGGCCAGATCGGCGACACCGGCCGCATCAAGGTGGACACCGGTGCCGTCATCGAGATCCGCGACTGCCAGAAGCCGGTCCCGGGCGTGTACGTCCACAAGGGCGTCGTCCAGGTCGGCGAGGTCACCGTCGGTTCCAAGGCCCACGCCTCGATCGACAACCGCCGCCGCACGGCCATCGCCCGCGCCCACTCGGCCACCCACCTCACCCACCAGGCCCTGCGCGACGCCCTCGGCCCGACGGCCGCCCAGGCCGGTTCCGAGAACCAGCCCGGCCGCTTCCGCTTCGACTTCGGCTCGCCGTCCGCCGTTCCGACGGCCGTGATGACCGACGTCGAGCAGAAGATCAACGAGGTGCTGGCCCGCGACCTGGACGTCCGTGCCGACGTCATGGGCATCGACGAGGCCAAGAAGCAGGGCGCCATCGCCGAGTTCGGTGAGAAGTACGGCGAGCGGGTCCGCGTGGTCACCATCGGCGACTTCTCCAAGGAGCTGTGCGGCGGCACGCACGTGCACAACACCGCCCAGCTGGGTCTGGTGAAGCTGCTCGGCGAGTCGTCGATCGGCTCGGGTGTGCGCCGGATCGAGGCCCTGGTCGGTGTCGACGCCTACAACTTCCTCGCCCGGGAGCACACGGTGGTCGCCCAGCTCCAGGAGCTGATCAAGGGCCGCCCGGAGGAACTGCCGGAGAAGGTCTCCGCCATGCTCGGCAAGCTGAAGGACGCCGAGAAGGAGATCGAGAAGTTCCGTGCCGAGAAGGTGCTCCAGGCCGCCGCCGGTCTCGCCGAGTCCGCCAAGGACGTCCATGGTGTCGCCGTGGTCACCGGCCGGGTTCCGGACGGTACGACCCCCGACGACCTGCGCAGGCTGGTCCTCGACGTGCGCGGCCGCATCCAGGGCGGCCGGGCCGCCGTGGTCGCCGTGTTCGCGGTCAACAACGGCAAGCCGCTGACGGTCATCGCCACCAACGAAGCCGCCCGCGAGCGCGGCCTCAAGGCTGGTGACCTGGTCCGTACGGCCGCCAAGACCCTCGGCGGCGGCGGTGGCGGCAAGCCGGACGTCGCCCAGGGCGGTGGCCAGAACCCGGCCGCCATCGGCGAGGCCGTCGACGCCGTCGAGCGGCTCGTGGCGGAAACGGCCAAGTGAACGCCGAAGACCGGACGAGTGGCGACGGCCGCGGCATGCGCCGTGGCCGTCGCCTCGCGATCGACGTCGGGGACGCCCGTATCGGAGTCGCCTCGTGCGACCCCGACGGGATCCTCGCCACCCCGGTGGAGACGGTCCCCGGCCGCGATCTCCCCGCAGCTCACCGCCGGCTCCGGCAACTGGTCGAGGAGTACGAACCGATCGAGGTCGTGGTCGGACTCCCGCGCTCCCTCAAGGGGGGCGAGGGCCCGGCCGCCGTCAAGGTCCGCGGCTTCGCCCAGGAGCTCGCCCGGGGGATCGCCCCGGTCCCGGTCCGGCTCCTGGACGAGCGGATGACCACGGTGACGGCCAGTCAGGGACTCCGCGCTTCCGGCGTGAAGTCCAAAAAGGGCAGATCGGTCATCGACCAGGTGGCAGCCGTGATCATCCTGCAACAGGCCCTGGAATCCGAACGAGTGTCAGGTAAAGCACCCGGCGAGGGCGTCGAAGTGGTCATCTGATCGCGATACGGTAACGTTCCGCGCGATGTGGAGGTGTTCGAACAGCCACCGCACAAAGAGAGGCGGAACGGGAGCCGAGCCGAAAGCCGCGCGACCGCCGCCTCGCGGCTCTAGGGGATCGATGACTGAGTATGGCCGGGGCGAAGGCTCCGAACCGTGGCATCCGGAGGACCCGTTGTACGGGGACGGCGGATGGGGCGGACAGCAGGCCCACACGGGCCAGCAGTCCCCCTACGGCGGCCAGCCGCAGCACTATCCGGAGCAGCCGCAGCAGCCGCAGTACGACGATGGAGGCTGGGGCGACGGCCAGCAGGCCGCATACGGTCAGGCGCAGCAGCACTACCAGCAGCAGTACGGCGAGCAGCAGTACGGTGGTCAGCAGCAGGGCCAGCAGCAGTACGGCGAACAGCAGCACGGCCAACAGCAGCAAGGCCAGCAGCAGTACAACGGCCAGCAGTACGGTCAGCAGCCGTACGACCAGCAGCAGTACGCGCCCCAGCCCCAGCAGCAGTACGACAACGGCGCCTGGGGCACCGGCACGCACGCGCACGTCCAGTACACCGACCCGTCGGACCCGTACGGGCAGCAACAGGGCGTGGCCTACGGCGCGGAGCAGCAGCCCGACTTCTACGGCACTCCGGACGCCTACCCGCCGCCGGAGCCGCCCGCCCGCCGGGGCGCCGAGCCCGAACCGCAGCGGGCCGACTGGGATCCCGGCCCCGACCAGGGCGAACACGCCTTCTTCTCGGGCGCTGACGACGACGATGACGACTCGGACGACCCGGACGACTCCAAGGGCGGCCGCGGCGACCGCAAAGGCCGGGGCGGCAAGCCCAAGAAACGCCGCAGCGGGTGCGCCTGTCTGGTGGTCCTGCTGGTGTTCGGCGGAGGCCTGGGCGGGGTCGGCTACTTCGGGTACCAGTTCTACAAGGATCGTTTCGGCACGGCTCCGGACTACGCGGGGGACGGCACGAGCGAGATGGTGTCCGTCGTTGTCCCCAAGGGTGCCTTCGGATCGACGATCGGTCAGAAGCTCAAAGAAGCGGGGGTCGTCAAAAGCGTCGACGCCTTCGTCTCCGCGCAGTCGCAGAATCCCGACGGTGACAAGATCCAAGCGGGCGCCTACCTGCTGAAGAAGGAAATGTCAGCCGCGAGCGCCATCGAAATGATGCTCGACCCCAAGAGCCAGAACAATGTGCTGGTCAAGCCGGGCGAGCGCAATACCAGTGTCTACACGGCGATCGACAAGCAACTCGAATTGTCGTCCGGCACCACCAGGAAAGCCGCCGACAAGGGATACAAGAGCCTCGGTCTGCCGAGCTGGGCGAACAGCAACAGGGACATAAAGGACCCGCTGGAGGGGTTCCTCTACCCAGGCACCTATCCCGCGGCCAAGGGCATGAAGCCCGAGACGGTCCTCAAGGAGATGGTGAGCCAGGCCGCCGAGAAGTACGAGGCGCTCGACCTGACTGCCAAGGCCAAGGCGCTGAAGCTGGACAACCCGTTGCAGGTCATCACGGTCGCGAGTCTCGTCCAGGCGGAGGGCAAGACCGAGGACGACTACCGGAAGATGGCGGAGGTGGTCTACAACCGCCTCGATCTCGCCAACCCCGAGACCTATGGGCTGTTGCAGTTCGACTCGACCTTCAATTACCTGAAGAACGAGAGCAACATCAACATCAGTGAGTCGGAGATCAACAGCAACCAGGACCCGTACAACACGTACACGCAAAAGGGTCTGCCGCCGGGTCCGATCGGAAACCCGGGCGACGGTGCGATCAAGGCGACACTGAATCCGACGGATGACGGCTGGTACTACTTCGTGGCGACCGACGGTGTGAGCAAGACCGAGTTCGCCAAGACGCACGCCGCATTCCTCAAGCTCAAGGAAAAGTTCGATGCCAGCACGGGCAGCTGACGCCCGCCGGGCCGCGGTGCTCGGCAAGCCCATCGCCCACTCCCTCTCGCCGGTGCTGCACCGCGCCGCGTACAAGGAGCTGGGGCTCACCGACTGGTCGTACGACCGGTTCGAGCTCGACGAGGCCGCCCTGCCCGGGTTCTTCGCCCAGCTCGGTCCGGAGTGGGCCGGGCTCTCGGTGACCATGCCGCTGAAGCGGGCCGTCATCCCGCTGCTCGACGAGATCAGCGAGACGGCGGCCTCGGTGGACACGGTCAACACGGTGGTGTTCACCGAGGACGGCCGACGCGTCGGCGACAACACCGACATCCCCGGCATGGTCGCCGCCCTGCGCGAACACGGCATCGAGCAGGTCGACTCCGCCGCCATCCTGGGCGCCGGCGCCACGGCCTCCTCCGCGCTCGCCGCGCTGGCCCGGATCTGCACCGGCGAGGTCGTCGCCTACGTACGCAGCGAGGCACGCGCCGCCGAGATGCGGCAGTGGGGAGAGCGGCTGGACGTCGAGGTCCGCACGGCGGACTGGGCGGACGCCGGGCAGGCCCTGCACGCGCCGCTCGTCATCGCGACCACTCCGGCCGGTGCGACCGACGCGCTGTCCTCGGCGCTGCCGGAACGGCCCGCCACCCTTTTCGACGTCCTCTACGACCCGTGGCCCACGGAGCTCGCCGCCCGCTGGTCCGCGTACGGCGGGGCCGTCGTCAGCGGACTCGACCTGCTGGTGCATCAGGCGGTGTTGCAGGTCGAGCGGATGACGGGCCGCGCCCCGGCCCCCCTGGACGCCATGCGCAAGGCGGGCGAGCACGCGCTCGCGGCCCGCTAGGACCGCCAGGACCTGCGAGGACCCGCTGGTCAGGACCTGCGAGGACCCGCTGGTCAGGACCTGCGCGGACCCGCTCGGTCCCGGGGCCGGGACGGCCCGCTCTCGTCCGCCCTGTGGACCGGCGGCCTGCTCCCGCGCCCGGACGTGGGAGGATCGGGGGTGGCGGGCCAGGGCCGCGCACCTGGTCGGGCCGTCGCCGTACGCGAGGACGCGTGTACGAAGGGCAGTACCAGGGCGCGAGCATTGAGGAGCACCGTTGAGCAGGTTGCGCTGGCTGACCGCGGGGGAGTCCCACGGTCCCGCACTCGTCGCGACGCTGGAGGGACTTCCCGCCGGTGTGCCGATCACCACGGAGATGGTGGCGGACCACCTGGCCCGGCGCCGGCTGGGTTATGGACGCGGTGCCCGCATGAAGTTCGAGCGTGACGAGATCACGTTCATCGGCGGTGTGCGGCACGGTCTCACCCTGGGCTCGCCGGTCGCGATCATGGTGGGCAACACCGAGTGGCCGAAGTGGGAGCAGGTCATGGCGGCCGACCCCGTCGACCCTGAGATCCTTGCGGGCCTCGCCCGCAACGCCCCGCTGACCCGGCCGCGTCCCGGCCACGCCGACCTGGCAGGTATGCAGAAGTACGGCTTCGACGAGGCCCGGCCGATCCTGGAGCGAGCCTCCGCCCGGGAGACGGCGGCCCGGGTGGCGCTGGGCGCGGTGGCCCGGTCGTACCTGAAGGAGACGGCGGGCGTCGAGATCGTCTCGCACGTCGTCGAGCTGGCCGCCGCGAAGGCGCCCTACGGCGTGTACCCCAAGCCCTCGGACGTGGAGAGGCTGGACGCGGACCCGGTGCGCTGCCTGGACGCGGACGCGTCGAAGGCGATGGTCGCGGAGATCGACCAGGCCCACAAGGACGGCGACACCCTCGGCGGTGTGGTCGAGGTGCTGGCGTACGGCGTGCCGGTGGGCCTGGGCTCGCACGTGCACTGGGACCGCAGGCTGGACGCCAGGCTGGCGGCCGCCCTGATGGGCATCCAGGCGATCAAGGGTGTCGAGGTCGGCGACGGCTTCGACCTGGCGCGGGTGCCCGGCTCGCAGGCGCACGACGAGATCGTCGCCACCGACGAGGGCATCAGGCGGGCCACCGGCCGTTCCGGTGGCACCGAGGGCGGTCTGACCACCGGTGAGCTGCTGCGGGTGCGGGCCGCGATGAAGCCGATCGCGACCGTGCCGCGGGCACTGAAGACCGTGGATGTCGTCACCGGCGAGGCCACGCAGGCCCACCACCAGCGCTCGGACGTGTGCGCGGTGCCGGCCGCCGGCATCGTCGCGGAGGCGATGGTCGCGCTGGTCCTCGCGGACGCGGTCGCGGAGAAGTTCGGCGGCGACAGCGTGCCGGAGACCCGCCGCAACGTGCGGTCGTACCTCGACAACCTGCCGGTCCGATGAGCGCTGTGCCCGTGGTCGTCCTGGTCGGCCCGATGGGCGTCGGCAAGTCCACCGTCGGGCAGCTGCTCGCCGAGCGGCTCGGTGTCGGTTACCGCGACACCGACGACGACATCGTCTCCGAGCAGGGCCGGACCGTCGCCGAGATCTTCGTCGACGAGGGCGAGCCGGCCTTCCGCGCGATCGAGAAGCAGGCGGTGCGCGAGGCACTCGCCGACCACGACGGCGTCCTCGCGCTGGGCGGCGGCGCGATCCTGGACGAGGACACCCGCGCGCTGCTCGCCGGGCAGCGCGTCGTCTACCTCTCCATGGACGTCGAGGAGGCGGTCAAGCGCACCGGCCTGAACGCCGCCCGGCCGCTGCTCGCGGTGAATCCGCGCAAGCAGTGGCGCGAGCTGATGGAGGCGCGGCGGCACCTGTACGAGGCCATCGCCACCGCGGTCGTGTCCACGGACGGCCGCACGCCCGAAGAGGTCACCCAAGCCGCCCTGGACGCTTTGGAGTTGAAGGAAGCATGAGCGACGCAGTCACCCGGATCCAGGTCGGCGGCACCGCGGGCAGTGAGCCCTACGAGGTCCTGGTCGGCCGTCAACTCCTGGGCGAACTCGGCGCGTTGATCGGCGACAGGGCCAAGCGGGTCGCGATCGTCCACCCCGAGGCGCTGGCCGAGACCGGCGAGGCGCTCCGCTCCGACCTGACCGAGCAGGGCTTCGAAGCCGTCGCCATCCAGGTGCCCAACGCCGAGGAGGCCAAGACCGCGGAGGTCGCCTCCTACTGCTGGAAGGCGCTCGGCCAGTCCGGCTTCACCCGCACGGACGTCGTCGTCGGTGTCGGCGGCGGCGCGACCACGGACCTCGCCGGGTTCGTGGCCGCGACCTGGCTGCGCGGGGTGCGCTGGATCGCCATCCCCACCACCGTGCTGGCCATGGTGGACGCGGCCGTCGGAGGCAAGACCGGCATCAACACCGCCGAGGGCAAGAACCTCGTCGGCGCCTTCCACCCGCCGACGGGCGTGCTGTGCGACCTGGCCGCGCTCGACTCGCTCTCGGTCAACGACTACGTCTCCGGGCTCGCCGAGATCATCAAGGCCGGCTTCATCGCCGACCCGACGATCCTGGAACTCATCGAGTCCGACCCCGAGGCCGCGCGCACCCCGGCGGGCCCGCACACCGCGGAGCTCATCGAGCGGTCCATCCGGGTCAAGGCCGAGGTCGTCTCCTCCGACCTGAAGGAGTCGGGCCTCAGGGAGATCCTCAACTACGGCCACACGCTCGCGCACGCCATCGAGAAGAACGAGCGCTACAAGTGGCGCCACGGCGCGGCGGTCTCGGTCGGCATGCACTTCGCCGCCGAACTCGGCCGTCTCGCGGGCCGCTTGGACGACGCCACGGCCGACCGCCACCGCACGATCCTGGAAGCGGTCGGGCTGCCCCTGCACTACCGCTACGACCAGTGGCCCAAGTTGCTGGAGACCATGAAGGTCGACAAGAAGTCCCGCGGCGATCTGCTGCGCTTCATCGTCCTGGACGGCCTGGCCAAGCCCACCGTCCTGGAGGGCCCCGACCCGGCCGTCCTCCTCGCCGCGTACGGCGAAGTGGGCGAGTAGGTCCCGGGGCACCCTTTCGCCGATTCCCTTGCGGGATCGGGCACTTCGGACCGCTCCCGGCCGTTGCACCAAACGACGGCCGAGGGCGGTACCGTTCGGATGGGAGCCCCTTCCACGCCCTTTAGGCTGTGGGGGAGAGCGGGGCTCGCCCGCGCTGTCAGCACCCATTGCCTGTACGAGACGGAGTGGCACCGGATGCAGCACGCAGTGGGTTCTCCGCTGCCGCCCCACCAGCCGGGGCAAGGACCGGCCGTCGGCTGGTCGCCGGCCGCACACCATCCGGGGCCGCAGCACCCGGGCGCGCACCAGGGTTCCGCCCCCGGGCCACCACCACCCGCTCCCGGCTTCACCGGTGTCCCCTCGGCGCCGGTGCCGCCCGCGCCGCACCACGCCCCGGTCCCGCCGGCCCCGGACACCACCGGCCATCTGCCGCTGCCGTCCGGCGCCCCCGTCGCCATGCCGAGCGCGCCGCCCGCCCCGTCCGCCGCCGACCCGGCCGGCACGACCCTCGCGGTCCTGCTCATCGGCCCGGCCGGCGCCGGGAAGACGAGCGTCGCCAAGTACTGGGCGGACCACCGCCGGGTCCCCACCGCCCACATCAGCCTCGACGACGTACGCGAATGGGTCCGCTCGGGCTTCGCCGACCCGCAGTCCGGGTGGAACGACCACTCCGAGGCCCAGTACCGCCTCGCCCGCCGCACCTGCGGCTTCGCCGCCCGGAACTTCCTGGCCAACGGCATCTCGTGCATCCTCGACGACGCCGTCTTCCCCGACCGCCCGGTCGTCGGCCTCGGCGGCTGGAAGCGCCACGTGGGCCCGGGCCTGCTGCCGGTGGTCCTGTTGCCGGGACTGGAGATCGTCCTGGAGCGCAACGCCGAGCGCTCCGGAAACCGCCGCCTCACCGACGACGAGGTCGCCCGCATCCACGGCCGCATGGCGGGCTGGTACGGCTCGGGCCTCCCCATCATCGACAACTCCCAGCTGGACGTACCGCAGACGGCCCAGATCCTGGACGACGTACTGGCAAGGTCGATAGCAAGCCCACCGAGCTGGTGAACGCGGGGGACTGAGCCAACGCAAGGGGCGCGGGGCCGTATCGATGTGCGGCTCCGCCGCGTGGGCGCGATCAGCCCCCACCTCCCCGCACCCATGCAAACAGCGGGATCACGCACCCCGGTCCCCCGAACGGCACCCTCCCAACCAGCACAATCCGGGCACCCCTCCTACGCTCGTGTCATGTCAGAGGTCTACGCTGCCCGCCGAGCCCGCCTACGGGAACGCTGCCAAGCCAGCGGCAGCGCCTCCGCGCTGGTCTCCCGCCCCGCCAACGTCCGCTACCTCGCAGGCACCGCCCCGCGCGGCGCCGTCCTGCTGCTCGACAGGATCGAGGACCTGCTGCTGTGTCCCGGCCCGCCGGACGACCGCCCCGCGGAGGGCCGGCCCGACGAGGCGCTGCGCGTGCAGCGGCTGTCCAGCCCCGGCGGTGATCCCGCCGTCGCGGCGGCCGACCTCGCGGCCGCGCAGGGCGGCGAGTGCCTCGCCGTCGAGGAGCACCACCTGACCGTCGCCCGGCACCGCGCCATCCGCTCGGTCGTACCCCGGCTGCGCCTGGCCGACCTGGGCGGCGGGGTGGAGCAGCTGCGGCTGGTGAAGGACGAGGAGGAGATCTCCTGCCTCAGGATCGGCGCCGAGATCGCCGACCAGGCCCTCGGCGAACTGCTCGAATCCATCCTCGTCGGCCGTACCGAACGTCACCTCGCTCTCGAACTGGAACGCCGCCTCGTCGACCACGGCGCCGACGGCCCCGCCTTCGCGACCTCCGTCGCCACCGGCCCGAACTCCGGCAGACCCGGCCATCGCCCCACCGATCGCAGAGTCGAGGAGGGCGACTTCCTCTCCGTCTGTCTCGGAGCGACCTATCGCGGCTACCGGTGCGAGATCGGCCGCACCTTCGTCATCGGCACGTCCCCGGCGGACTGGCAGATCGAGCTGTACGACCTCGTTTTCGCCGCTCAGCGCGCCGGCCGGGAGAGCCTCGTCCCGGGCGCCGCCTACCGCGACGTGGACCGTGCCGCACGTCAGGTGCTCGATTCCGCGGGGTACGCGGAAGGCCTTCCGGCGCTGACGGGGCACGGTGTGGGACTCGAAATCGACGAGGACCCGCAGCTGGCCCCCGCGGCCATGGGTAAACTGGACGCTTGCGTGCCGGTCACCGTCGAACCGGGGGTTCACCTCCCGGGCCGGGGCGGTGTCAGGATCGATGACACGCTCGTCGTCCGCCCCGAGGCGGACGGCGGCCCAGAGCTACTCACCATCACGACCAAGGAGCTGCTCGCCCTTTAGCCAGGTGCGTGCGCCGGGGTCGTCCACGTCAGTCCAGGAGATTCCGCAACCGTGGCTTCCACGAACGACCTCAAGAACGGCCTGGTGCTCAAGCTCGACGGAGGCCAGCTGTGGTCCGTCGTCGAGTTCCAGCACGTCAAGCCCGGCAAGGGCCCGGCCTTCGTGCGCACCAAGCTGAAGAACGTGCTTTCCGGCAAGGTCGTCGACAAGACGTTCAACGCCGGCGTCAAGGTCGAGACGGCCACGATCGACAAGCGCGACATGCAGTTCTCGTACATGGACGGCGAGTACTTCGTCTTCATGGACATGGAGACCTACGACCAGCTCATGGTCGACCGCAAGGCTGTCGGCGACGCCGCCAACTTCCTGATCGAGGGCTTCACCGCCACCGTGGCGCAGCACGAGGGCGAGGTGCTCTTCGTCGAGCTGCCCGCCGCCGTCGAGCTCGTCATCCAGGAGACCGAGCCGGGTGTCCAGGGCGACCGTTCCACCGGTGGCACCAAGCCCGCCATCCTGGAGACCGGTCACCAGATCAACGTCCCGCTCTTCATCACCACCGGTGAGAAGATCAAGGTCGACACCCGCACGAGCGACTACCTCGGCCGGGTGAACAGCTAACCGTGGCTGCCCGCAACACGGCCCGCAAGCGCGCCTTCCAGATCCTCTTCGAGGGCGACCAGCGCGACGCGGACGTCCTGACCGTCCTCGCGGACTGGATCCGGCTCTCCCGGGGCGACACCCGGCAGCCGCCGGTGAGCGAGTACACGATGCAGCTGGTCGAGGGGTACGCGAAGCACGCGACGCGCATCGACGAGCTGATCGCCCAGTACTCGGTCGGCTGGACGCTCGACCGGATGCCCGTCGTCGACCGCAACATCCTGCGCCTCGGCGCCTACGAACTGATCTGGGCGGACGAGACGCCGGACGCGGTCGTGCTCGACGAGATGGTGCAGCTGGCGAAGGAGTTCTCCACGGACGAGTCGCCCTCGTTCGTGAACGGCCTGCTCGGCCGGTTCAAGGACCTCAAGCCCTCGCTGCGCCGCGACGAGGCGTAGACGAGGCCCACGAAAGACCTGGCGCCAGAGGTACGCATTGCCAGAGGGCCCACAGCAGTGATGCTGTGGGCCCTCTGGCGTTCCCTGGCGGCTCTCGCGGCGTTCCCGTGCCCCGGGGCATCCTGAGGCCCGCAGAAAGCCGCCGGGGTGGCCGGAACCGTGAAGTTCCGGCCACCCCGGCGGTACGTTTCTGCTCAGATGAGAAGCGGCTCAGCTGTCCTCGTGGGAGGCCACCGCGCGGCGCGCGTCCGCGTCCAGGACGCCCCAGCTGATCAGCTGTTCGGTGAGGACCGAGGGCGACTGGTCGTAGATGACGGCGAGTGTGCGCAGGTCGTCCTGGCGGATCGAGAGCACCTTGCCGTTGTAGTCACCGCGCTGGGACTGGATCGTGGCGGCATACCGCTGCAGCGGGCCCGCCTTCTCGGCCGGCACGTGGGCCAGCCGCTCCAGGTCCAGGACCAGCTTCGGCGGCGGCTCGGCGGCCCCGCCCGGAGTGGTGCCCGGCAGCAGCTCCTGCACCGGAACGCCGTAGAAATCCGCCAGCTCGGCGAGTCGCTGCACGGTCACGGCGCGGTCGCCACGCTCGTACGAACCGACCACGACGGCCTTCCAACGCCCCTGGGACTTCTCCTCGACACCGTGGAGGGAAAGGCCCTGCTGGGTGCGGATGGCCCGGAGCTTGGCCCCGAGCTGTTTGGCGTATTCGCTGGACATATAGCTCCCCGGACACTGTGTCGACGCGGCTGGGTCTGTTCCGTGCCGCGCGGCTGGTAACTCACTGTGAGGTTACGCAGCGTTACTCTGCCGCGTCAAGCCGAATGGTCCGCACCGGCTTTTCCGTGGTATCGGTGACCGGTTGGGCCAGGGGGGTGATCCGGGGCGCCGTCCGGGCCTGCTACCGTGGATGGCGCAAATCCGACGTCCTTTAAGGTCCGTCCCGTGAGGCGGAGAAGGAGGTCCGTTTTCTATGGACACTCAAGCGTCCGATGCAAGGCCAGTTCTCGAAGGCCCTGACATTGCGCGGGTACTGACCCGCATCGCCCACGAGATCGTCGAGCGCGCCAAGGGCGCCGACGACGTGGTGCTCCTCGGCATTCCGACCCGGGGCGTCTTCCTCGCCCAGCGGCTCGCCGCCAAGCTCGAAGAGATCACCGACCGCAAGATCCCGGTCGGCTCCCTCGACATCACCATGTACCGCGACGACCTGCGCATGCACCCGCCGCGTGCGCTGGCCCGCACCGACATCCCCGGTGACGGCATCGACGGCAGGCTGGTCGTCCTCGTCGACGACGTGCTCTTCTCCGGCCGCACCATCCGAGCCGCCCTCGACGCCCTGAACGACATCGGGCGCCCCCGCGCGGTCCAGCTCGCGGTCCTCGTCGACAGAGGCCACCGCGAACTGCCCATCCGCGCCGACTACGTCGGCAAGAACCTCCCCACGTCGCTGCGGGAGACGGTCAAGGTCCAGCTCGCCGAGGAGGACGGTCGCGACACCGTGCTGCTCGGTGTGAAGGCCTCCCCGACGCGCGAGCAGTAGCAGCACTCGGTCGTACGTCCCCGAGTGCGCCCCCGCACGCCCGCGCGCGAAATCTCCCGACCTGAACTGCCTTACGGAGCCTGACAGATGCAGCGTCATCTCATCTCGGCCGCCGACCTCACCCGCGACGACGCCGTCCTGATCCTCGACACCGCCGAGGAGATGGCCCGGGTCGCCGACCGGCCGATCAAGAAACTGCCGACCCTGCGCGGCCGTACCGTCGTCAACCTCTTCTTCGAGGACTCCACCCGGACCCGGATCTCCTTCGAGGCCGCCGAGAAGCGCCTGTCCGCGGACGTCATCAACTTCTCCGCCAAGGGGTCGAGCGTGTCCAAGGGCGAGTCCCTGAAGGACACCGCCCAGACCCTCGAAGCCATGGGCGTGGACGCCGTCGTCATCCGGCACGGTGCCTCCGGAGCGCCGTACCGCCTGGCCAACTCCGGCTGGATCGACGCGGCCGTCATCAACGCCGGCGACGGCACCCACCAGCACCCCACCCAGGCGCTGCTCGACGCCTTCACCATGCGCCGCCGGCTCGTCGGCCGGGACGCCGGGCTCGGGCAGGACCTCGACGGCAAGCGGATCACGATCGTCGGCGACGTCCTGCACAGCCGGGTCGCCCGCTCCAACGTGGACCTGCTGCACACCCTCGGCGCCGAGGTCACCCTCGTCGCCCCGCCCACCCTGGTGCCGGTCGGCGTCGAGACCTGGCCCTGCGAGATCTCGTACGACCTGGACAGCACGCTTCCCAAGTCCGACGCGGTGATGATGCTGCGCGTCCAGCGGGAGCGCATGAACGCGGCGTTCTTCCCGACCGAGCGCGAGTACGCGCGGCGCTACGGCCTCGACGGCGAGCGCATGGCGAGGATGCCCGAGCACGCCATCGTGATGCACCCCGGTCCGATGGTCCGCGGCATGGAGATCACTGCCGAGGTCGCCGACTCCGAGCGCTGCACCGTCGTCGAGCAGGTCGCGAACGGGGTCTCCATCCGGATGGCCGTTCTCTACCTGCTTCTGGGCGGCAACGAACCCGCCGTCAGCCACACGCGTACCGAGGAGAAGTAAGTCACATGAGCAAGATCCTGATCCGTGGTGCGAAGGTGCTCGGCGGCGAGCCGCAGGACGTTTTGATCGACGGCGCGACCATCGCCGAGGTGGGCGTCGGTCTGTCGGCCGAGGGCGCGGAGGTCGTCGAGGCCGGCGGCAAGGTGCTCCTGCCGGGTCTCGTGGACCTGCACACCCATCTGCGCGAGCCCGGCCGCGAGGACTCCGAGACCGTGCTGACCGGCACGCGCGCGGCCGCCTCCGGCGGCTACACCGCCGTCTTCGCGATGGCCAACACCTTCCCGGTCGCCGACACGGCCGGAGTGGTCGAGCAGGTCTACCGGCTCGGACAGCAGCACGGCTACTGCGACGTCCAGCCCATCGGTGCGGTCACCGTCGGCCTGGAGGGCAAGAAGCTGGCCGAGCTGGGCGCCATGCACGAGTCGGCCGCCGGCGTCACCGTCTTCTCCGACGACGGCAAGTGCGTCGACGACGCCGTGATGATGCGCCGGGCGCTGGAGTACGTGAAGGCCTTCGGCGGGGTCGTCGCCCAGCACGCGCAGGAGCCGCGGCTGACCGAGGGCGCCCAGATGAACGAGGGCGTCGTCTCCGCCGAGCTGGGGCTCGGGGGCTGGCCCGCGGTGGCCGAGGAATCGATCATCGCCCGGGATGTCCTGCTCGCCGAGCACGTCGGTTCCCGCGTCCACATCTGCCACCTGTCGACCGCCGGCTCGGTGGAGATCGTGCGCTGGGCCAAGTCCCGCGGCATCGACGTCACCGCCGAGGTCACCCCGCACCACCTCCTCCTCACCGACGAGCTGGTACGGACGTACAACCCGGTCTTCAAGGTCAACCCGCCGCTGCGCACCGAGCGGGACGTGCTCGCCCTGCGCGAGGCGCTCGCCGACGGCACGATCGACATCGTGGCCACCGACCACGCCCCGCACCCGCACGAGGACAAGGACTGCGAGTGGGCCGCGGCCGCCATGGGCATGGTCGGCCTGGAGACCGCGCTGTCGGTGGTCCAGGAGACGATGGTCGACACCGGACTGCTCGACTGGACGCAGGTCGCCGACCGGATGTCCTTCGCGCCGGCCCGGATCGGGCAGGCCAAGGGCCACGGCCGTCCCGTCTCGGCAGGTGAGCCCGCCAACCTCGCTCTCGTCGACACGGAATACCGTGGCTCCGTGGACCCCGCGGGCTTCGCCTCGCGCAGCCGCAACACGCCCTACGAGGGTCGCGAGCTGCCGGGCCGTGTCACGCACACCTGGCTCCGGGGCAAGGCCACGCTCGTCGACGGGAAGCTCACGTGACACCTGACATTCTGCTGGCCGCCGAGAAGGAATCGGCTCAGGTCACCGACTGGGCCGCCCGCATCGGCTGGCTCGTCGGCCTCGCCCTCTTCGTCGCGCTCGTCTACTGGCTGATGCGCGAGGGCTGGAAGTGGCGCGGCACGCTCCAGGGCGACCTGCCCGAGCTGCCCACCGCGCCGCCGGAGCCCGGTGCGGTGAGACTGACGATGAGTGGCCGCTATCACGGCTCCACCACCGCCGGGCACTGGCTCGACCGCATCGTGGCGCACGGCCTGGGCACCCGCAGCCGGGTCGAGCTCACGCTGACGGACGCGGGACTGGACGTCGTACGCCCAGGAGCGACGGACTTCTTCGTCCCTCTCGAGGCGCTGCGCGAGGCCCGGCTCGACAAGGGCATCGCCGGCAAGGTGCTGACCGAGGGCGGACTGCTCGTGGTGACCTGGGCGCACGGCGAGAGGCTGCTCGACTCCGGGTTCCGCTCCGAGCGCGCGGCCGAGCACAACGAGTGGGTCGCCGTCATTAACTCCATGATCAAAACAACCACCAGGGAAGGCGCCGAACGATGACGACCTCCACCAAGGGAATCGCTTCCGACACGAAGGCGCCTCCCGCCGTACTCGTCCTGGAGGACGGCCGCATCTTCCGCGGCCGTGCCTACGGGGCCGTGGGGGTGACCTTCGGCGAGGCCGTGTTCTCCACCGGGATGACCGGCTACCAGGAGACGCTCACCGACCCGTCGTACCACCGCCAGGTCGTCGTGATGACCGCCCCGCACGTGGGGAACACCGGCGTCAACGACGAGGACCCCGAGTCGAAGCAGATCTGGGTCGCCGGATACGTCGTGCGCGACCCCGCGCGCGTGCCGTCCAACTGGCGTTCCCGCCGTTCGCTCGACGACGAGCTGCGCCGGCAGGGTGTCGTCGGCATCTCCGGTATCGACACCCGCGCGCTGACCCGCCACCTGCGCGAGCGCGGCGCCATGCGCGTCGGCATCTTCTCCGGCCAGGCGCTGCCCGACGAGGGCACCATGCTCACCGAGGTGCGCCAGGCCCCCGAGATGAAGGGCGCGAACCTCTCAGCGGAGGTCGCCACCAAGGAGACGTACGTCGTCCCGGCGATCGGCGAGAAGAAGTTCACCGTCGCCGCGGTCGACCTCGGCATCAAGGGCATGACCCCGCACCGGATGGCCGAGCGCGGCATAGAGGTGCACGTGCTGCCGGCCACGGCGTCCGTCGAGGACGTGTACGCGGCCGGCCCGGACGGAGTGTTCTTCTCCAACGGGCCCGGCGACCCGGCCACCGCCGACCACCCGGTCGCGCTGATGCAGGCGGTGCTGGAGCGCGGGACCCCGCTCTTCGGCATCTGCTTCGGCAACCAGATCCTGGGCCGTGCGCTGGGCTTCGGCACGTACAAGCTGAAGTACGGTCACCGCGGCATCAACCAGCCGGTGCAGGACCGTTCCACCGGCAAGGTCGAGGTCACCGCGCACAACCACGGCTTCGCCGTCGACGCCCCCCTCGACCAGGTGTCCGAGACCCCCTTCGGCCGCGCCGAGGTCTCCCACGTCTGCCTCAACGACAACGTGGTGGAGGGGCTGCAGCTCCTCGACCGCCCCGCCTTCAGCGTCCAGTACCACCCCGAAGCGGCAGCCGGCCCGCACGACGCCGCCTACCTGTTCGACCGCTTCGTATCCCTGATGGAGGGCCAGCGTGCCTAAGCGCTCCGATATCCAGTCCGTCCTGGTCATCGGCTCCGGCCCGATCGTCATCGGCCAGGCCGCCGAGTTCGACTACTCCGGCACCCAGGCGTGCCGCGTCCTCAAGGCCGAGGGCCTGCGCGTCATCCTGGTCAACTCCAACCCGGCGACGATCATGACCGACCCGGAGATCGCCGACGCCACCTACGTCGAGCCGATCACCCCGGAGTTCGTCGAGAAGATCATCGCCAAGGAGCGCCCCGACGCGCTGCTGCCCACCCTGGGCGGTCAGACGGCCCTCAACACCGCCATCTCCATGCACGAGCAGGGTGTGCTGGAGAAGTACGGTGTCGAGCTGATCGGCGCCAACGTCGAAGCCATCAACAAGGGCGAGGACCGCGACCTCTTCAAGGACGTCGTCGAGGCCGTCCGCGAGAAGATCGGGCACGGCGAGTCCGCCCGTTCCTACATCTGCCACTCGATGGACGACGTCCTGAAGGGGGTCGAGCAGCTCGGCGGCTACCCGGTCGTCGTCCGCCCCTCCTTCACCATGGGCGGCGCCGGTTCCGGCTTCGCGCACGACGAGGAGGAGCTGCGCCGGATCGCCGGCCAGGGCCTCACGCTGTCTCCCACCACCGAGGTGCTCCTGGAGGAGTCCATCCTCGGCTGGAAGGAGTACGAGCTGGAGCTCATGCGCGACAAGAACGACAACGTCGTGGTCGTCTGCTCCATCGAGAACTTCGACCCGATGGGCGTCCACACCGGCGACTCGATCACCGTCGCCCCCGCGATGACACTGACCGACCGCGAGTACCAGCGCCTGCGTGACATCGGCATCGCGATCATCCGCGAGGTCGGCGTCGACACCGGCGGCTGCAACATCCAGTTCGCGGTAGACCCGGTCGACGGCCGCATCATCGTCATCGAGATGAACCCGCGCGTCTCGCGCTCCTCGGCCCTCGCCTCCAAGGCCACCGGCTTCCCGATCGCCAAGATCGCCGCCAAGCTGGCCGTCGGCTACACGCTCGACGAGATCCCGAACGACATCACGGAGAAGACCCCGGCCTCCTTCGAGCCGACCCTCGACTACGTGGTCGTCAAGGCCCCGCGGTTCGCCTTCGAGAAGTTCCCCTCGGCCGACTCGACGCTGACCACGACCATGAAGTCGGTCGGCGAGGCGATGGCCATCGGCCGCAACTTCACCGAGGCCTTCCAGAAGGCGCTGCGCTCGCTGGAGAAGAAGGGCTCGCAGTTCACCTTCGTCGGCGAGACGGGCGACAAGAAGGAGCTCCTGGAAGCCTCGGTCCGCCCCACCGACGGCCGGATCAACACCGTCATGCAGGCGATCCGCGCCGGCGCCACGCCGGAGGAGATCTTCGAGCACACGAAGATCGACCCCTGGTTCGTGGACCAGCTCTTCCTGATCAAGGAGGTGGCGGACGAACTCGCCGCCGCCGAGCGCCTGGACGCCGAACTGCTCGGCGAGGCCAAGCGGCACGGCTTCTCCGACCAGCAGATCGGCGAGATCCGGGGGCTGCGCGAGGACGTCGTGCGCGAGGTGCGGCACGCGCTGGGCGTGCGCCCGGTGTACAAGACGGTGGACACCTGCGCCGCCGAGTTCGCCGCGAAGACGCCGTACTTCTACTCCTCCTACGACGAGGAGACCGAGGTCGCGCCCCGCGAGAAGCCCGCGGTGATCATCCTGGGCTCCGGCCCCAACCGCATCGGCCAGGGCATCGAGTTCGACTACTCCTGCGTCCACGCCTCCTTCGCACTGAGCGACGCCGGCTTCGAGACGGTGATGGTCAACTGCAACCCGGAGACCGTCTCCACGGACTACGACACCTCCGACCGCCTGTACTTCGAGCCGCTGACGCTGGAAGACGTGCTGGAGATCGTCCACGCGGAGGCGCAGGCCGGCCCGATCGCGGGCGTGATCGTGCAGCTCGGCGGCCAGACCCCGCTGGGTCTGGCGCAGGCCCTGAAGGACAACGGCGTACCGGTGGTGGGCACCCCGCCCGAGGCGATCCACGCCGCCGAGGACCGCGGCGCCTTCGGCCAGGTCCTCGCGGAGGCCGGTCTGCCGGCCCCGAAGCACGGCACCGCAACCACCTTCGCGGGCGCCAAGGCCATCGCCGACGAGATCGGCTACCCCGTCCTGGTGCGGCCGTCGTACGTCCTCGGCGGGCGCGGCATGGAGATCGTCTACGACGAGACACGCCTGGAGTCGTACATCGCCGAGTCCACCGAGATCAGCCCCTCCCGGCCGGTCCTGGTCGACCGCTTCCTCGACGACGCGATCGAGATCGACGTCGACGCCCTGTACGACGGCGAGGAGCTCTACCTCGGCGGTGTCATGGAACACATCGAGGAGGCCGGCATCCACTCCGGCGACTCGGCGTGCGCGCTGCCGCCGATCACGCTCGGCGGCTTCGACATCAAGCGCCTGCGCGCCTCCACCGAGGCCATCGCGCGTGGCGTCGGGGTGCGCGGACTGATCAACATCCAGTTCGCGATGGCCGGCGACATCCTGTACGTCCTCGAAGCCAACCCGCGTGCCTCCCGCACCGTCCCCTTCACCTCGAAGGCGACCGCGGTCCCGCTGGCGAAGGCAGCCGCCAGGATCTCCCTGGGCGCGACCGTCGCCGAACTGCGCGCGGAGGGGCTGCTCCCGGCGACCGGTGACGGCGGCGAACTCCCGCTCGACGCGCCGATCTCCGTCAAGGAGGCCGTCATGCCGTGGTCGCGCTTCCGCGACATCCACGGGCGGGGCGTGGACACGGTCCTCGGCCCGGAGATGCGCTCCACCGGCGAGGTCATGGGCATCGACTCCGTCTTCGGCACGGCGTACGCCAAGTCGCAGGCCGGCGCCTACGGTCCGCTGCCGACCAAGGGCCGCGCCTTCATCTCGGTCGCCAACCGCGACAAGCGCTCGATGATCTTCCCGGCGCGCGAACTGGTCGCCCACGGCTTCGAGCTGCTCGCCACCTCCGGCACGGCCGAGGTCCTCAAGCGCAACGGCATCAACGCCAAGGTCGTACGCAAGCAGTCCGAGGGCACCGGCCCGAACGGCGAGAAGACCATCGTCCAGCTCATCCACGACGGCGAGGTCGACCTCATCGTCAACACCCCGTACGGCACCGGCGGCCGCCTCGACGGCTACGAGATCCGTACGGCGGCCGTGGCGCGGTCCGTGCCGTGTCTGACGACCGTCCAGGCGCTCGCGGCGGCCGTCCAGGGCATCGACGCACTCAACCACGGAGACGTCGGCGTCCGTTCGCTCCAGGAACATGCGCGACACCTGATCGCGGCCCGCGACTAGCAGCCCTGAGGGGGACACCGGAAGGTGTCCCCCTCTTCATGAGGACCTCAGAGGACTCTCGCGATGTACAAGCTCTTCTTCCGTCTGGTTTTCACACGGATGGACCCGGAGAAGGCCCATTACCTGGCTTTCCGCTGGATCCGGCTCGCCGTCCGGATCCCCGTCCTGCGGACGTTCGTCGCCGCCGCCCTCGCGCCCCGCCACAAGGAGTTGCGCACGGAGGCCTTCGGGCTGCGGATGCACGGCCCCTTCGGGCTCGCCGCCGGCTTCGACAAGAACGCCGTCGCCATCGACGGCATGTCGATGCTCGGCTTCGACCACATCGAGATCGGCACGGTCACGGGGGAGGCGCAGCCCGGCAACCCCAAGAAGCGGCTGTTCCGGCTCGTGAAGGACCGCGCGCTGATCAACCGCATGGGCTTCAACAACGAGGGCTCCCTGGTCGTAGCCGCCCGTCTGGCCTCCCGCACGCCCGTCTTCAGGACGGTCGTCGGCGTCAACATCGGCAAGACCAAGGTCGTCCCGGAGGAGGAGGCCGTCGCGGACTACGTGAAGTCGACCGAGCGGCTGGCGCCGTACGCCGACTACCTGGTCGTGAACGTGTCGTCGCCGAACACGCCCGGGCTGCGCAACCTGCAGGCCACCGAGGCGCTGCGGCCCCTGCTGAGCGCCGTGCGCGAGGCCGCCGACCGCAGGGTCACCTCGCGCCGCGTCCCGCTCCTGGTGAAGATCGCGCCGGACCTCGCCGACGCGGACGTCGACGCGGTCGCCGACCTGGCCGTCGAGCTCGGCCTGGACGGGATCATCGCCACCAACACCACCATCGCGCGCGAGGGCCTCGGCCTGAGGTCCGAGCCCGGCCTGGTGAAGGAGACCGGGGGCCTGTCCGGAGCGCCCCTGAAGGCCCGCTCCCTGGAGGTGCTGCGTCGCCTCTACGCGCGCGTGGGCGACCGGATCACCCTGGTGGGCGTCGGCGGCATCGAGAACGCCGAGGACGCCTGGCAGCGCATCCTGGCGGGCGCCACGCTGGTGCAGGGATACAGCGCCTTCATCTACGAGGGGCCCTTCTGGGGCCGCGCCATCCACAAGGGACTCGCCGCGCGTCTGCGCACGAGCCCCTACGCGACCCTCGCCGACGCGGTCGGCGCCGACGTGAGGAAGACGGCATGATCGAGCCCTTCGGAGCCCGGCTGCGCCGCGCCATGGACGAGCGCGGCCCTTTGTGCGTCGGCATCGACCCGCACGCCGCCCTGCTCGCCGAGTGGGGCCTCAACGACGACGTGACCGGCCTGGAGCGGTTCAGCCGTACGGTCGTCGAGGCGATGGCCGACCGGGTCGCCGTCCTCAAGCCGCAGAGCGCCTTCTTCGAGCGTTTCGGCTCGCGTGGCGTCGCCGTCCTGGAGAAGTCGGTCGCCGAGGCGCGACAGGCGGGCGCGCTGGTCGTGATGGACGCCAAGCGCGGCGACATCGGCTCGACCATGGCCGCGTACGCCGAGTCCTTCCTCCACAAGGACGCCCCGCTCTTCTCCGACGCGCTGACCGTCTCGCCGTATCTCGGCTACGGCTCGCTCGGGCCGGCCGTGGAACTGGCGCGGGAGACCGGCACCGGCCTGTTCGTGCTCGCCCTGACGTCGAACCCGGAGGGCGGCGAGGTCCAGCACGCGGTCCGTGCGGACGGCCGTGACGTCGGAGCGACGATGCTGGCCCACCTGGCCGCCGAGAACGCGGGGGAGACGCCCCTGGGCTCCTTCGGGGCCGTCGTGGGCGCCACGCTGGGCGACCTGTCGTCGTACGACCTGGACATCAACGGGCCGCTCCTGGCGCCCGGGATCGGCGCCCAGGGGGCCACTCCGGCCGATCTCCCGGGCGTTTTCGGTGCGGCCGTGCGCAACGTCGTGCCGAACGTCAGCCGGGGTGTGTTGCGGCACGGTCCCGACGTCGTCGCACTGCGTGACGCCGCGGGTCGCTTCGCGGAGGAGATCCGGGCCGCGGTGGCGGCCGCCTGAGGCCTTCGCCTCGGTGCTCGAGTCCTCCGATGAGTGGTCCGGAGCCGACTTGAGTCTGAATACATCCTCAAATCCTGGGCAGTATGTCTGAAATGTCCGACCTGGCGGAGGCTGACCAGGACTTTTCCGCTGTTCTCGCTGACTCTGGCGCACTTGGCCGCTAGTCTCCGACGAGAGCGAACGGGCAAGCGTGTTGCTCGTAGCTCCCCTGGTGTGGGGCGACTAGGTTCCTCACCGGTCCGTATCCGACAGTTCGACATCCGAGGTGACGTAGGCGTGGCTCTTCCGCCCCTTACCCCTGAACAGCGCGCAGCCGCGCTCGAAAAGGCCGCCGCGGCTCGCCGGGAGCGGGCCGAGGTCAAGAATCGACTCAAGCACTCCGGCGCCTCCCTGCACGAGGTCATCAAGCAGGGCCAGGAGAACGACGTCATCGGCAAGATGAAGGTCTCCGCGCTGCTCGAGTCCCTGCCAGGCGTGGGCAAGGTCCGCGCCAAGCAGATCATGGAGCGACTCGGCATCTCCGAGAGCCGCCGCGTGCGCGGCCTCGGTTCCAACCAGATCGCCTCCCTGGAGCGTGAGTTCGGCAGTACCGGCTCCTGAACCCGGGTCACTCCGGGAAGGGAGTCCCGGGCACTCCGGGATTGCTGGAATAATCGCTGCATGAGTGAACGTCCGCGGCTGACCGTGCTCTCCGGCCCCTCCGGGGTCGGCAAGAGCACGGTCGTCGCTCATATGCGCAAGGAACACCCCGAGGTCTGGCTCTCGGTGTCGGCGACGACCCGCAAGCCCCGCCCCGGCGAGAAGCACGGAGTCCAGTACTTCTTCGTCACCGACGAGGAGATGGACAAGCTGATCGCCAACGGTGAGCTGCTGGAGTGGGCCGAGTTCGCCGGCAACCGCTACGGCACGCCGCGTGCGGCCGTGCTGGAGCGCCTGGAGGCGGGTGAGCCCGTGCTCCTGGAGATCGACCTCCAGGGCGCCCGGCAGGTCCGCGAGTCCATGAAGGACGCCCAGCTGGTGTTCCTGGCTCCGCCCTCCTGGGAGGAGCTGGTGCGCAGACTCACCGGTCGAGGCACCGAGCCGCCCGAGGTGATCGAGCGCCGCCTGGAGGCGGCGAAGATCGAACTGGCGGCCGAGCCGGAGTTCGACGTGACCCTGGTCAACACCTCCGTCGAGGATGTAGCACGCGAGCTGCTAGCCTTGATGGAAGTTGTGTGATCATGACTGATCTTTTCCCATCCATCGGAAGGTAGAGCGTGTCCTCTTCCATCTCCGCGCCCGAGGGCATCATCAACCCGCCGATCGACGAGCTTCTCGAGGCCACGGACTCGAAGTACAGCCTCGTCATCTACGCGGCCAAGCGGGCCCGCCAGATCAACGCGTACTACTCGCAGCTCGGCGAGGGCCTCCTCGAGTACGTCGGTCCGCTCGTTGACACCCACGTCCACGAGAAGCCGCTGTCGATCGCCCTGCGCGAGATCAACGCGGGTCTGCTGACGTCCGAGGCTGTAGAGGGCCCGGCGCAGTAGTACTTTCAGCTTGCGGTGAGCTTTTCCACAGGCCCGGCAGCGCGACTGCCGGGCCTGTGGTCTGCTCGGGGTGCGGGGTCGCTCCCCGCGGTGGTGCAGCATGGGGGCATACGGTTTCCGAGGTCGGGGAGAGACGGTGGACAAACCGAAGGTCGTCCTGGGCGTCAGTGGCGGCATCGCCGCGTACAAGGCCTGTGAGCTGCTGCGCAGACTGACGGAGTCGGGCCATGACGTCCGGGTCGTCCCCACCGCCTCCGCCCTGCACTTCGTCGGCGCCGCCACCTGGTCCGCGCTCTCCGGCAACCCGGTCTCGACCGAGGTCTGGGACGACGTCCACGAGGTGCCGCACGTCCGCATCGGTCAGCACGCCGACCTGGTGGTCGTCGCCCCCGCCACCGCGGACATGCTCGCCAAGGCCGCCCACGGTCTCGCCGACGACCTCCTGACCAACACCCTGCTCACCGCCCGCTGCCCGGTCGTCTTCGCGCCCGCGATGCACACCGAGATGTGGGAACACCCGGCCACCCAGGAGAACGTGGCGACGCTGCGCCGCCGGGGCGCCGTGGTCGTCGAACCGGCCGTGGGCCGCCTCACCGGCGTCGACACGGGCAAGGGCCGGCTGCCCGATCCCGCCGAGATCTTCGAGGTCTGCCGCCGTGTCCTGGCCCGCGGCGTCACCGAGCCCGACCTCACGGGCCGGCACGTCGTCGTCAGCGCCGGCGGTACCCGCGAACCGCTCGACCCGGTCCGGTTCCTCGGCAACCGCTCCTCCGGCAAGCAGGGCTACGCCCTCGCCCGCACCGCCGCCGCGCGGGGCGCCCGGGTCACCCTGATCGCGGCGAACACCGGCCTGCCCGACCCGGCCGGCGTGGACGTCGTTCCGGTCGGGACGGCCGTACAACTGCGCGAGGCGGTGCTGAAGGCCGCTGCGGACGCCGACGCGGTCGTCATGGCCGCCGCGGTGGCGGACTTCCGGCCGCAGACGTACGCGGCCGGAAAGATCAAGAAGAAGGACGGCCAGGACCCCGACCCCATCGTGCTCATACGGAATCCGGACATCCTCGCGGAGATCTCCGCCGACCGCGCCCGCCCCGGCCAGGTGGTCGTCGGCTTCGCCGCCGAGACGGACGACGTGCTGGCCAACGGCCGTACCAAACTGCGGCGCAAGGGCTGTGACCTCCTCGTCGTGAACGAGGTGGGTGAGCGCAAGACCTTCGGCTCCGAGGAGAACGAGGCCCTCGTGCTGGGCGCCGACGGCAGCGAGACCCCCATCCCGCACGGCCCGAAGGAAGCCCTGGCCGAAACCGTGTGGGATCTGGTGGCCGAACGCCTGGGCTGAACGTTTCCTTCGGCGCCAGGATCGCTCACGCGCCGCAGATTGGGGCGTGGCGCCCCTGGCCAAGCCCGCTCGCAATTGGGCAGAATGCCCGTGCCGCAGGTCACAGCCCTCCCGAGAGGCGAGACAGGGAGGCCGGTGGCCGAGCACGACCGATAAACTGTTCTCGGACGACGCCGGGCGCAGCCCCCGGCCGTCCGCCAATGATCAGCCAGCAGCCGCTGCAACCCCAGGGAGCGTTGTGTCCCGTCGCCTGTTCACCTCGGAGTCCGTGACCGAGGGTCACCCCGACAAGATCGCTGACCAGATCAGCGACACCATTCTCGACGCGCTCCTGAAGGAGGACCCGACCTCTCGGGTCGCCGTCGAGACGCTGATCACGACCGGCCTGGTGCACGTGGCCGGAGAGGTAACGACCAAGGCGTACGCGCCGATCGCCCAGCTGGTTCGCGACAAGATCCTGGAGATCGGCTACGACTCCTCGAAGAAGGGCTTCGACGGCGCCTCCTGCGGTGTCTCGGTGTCGATCGGCGCGCAGTCCCCGGACATCGCGCAGGGCGTCGACACCGCCTACGAGTCCCGGGTCGAGGGCGACGAGGACGAGCTGGACCGCCAGGGCGCGGGTGACCAGGGCCTGATGTTCGGTTACGCGTGCGACGAGACGCCGACCCTGATGCCGCTGCCGATCTTCCTGGCGCACCGCCTCTCCAACCGCCTGTCCGAGGTCCGCAAGAACGGGACCATCCCCTACCTGCGCCCGGACGGCAAGACGCAGGTCACCATCGAGTACGACGGCGACAAGGCCGTCCGCCTCGACACGGTCGTGGTCTCCTCGCAGCACGCGTCGGACATCGACCTGGAGTCGCTGCTCGCCCCCGACATCCGCGAGTTCGTCGTGGAGCCGGAGCTGAAGGCGCTGCTGGACGACGGCATCAAGCTGGAAACCGAGAACTACCGTCTCCTGGTGAACCCGACCGGCCGCTTCGAGATCGGCGGCCCGATGGGCGACGCCGGCCTGACCGGCCGCAAGATCATCATCGACACGTACGGCGGCATGGCCCGTCACGGCGGTGGCGCGTTCTCCGGCAAGGACCCGTCCAAGGTGGACCGTTCGGCGGCGTACGCGATGCGCTGGGTCGCCAAGAACGTGGTCGCCGCGGGCCTCGCCACCCGCTGCGAGGTCCAGGTCGCCTACGCGATCGGCAAGGCCGAGCCGGTCGGCCTGTTCGTGGAGACCTTCGGCACCGCCAAGGTCGACACCGACCGGATCGAGAAGGCCATCGACGAGGTCTTCGACCTCCGCCCGGCCGCCATCATCCGCGACCTCGACCTGCTCCGCCCGATCTACGCCCGCACGGCGGCGTACGGCCACTTCGGCCGCGAACTGCCCGAGTTCACGTGGGAGAAGACGGACCGCGTGGACGCGCTGCGGAAGGCCGCGGGGCTGTAGTGCCGTAGTTCTGTAGGGCTGTAGGGCAACCTGCTCCGTTCGAGGCTCGGCTCCCGGTGGGGAGTCGGGCCTCGAACGCGTTCGGGCGGGTCCAAATGGCTGGCGGATCCGGCTCGTGGATTCGTAGGGTGGTGATCTCCCGGTGCGATGGTCGCGGGTACTTCTGTGGAGTGCGCCCAGGGGCGCGCGGTGAAGCCGAGCTTGGCGTACCGCTGCCACTTGTGATCTCGGGAGGTTCGACGCCGGGGCGTCCGGTGCGAAGGTGACGGATACTTCGGGCTCGCGAGCCCCCGCGGGTTCGAATCCCGCCGCCGGCCGAGGCAGGTCCTCGGTGGTGTGGCCGAGTGGTCCAAGGCAGAGTGCGCGCCGTCACCGCGGGAGACCTCGGGCGCCGTCGGTTGTCAGTGGCGTTTGGTAAAAATGCAAGTGTGAGCAGCGAGAACGGGTCGGTGGACGGCGGGGCCGAGGGGGCGCCGCCCGAGCAGCTTGCGCTCATTCGGGACAGCGTGCGGCAGGCGAAGACGCCCCGGGCCAAGCCGCGGACCTGGCGCGGGGCCGCGCTGGCCACGGAGCTGCCCGTCGCCCGGGTGCTGGTGGACAAGGGCGTGCTGCACCTCGACCGGTACTTCGACTACGCGGTGCCCGAGGAGCTGGACGCCGACGCGCAGCCCGGGGTGCGGGTGCGCGTGCGGTTCGGGGCGGGGCGGCATCGGGTGCGGGACGGGCGGCGTGAGGGCGGCGGACTGATCGACGGATTTCTCGTCGAGCGGCTGGCCGAGTCCGACTACTCCGGGCCGCTCGCCGCGCTGGCCCAGGTCGTGTCGCCGGAGCCGGTGCTCGGCGAGGAACTGTTGGGACTGGCGCGGGCGGTCGCCGATCGGTACGCCGGAAGCCTTGCCGACGTGCTGCAGCTCGCGGTGCCGCCGCGCAGTGCGAGGGCCGAGCAACGGCCGTCGCCCGCGCCGCTGCCGCCGCCGAGTGCGCCCGAGGTGGGCTCCTGGGAGCGGTACGAGCACGGCGCCGCGTTCGTGGAGGCCCTGGCCTCGGGGGGTACGCCGCGGGCCGTGTGGAACGCGTTGGCCGGGCCGCAGTGGAGCGAGGAGCTGGCGCGGGCCGTGGCGGCGACGCTCGCCTCCGGGCGCGGCGCGCTGGTGGTGCTGCCGGACGGGCGGGCGGTCGCGCGGGCCGACGCCGCGCTGACGGCGTTGCTGGGGGAGGGGCGCCATGCCGTGCTCACCGCCGACGCCGGGCCCGAGAAGCGGTATCGGGAGTGGCTGGCCGTGCGGCGGGGTTCCGTACGGGCGGTCATCGGGACGCGGGCCGCCATGTTCGCCCCCGTCCAGGATCTCGGGCTGGTCGCCATCTGGGAGGACGGCGACGACAGCCACAGCGAGCAGCACGCACCCCAGCCCCATGCCCGAGAGGTCCTGCTGCTGCGCGCCGCGCTGGACAAGTGCGCCTTTCTGCTGGGCAGTTGGAGCTGCACCGTCGAGGCGGCACAGCTCGTGGAGAGCGGGTGGGCCCGGCCGCTCGTCGCGGGGCGGGAACAGGTGCGGGGCGCCGCTCCGCTCGTGCGGACCGTCGGTGACGGCGATCTCGCGCGGGACGAGGCCGCCCGGGCCGCCCGGCTGCCCACCCTCGCCTGGCAGGTCGTCAGGGAGGGGCTGCGGCACGGGCCGGTGCTCGTCCAGGTGCCCAGGCGGGGTTACGTACCGCGGATGGCGTGCGCCAACTGCCGGGCGCCCGCGCGCTGTCGGCAGTGCGCCGGACCTTTGGAGGCGCAGGAGTCCGGGGCCGCGCTGCGGTGCGGGTGGTGCGGGCGCGACGAGGGCGCCTGGCACTGTCCTGAGTGCGGTGCGTTCCGGCTGCGGGCGCAGGTCGTGGGGGCGCGACGGACCGCGGAGGAGCTGGGGCGGGCGTTTCCGGCCGTGCCGGTGCGGACCTCCGGGCGCGAGCAGGTGCTGGACACCGTGGCGTCGGCGCCCGCGCTGGTGGTGAGCACGCCGGGGGCCGAACCCGTCGCCGAGGGCGGGTACGCGGCCGCGTTGCTGCTGGACGGATGGGCCATGCTCGGGCGCCCCGATCTGCGCGCCGGTGAGGACGCGTTGCGGCGGTGGATCGGGGCGGCGGCGCTGGTACGCCCGCAGGGTGCCGGGGGCACGGTCGTGATCGTCGCCGAGCCCACGCTGCGGCCCGTGCAGGCCCTCGTGCGATGGGACCCCGTCGGCCACGCGGTGCGGGAGCTCTCCGAGCGGGCCGAGCTGGGATTTCCCCCGGTGTCGCGGATGGCTGCGGTGTCGGCGCCGACGGAGGCGCTCGCCGAGTTCCTCGGGGCGGTGGAGCTGCCTTCCGAGGCCGAGGTGTTGGGGCCCGTGCCGGTGCCCGTCACCACCGCCGGGCGCCCGCGCCGCGCGGGGGCGCCGCCGCTCGGGGAGCACTGGGAGCGGGCACTCATCCGCGTGCCGCCGGGGACGGGGGCGGCGCTGGCGTCCGCCCTGAAGGCCGCGCAGGCGGCGCGAATGGCGCGTGGCGGCGCGGAGACCGGGGCGGTCCGGGTACGGATCGATCCGCCCGACATCGGCTGAGGCGATGGGCGAAGGCGGCCCGCCGAGGTACGGGCCTGGCCGGGGTGTTGGCGGTCTGGGCAGGGGAGTACGAGGCCTGGTCGGGGGTCTTGGTGGGCTTGCCACGCTGATACAGGCTTCGCCGGGGGGGCGTCGGTGGTCTTGGCACGGTGGTACAGGCTGGCCGGGGGTGTCGGGGCCTCGGGACGGTGATACGGCCTCGCCGGGTGTGTCGGTGGCCTTGGCACGGTGGTACGAGCTGGCCGGGCGTGTCGGTGCCTTTCCCGCGGTGATACGGCCTTGCTGGGGGCGGTGGTCTCGACACCGTGGTACGGACTGCCGGGGAGTCGGTGCCGCGACACGGTGATACGGGCTTCGCCGGGGCGTTGGTGGTCGACAGGGCGGTATGGGCTGCCGGGGGAGTTGGTGGCGTCGCCCCCGGTGAAACGGGCTTCGCTGGGGGGCGTTGGTGGTCTTGGCCGGGCGGTATGGGCTGCCGGGGGAGTCCCGGCGACAGGCCTCGCCGGGTGTGTCGGTGACCTTGGCACGGCGGTACGGGCTGGCCCCGGGGGCGTCGGCGGTCTCGACACGGTGGCACGGGCTGGCCGGGAGGTGGGGGCCGCGCCCCAGCGACAGGCCCCGCCGCGTGTGTCGGAGGCCTTGGCCAGGCGGCACGGGCTGGCCGGGAGGTGGGGGCCTCGCCCCAGCGACAGGCCCCGCCGAGTGTGTCGGAGGCCTTGGCAAGGCGGCACGGGCTGGCCGGGGTTGTCGGTGACTCGGCACGGTGGCACGGTCTCGGCCGGGGCGTCGGTTGCCCTGGGTGCCGGAATGGGGGATGCGGCCGGACGCGGACCGAGCGGTGGGGTCGTGACATGCGGCTGCCCTCCCGGATGCGCCGGGAGGGCAGGGAAGGGGTCGGTCAGCCGTTGCGGGGGGCGGGGAAGGCGGTCGTCGGCCTGGCCTCGTCGCGAAGGGACGGGCTGCCTGCCGTCGGCTGGGTCGGCATCGAGCGTGCGGCGGGGACCGTGGGCACGGTGGTGATACCGGAGCCCACGTTGACCGTGCGGGAAGGCACGGGGTCCGTGGTCCGCTCGGGCTCGGTCGTCGTCTGGGCCGTGGCGCGGCGGGCGCCGTAACGGCGGTGCACCGCCTGCTTGGTGACTCCGAGGGCGGAACCCACCGCGTCCCACGAGAAGCCGAGTGAGCGGTCGAAGTCCACGGCGGCCGTGACCAGGGTCTCGACACTGTCCCGGAGTTCCTGGGCGAGCCGGACCGTGGGGGCGGGGGCGCGTCCGTAGACGACGAAGCCCGTGGACGGGCCGGAGCGGCGCGGGCGGTAGACGTTGCCCAGCTGGGCGGTGAGCGTGCGCAGTGCGTCCACCTGCCGGCGGACCCGCTCGATGTCCCGCACCAGCAAGTGCAGGCTGGCCCGAGCCTGGGCGTCGTGGGTTGCGTGGTCGGCCATGAACAAGCCTCTCGAACCGGCGATGAAAAGGATCGGGCCGCGCGATGTGCGGCCCGCGTTGGTCAACTCTCTCTTGACCAACGCGTCTACGCTCCGCTGGTCACGCTCCGGGGGCGTATGGGCATATGCGTACGCCCCTGGAGGGGTGATTGCGCCTCGGCCGTCGGCCCGGGATTGGTCTCCCGCCGCTGTTCCATACGTGGTCATAGACTTGGGAGTTGCCCGTCCCACCCCCGCCCGAGAGGCCCGAACCCACCCATGAAGCTCGTCTTCGCCGGTACCCCCGAGGTCGCCGTTCCCGCTCTGGACGCTCTGCTCGCCTCCGGGCGGCACGAGGTGGCCGCCGTCGTCACGCGGCCCGACGCGCCGGCCGGACGTGGGCGGAGGCTGGTCGCCTCTCCCGTCGCCCAGCGGGCCGAGGAGGCCGGGATCGAGGTGCTGAAGCCGGTCAGGCCGCGGGATCCGGAATTTCTGGAGCGGCTCGGGGAGATCGCACCGGACTGCTGTCCCGTCGTCGCCTACGGCGCGCTCCTTCCCAGGGTGGCCCTCGACATCCCCGCCCACGGCTGGGTCAACCTGCACTTCTCGCTGCTGCCCGCCTGGCGCGGGGCCGCGCCCGTGCAGCACGCGATCATGGCGGGGGACGAGATCACCGGAGCCTCGACCTTCCTGATCGAGGAAGGGCTCGACTCCGGGCCCGTCTACGGCACGGTCACCGAGGAGATCCGGCCCACCGACACCAGCGGTGACCTGCTGACCCGGCTCGCCTTCGCGGGCTCCGGGCTGCTCGCCGCGACCATGGACGGGATCGCGGACGGCACGCTGAAGGCTGTACCGCAACCCCCCGAGGGCATCACCCTCGCCCCGAAGATCACCGTCGAGGACGCCAAGGTGGACTGGGCTACCCCGGCGCTGCGGGTGGACCGGGTGGTGCGCGGGTGCACTCCGGCGCCCGGCGCCTGGACCGTCTTCCGGGGCGAGCGCCTCAAGCTCATTCAGGCGCGGCCCGTGCCCGAGCGGACCGACCTGGCCGTCGGCGTGCTCTCCGTGGGCAAGAACGACGTCCACGTCGGCACGGGCTCGTACGCCGTCGAGCTGTTGTGGGTGCAGGCTCAGGGCAAGAAGCCGATGAAGGCCGCCGACTGGGCGCGCGGGGTGCGCATCGGTGACGGCGAGACCCTCGGCGCGTGAAACGGGGGGCCACGGACTTACCCTTGGCGGGTATCCCCCTCTGAACCCGGAGCACCTTTTTCGTGAGTGACCAGCCCCGTCGGCCCCGCCCCGCCGGCAAGCCCTACCGTCGGCCGCAGAAGGACCCCGTCCGCTTCCTCGCCTTCGAGGCGCTGCGAGCCGTGGACGAGCGGGACGCGTACGCCAACCTCGTCCTGCCGCCGCTGCTGCGGAAGGCGCGGGAGAAGGAGGGACCCGACAAGTTCGACGGGCGGGACGCGGCGCTGGCGACCGAGCTGGTGTACGGGACGCTGCGCCGGCAGGGGACGTACGACGCCGTCATCAAAGCCTGTATCGACCGGCCGCTGCGCGAGGTCGACCCGCCGGTGCTCGACGTGCTCAGTCTCGGCGTGCACCAGCTGCTCGGGACGCGGATCCCGACGCACGCCGCCGTGTCCTCGTCCGTCGAACTCGCCCGGGTGGTGCTCGGCGACGGGCGGGCGAAGTTCGTCAACGCCGTGCTGCGCAAGGTCGCGCAGGACGACCTCGACGGCTGGATCGCGAAGGTCGCACCGCCCTACGACGAGGACCCCGAGGACCACCTCGCCGTCGTGCACTCGCATCCCCGCTGGGTCGTCTCCGCACTGTGGGACTCGCTCGGCGGCGGGCGGGCCGGCATCGAGGAACTGCTGGCGGCCGACAACGAGCGGCCCGAGGTGACCCTCGTGGCGCGGCCGGGCCGGTCCACCACCGACGAGCTGCTCCGGGAGGAGGCCGCGGTGGCGGGCCGCTGGTCGCCGTACGCCGTGCGGCTGGCCGAGGGCGGCGAACCCGGTGCCATCGAGGCCGTACGGGAGGGCCGGGCCGGTGTGCAGGACGAGGGCAGCCAGCTCGTCGCGCTGGCCCTCGCCCACGCGCCCCTCGAAGGGCGGGACGAGAAGTGGCTCGACGGATGCGCCGGGCCCGGCGGCAAGGCCGCGCTGCTCGCCGCTCTCGCCGCCGAGCGCGGGGCCTTCCTGCTCGCCTCCGAGAAGCAGCCGAAACGGGCCGGGCTCGTCGCCAAGGCCCTCGACGGCAACCCCGGCCCTTACCAGGTCATCGCCGCCGACGGGATCCGTCCGCCGTGGCGGCCGGGCTCCTTCGACCGGGTGCTGATGGACGTGCCGTGCACCGGGCTCGGCGCCCTGCGGCGGCGACCCGAGGCGCGGTGGCGCAGGCGCCCCGAGGACCTCGAAGGGTTCGCGCCGCTGCAGCGCGGACTGCTGCACTCCGCGCTCGACTCCGTGCGGGTCGGCGGGATCGTCGGCTACGCCACCTGCTCGCCGCATCTCGCGGAGACCAGGGCCGTCGTCGACGATGTGCTGGGGAAGCGCCCGGAGGCCGAACTCGTCGACGCCCGGCCCCTGCTGCCCGGCGTACCGGACCTCGGCGAAGGCCCCGACGTACAGCTGTGGCCGCATCGCCACGGGACCGACGCCATGTACCTGGCGCTCATTCGGCGGACCGGCTGACTGTGGCCGCCACCGCCTCGGCGGCGGGTGGCCCGCCGTCCTCCCGGGCCAGCCGGTGCGGCCACCACACCTTCGGGCCCACGTCCAGGAACAGGGACGTGACCAGCACCGACCGCACGATGAACGTGTCAAGGAGCACGCCCAGGGCCACCGCGAAGCCGAGTTCGGCGAAGGCGACCATCGGCAGGGTGGCGAGGGCGGCGAAGGTGCCCGCGAGGACCAGGCCCGCCGAGGTGATGACCGCGCCGGTCGCGGCGAGGCCGGTCAGCGCGCCCTTGCGCGTGCCCTGATGGAGGGCCTCCTCGCGGATGCGGGTGGTCAGGAAGATGTTGTAGTCGATGCCCAGGGCGACCAGGAAGACGAACACGAACAGCGGGAAGTCCGTCGTTTCGCCCGCGTAGTCGAAGAGGTACCGGAAGGCGAGCGCGCTGATGCCGAGGGCCGCCGTGAACGACAGGATCACCGTCCCGACCAGTAGCAGGGGGGCGATCAGCGCGCGCAGCAGCACGCACAGGATCAGCAGGACGACGACCAGTACCAGCGGGATGATCAGTTTGTTGTCGTGCGTGGTCGCCTTGTCCATGTCCAGCAGGGATGCCGTACCGCCGCCCACCTGGGCGTCGGCGTCCGGCACCGCGTGCACGGCGTCCCGGACCCGCTCCACCGTCTGTTTCGCGGCCTCGCTGTCGGACGGATCGGTCATGGTGGCCTCGAACAGCACCTTGCCCTCGAAGGACGGCTTGGTGCCCGGTGGCAGACCGAGCGACTCGGGGACCACGCCCCGGGTGGCGGCGACCGTCTCGCCGACCTGCCGAGCCTGCGCCTGGTTGCTGACGACGACCAGCGGATCACCGCTTCCGGCCGGGAAGTAGAGCGCCGAGACCTCCTGGCCGACGATGGAGTCCGGCTTCCCGGTGAAGGCGTCCGCGTTGCTGATGCCCTCGGCGCGCAGCTGGATCAGGCCGAGCGAGCAGATCGCCAGCACCGCCGCGGTGACGCCCCAGACCATGCGGGGACGGACGGCCATGCGACCGCCCATACGGGCCCACACGCCCCGGTCGGCAGGGTTCGGTGTGCCGAGGTGCGGGATCACCGGCCAGAAGATCCAGCGGCCGAAGATCACCAGCAGTGCCGGGAACAGCGTCATCATCGCCAGCAGGGCGACCGCGACGCCGATCGCCGCCACCGGGCCGAGGCCTCTCGTGGAGTTCATGTCGGCGGCCAGCAGCATCAGCATGCTCAGTACGACGGTCGCGCCGGAGGCGAGGACCGCCGGGCCCGCGCGGTGCAGGGCGAGCGCCATCGCCTCGTGGCGGTCCTCGTGGCGGCGCAGCTCCTCCCGGTAGCGGGCGACCAGCAACAGGGCATAGTCCGTCCCCGCGCCGAACACCAGCACGGTCAGGATGCCCGCGCTCTGCCCGTTGACCGTGAGCCCCGCGTGTTCCGCCAGGAAGTAGATCAGCGCCTGGGCGGTGAACAGCGCGGCGATCACCGAGAGCAGGGGGACCAGGATGAGCGTGGGGCTGCGGTAGGTGAGCAGCAGCATCACGATGACGACGCTCATCGCCGAGATCAGCAGCGTCGAGTCGATGCCCTCGAAGGCCTCGGAGAAGTCGGCGGAGGTGCCGCCCGGGCCGGTGATGTGCACGGCGAGGCCGTCGCCGCCCTCGCCGACGATGTCCCGGATCGAGTCGACCGCGGGCCCGATCCGCTCCCAGCCCTTCTCGTCCATGGTGATCGGCACCAGGACCTGGGCGGCGCGCGGGTTCGTCTGCCGGTCGTAGACCGGGCCCCGGGTCTCGTCACCGCGGATGCCGTGGTCGGTCAGCTGTTTGAGCTCGGCCGTGTCCTTGGTGATCTGCGCCCGCTCCTGTGCGGTCAGGCCGTCCTCGCGGGCGTACACCACGACCGCGGGAATCTGCTCGGGCCTGAAGTCCTCCGAGATCTGCAGGACTTGGGTCGACTCGGCGGAGCCGGGCAGCCAGGAGGCCGCGTCGTTGTCCTGGGCGTCGGTGAGTTTCTGGGCGAACGGTGCCGTCAGGAACAGCACCACCAGCCACAGCACCAGCACCAGCCACTTGGCACGCCGCCCGCACACCAGATGCGCGATGCCCCGCTGCCCCTGCTTGTTCCCCTGGATCTCCGTCATGGCCACCCCCGCAGCCGCCCTTGGAGCCGATCGGCCGCCCAGCATGGCACGGGCGGCCCCGGTGCAACATCCGATGAACGGCTTAGGTCTGGACCGGCGCGAACATTCGTGCCCGGACATGGCAGTCTTGGGTCATGGCCGCGCAGATCAATCCCAGCATCTTGTCCGCCGACTTCGCCCGCCTCGCGGACGAGGCGAAGGCGGTTGAGGGAGCCGACTGGCTCCACGTCGACGTCATGGACAACCATTTCGTCCCGAACCTCACCCTCGGCGTGCCGGTCGTAGAGTCGCTGGCCCGTGCGACGGACACCCCGCTGGACTGCCATCTGATGATCGAGGCCCCCGATCGGTGGGCGCCCCAGTACGTCGAAGCGGGGGCCTCTTCCGTCACCTTCCACGTCGAGGCGGCCGCCGCTCCGGTCCGGCTCGCCCGGGAGATCCGGGCAAAGGGCGCCCGCGCCTCCATGGCGCTGAAGCCCGCGACACCCATCGAGCCGTACGAGGATCTGCTTCCTGAGCTCGACATGCTGCTGATCATGACGGTCGAGCCGGGCTTCGGGGGTCAGGCGTTTCTCGACATCATGCTGCCGAAGATTCGCCGCACCCGCGAGTTGATCAACAAGCACGGGCTGGAGATGTGGCTCCAGGTCGACGGGGGAGTCTCGGCCTCCACCATCGAGCGCTGCGCGGACGCGGGGGCCGACGTGTTCGTCGCCGGCTCGGCGGTCTACGGCGCATCGGACCCGGCCGAGGCGGTACGTGCATTGCGCACGCAGGCGGAGGGGGCGACGGCCAAGGCCTCCTGGGCATGCGGCCACTGAACCACGGGAACGTGAACGGCTCTCATCAGGGCTGATCAAGTGCGCCGGATCTGCAAGGATGAACGGCGAATCCAGAGTGTGAACAGCAGTGAGGAGATCGCCGTGTCGGGTATGTCGGCGGGCCGGTCAGCCATGCGGATGGGACCCGCTGAGCTGGTGCAGGCGGCGGCCATGGCCCGCCGCTTCTACCTCGAGGGCAAGTCCAAGATCCAGATCGCGGAGGAGTTCGGCGTCAGCCGCTTCAAGGTGGCCCGGGTTTTGGAAACCGCTCTCGAACGGGATCTCGTGCGTATCGAGATCCGTGTGCCGGCCGAGCTGGACGCGGAGCGCTCGGACGCGCTCCGCGCCCGCTACGGCCTCAGGCACGCAGTGGTGGTCGAGTCCCCGGCCGAGGCCCAGGATTCGCCCGATCCCGAGAACCTGGGGGAAGTGGCCGCCGACCTGCTCGGCGAGCTCGTGAACGAAGGTGATGTGCTGGGACTGGCCTGGGGCCGCTCCACCATCCACATGGCGGCGGCGCTGGACCGGCTGCCACCGTGCACGGTGGTGCAGTTGACGGGCGTGTACGACGCCGGAACCGCCGAGCGCGGCTCGGTGGAGGCGGTACGGCGTGCCGCGCAGGTGTCGGGCGGCGACGCCCATCCCATCTACGCGCCGATGCTGCTGCCGGACGCCGCCACCGCGATCGCGCTGCGCAACCAGACCGGGATCGCCCGGGCCTTCGAGTACTTCGACAAGGTCACGGTCGCCTGCGTGTCCATCGGCTCCTGGGAGCCGGGCATCTCCACGGTGCACGACATGCTCAGCGACGAGGAGGTCTCGCACTACGCCTCGCTCGGTGTCGCCGCCGAGATGTCCGCGCACCTCTTCGACGCCGATGGCCGCCGGGTCGGGCGGGACCTGGGCGAGCGGTGCATCACCGTCAAGGCCGACCAGCTCCGCCGCATCCCCGAGGTCGTCGCGATCGCGGGAGGGCAGCGCAAGGCGGCCGCGATCGACGCGGTGCTGCGGTCCGGGCTCGTCACCAGCCTGGTGACGGACACGTCGGCAGCGGACTACCTGATGACGGCCGGGCCCACGCCGAAGCCGGCGCTCAACCGGGCCGACCCCGACGGGATCTGACGAACCGTCCGCAGGGGGGCGGCCGTGGCGGAACTCCGCCACGGCCGCCCCCCTGCCTGGTCCACTACACCGACGATCACCACAACTCTTCAGGGCGGAGCTGAGATGACGGACGAGCCGGCGGGTCGGCGCGTGGTCACGCTGGACCTCGACGGGGTCACGGACAAGGCGGAACTGATGGACCGCTGCGCCCGGGCCCTGGAGCTGCCCGACTGGTTCGGCCGCAACTGGGACGCGCTTTCCGACTCCCTAGGCGACCACACCGTCTGGCCCGAGGACGCCGTCGAGAAGGGGCTGCTGATCGTCGTACGGAACTGGCAGGCGTACGCGAAGGCACGGCCGGACGAGTGGGCGACCGCCCGGGCGGTGTTCGCCGAGGCGGCGGACCGGACGAAGGCGCTCACCGTGGCTCTCGCCCTTGGAGGTTCCTCCTAGGACCGCTCTGACCTGCCTGGATGTTTCGCCCGTGCCGTGTGTGCCGGCCGCCATGGGATAATGAAGTACGTGCTCTTCCCCCTGGCTGACCTGTCCGGGGGCCACCTCTGATCGACTGGGATGTGCAGCACGTGCGTTTCCTCAATGACATCCAGCCCCCGTACGACCTGACGTACGACGACGTTTTCATGGTCCCGAGCCGCAGCGCGGTCGGCTCGCGACAGGGCGTGGACCTCAGCTCCCCGGACGGCACGGGCACCACCATCCCGCTGGTCGTCGCCAACATGACCGCCATCGCCGGGCGCCGGATGGCCGAGACGATGGCCCGGCGCGGCGGACTGGTCGTCATCCCGCAGGACATCCCGATCGAGGTCGTCACCGAGGTCGTCTCCTGGGTGAAGAGCCGCCACCACGTGCTGGACACCCCGATCGTGCTGGCCCCGCACCAGACCGTCGCCGACGCCCTGTCGCTGCTGCCCAAGCGCGCGCACAACGCCGGTGTGGTCGTCGACGAGGAGCAGCGGCCCATCGGTGTCGTCACCGACCGGGACCTGACCGGCGTGGACCGCTTCACCCAGCTCGAAGTGGTCATGTCCAAGGACCTGCTGCTGCTCGACGCGGACATCGACCCGCGCGAGGCATTCAACCGGCTGGACCACGCCAACCGCCGCTACGCGCCCGCCGTCGACAAGGACGGCCGCCTCGCAGGCATCCTCACCCGCAAGGGCGCCCTGCGCGCCACGCTCTACACACCGGCCGTCGACGCGAACGGCAGGCTGCGCATCGCCGCCGCCGTCGGCATCAACGGCGACGCGCCGGCCAAGGCCAAGCAGCTGCTGGACGCGGGCGTCGACACCCTCGTCATCGACACGGCGCACGGCCACCAGGAGTCGATGATCAGCACGATCAAGCTGGTGCGCGGCCTCGACCCGCACGTGCCGATCGTGGCGGGCAACATCGTCGCCGCGGAGGGCGTGAGGGACCTGATCGAAGCCGGCGCGGACATCATCAAGGTCGGTGTGGGCCCCGGCGCCATGTGCACCACCCGCATGATGACGGGCGTCGGCCGCCCCCAGTTCTCCGCGGTCATGGAGTGTGCCGCCGAGGCGAAGAAGTACGGCAAGCACGTGTGGGCCGACGGCGGCGTCCGCCACCCGCGTGACGTCGCGATGGCACTGGCCGCCGGGGCGTCCAACGTGATGATCGGGTCCTGGTTCGCCGGTACCTACGAGTCCCCGGGCGACCTCCAGCAGGACGCCGACGGTCGCCTGTACAAGGAGTCGTTCGGCATGGCCTCCGCCCGGGCCGTGGCCAACCGTACGTCGGAGGAGTCGGCGTACGACCGCGCCCGCAAGGCATTGTTCGAGGAGGGTATCTCCACCTCCCGCATGTTCCTCGACCCGGACCGCCCGGGCGTCGAGGACCTGATCGACGCGATCATCGCGGGTGTCCGCTCCTCCTGCACCTACGCGGGGGCCGGCTCCCTGGAGGAGTTCGCCGAGAGGGCCGTCGTCGGCATCCAGAGCGCGGCCGGTTACGCCGAGGGCAAGCCGCTGCACGCCAGCTGGAACTGAGCAACTCCCTTCCGTACGGCCCCCGTTGTCCCCGCTCGCCGGGAAAGAAACCGGGGGCCGTCCGGGCAGCCGGCCGCTATCGTCGGGTGAATGGAGATCACCGTCTGCGGGCCCGCCGACGTGGCGCTGCTCGACCAGTACATGGGCTCGCCCGGCGTCACCTCGTTCCATGCCCGACGCTTCGCGCGGCAGGAGGCGGGGGAGTGCACGTACCTCGTCGCCTGGCTGGACGGGCGGCCCGTGGGGCACACGGAGATGCGCTGGCTCGGCTGCGCGGCGCCCGACGTCACGGTGGACTGCCCCGAGATCGGCGGGCTGGGCGTGTGGCCGGAGGAACTCCGCTCGCGCGGCATCGGCACGGCGCTGATCCGCGCCGCCGAGGACCTGGCCCGGGAGCGGCGTCTGACGACGGTCGGCATCGGCGTCGGAAGGGACAATCCGCGCGCGGCCGCCCTCTACGCCCGGCTCGGCTACCGCCCCCTCGTCGACTACGTCGACCGGTACGCCTACGAGGACCACGAGGGCACGATGCGTGAATGCGCCGAGCAGTGCACCTTCCTCGTCAAAGAGCTGCCGCAAGGGTGCTGATCAGGGCCCTGTGCAAGGGTCGGAACTCCCCGCGCAACGAACGCCCGCTCATCCGCCGTCAACGCAACGATCTTGCGGAGATGCGCAAGGTTGCCGCATTACGACCGTGATGCCCTGGCTCATAGGGTCATGCCCTGTACATGGCGTGGCGGGGACCCCGCTCGGTGGGTTCCTGCTCTCGTAGGGGTGCCGCCGGTCCCCGCCGCCCTCAGTGGCAGCGACGAAGGAGTCAGCGCGTGCTCGACCAAGGCGCACCCCCGCAACAGCGCAGTCAGAACGGGCCCTCGTCCCCGGGCCTCGGTGCGCGCCTCATGCGTCGCAAGCCGGTGGAAAACCTGGTCGCGGAGGGCGGCCAGGGTGAGGGAGGCAGCCTGCGCCGCTCCCTGGGGCTCTGGCAGCTGACCATGATCAGCATCGGCGCCACCCTCGGCACCGGCATCTTCGTCGTCCTCGGCGAGGCCGTTCCCAAGGCCGGCCCGGCCGTCACCCTCTCCTTCGTGATCGCCGGCCTCACCGCGCTCTTCTCGGCCCTGTCCTACGCCGAACTGGCCGGCACCATCCCGGTCGCCGGATCCTCGTACTCCTACGCGTACGCCACCATGGGCGAGCTGGTCGCCTGGATCTGCGGCTGGTGCCTGGTCCTCGAATACGGCGTCTCGGTCGCCGCCGTCGCCGTCGGCTGGGGCGAGTACCTGAACGAGCTGCTCGACGGGACCCTCGGCGTCACCATCCCGGACGCGCTGTCCGCCCCGCCCGGCGACGGCGGCGTCTTCAACCTGCCGGCGCTGATCGTCGTCCTGCTCGCCATGGCGTTCCTGCTCGGCGGCGCCCGCGAGTCCGCCCGCGCCAACACCGTCATGGTCGTCGTGAAGATCGCCGCGCTGGTGCTGTTCTGCGCGATCGGCGTCCAGGGCTTCCGCTCCGGCAACTACGAGAACTTCATGCCGCTCGGCATGGCCGGGGTCAGTGCGGCCGGGGCGACGCTGTTCTTCTCGTACATCGGCTTCGACGCCGCCTCCACCGCCGGCGAGGAGGCGAAGAACGCGCAGCGCGACCTGCCCCGCGCGATCATGCTCTCGCTCGTCATCGTGACCGCGCTGTACGTCCTGGTCGCGGCCGTCGCCGTCGGCGCGAAGCCCTGGCAGCGGTTCACGGACTCCGAGGCCGCGCTCGCCCAGATCATGCGCGAGGTCACCGGACAGACCTTCTGGGGCACGCTGCTGGCGTTCTGCGCGGTCATCGCCATCGCGAGCGTCGTCCTGACCGTCCTGTACGGCCAGACCCGCATCCTCTTCGCGATGTCCCGGGACGGGCTGATGCCCAAGGTGTTCGGCCGCGTCCACCCGAAGACCGGCACGCCCCGCGCCAACACGGTGATCGTGTCCCTGTTCTGCGGTGTGCTGGCCGCGACCGTCCCGCTCGGCCAACTGGCCGACGCCACCAGCATAGGCACCCTCTTCGCCTTCGGGCTGGTCAACATCGCCGTCGTGGTGCTGCGCCGGACCCGTCCGGACATGCCCCGCACCTTCCGGGTGCCGCTGTCGCCGGTCCTGCCCGCCCTGGGACTCGGCTTCTGCGTCTGGATGATGGGCAGCCTCTCGGCGATCACCTGGGTGGTCTTCGGAGTCTGGATGGCCGTCGGGCTCGTGTTCTACTTCGGATACGGCCATCGCCGCTCCCGTCTTGCCCCATCTGAAGCGAAGTGAACCACCCGCAGTGCTGAACGATCTCGACGAACGCATCGTGCACGCCCTGGCCGAGGACGCCCGCCGCTCCTACGCGGACATCGGGCAGCTGGTCGGCCTGTCCGCGCCCGCAGTGAAACGGCGGGTGGACCGGCTGCGCGCCACCGGAGCCATCACCGGCTTCACCGTACGGGTGGACCCGGCCGCCCTCGGCTGGGAGACGGAGGGGTTCGTCGAGATCTACTGCCGGCACAACACCTCGCCGGACACCATCCGGCGGGGCCTGGAGCGCTACCAGGAGGTCGTGGCCGCGTCGACCGTCACGGGCGACGCGGACGCGGTCGTCCAGGTCTTCGCCGCCGACATGCGGCACTTCGAACGGGTCCTGGAGCGGATCGCGGGGGAGCCGTTCGTGGAGCGCACGAAGTCCGTGCTGGTGCTGTCGCCGCTGCTGCGGAGGTTCTCGTCCGGGTCCCCGGCCTGACCTACTCCGCCTCGCGACGGATCGCGGACAGCAGGCGCCCCGTGAGAACGGCGTGCCCGCCCGTGCGGATCACGAGCAGCCGGTAGAGACCGCCGCCCGGGCCGGGGAACCTGGCCCGGGTCTCGGCCCGCAGCCGCGTGCGGCCAGGGCCCGCCTCGTCGAGGCGGAAGACCAGGGCGTACGTCGAGAAGTGGTGGCGGCCGATCAGGACCAGTTCCCGGCCCCGGTCCGCGGAGAGCACCCGGAAGCCGGGCACCGTCGAGCCCTCGGCCAGCGGCCGGGGCCCGGAGGCCGTACGGTCCGCGCAGCCCACCAGGCGCGCGTAACCGGGTTCGAGTGAGGAGTGGTCCAGGACGTCACCGATGCCGCGCCAGACGGCTTCGGCGTCCGCCGCGATGACGGTGGCGTGTTCGTCGACGTACGGCAGGCCGGCGATCTCCATGAGGGCTCCTTCAGTCGGCCGTCTTGCGGGCGAGCGCGTTGTTCCCTATCGAGTTGTGCACGCTGAAGCTGACCGCGTCCGAGCGGTAGCGGTCGTCGGACCACTCCACCGGCCGCCCTTCGCGGGTCGTCGTCACGCGGCGCACCCGCAGCAGCGGACTCGTCCGGCGGATGCCCAGCAGTTCCGCGTCCCGGGCGCCCGCCGCCACCGCGTCGATGACGTGCTCACCGTAGGCGAAGACCAGGCCGGTGTCGTCGAGAAGGCGCTGGGTGACCGAGGGACAGTCCGGCTCGATCGGCTCGACGGCGGGGGCTATCCAGTCGGCGTACACGGTCCGCTCCAGGAGGACCGGCTCGCCGTCCAGGCCGCGCAGCCGCAGGACGTGCAACACCCCGGCGCCCTCGGGCAGTTGGAGGCGCACAGCGTCCTCCGCGGTCGCCGGACGGTACTCCTGCGCCACCACCCGGCCACTCGCCTCGCGGCCCATCGCGCGTGCCCACTGGGCGAAGCTGCGCAGTTCGGCGAAGCTCTGGCTGCGGCGGCTGGCCAGGACCATGCGGCGGGCGCCCTGACGCGAACCGATGAGGCCCTCGGCGGTGAGTGCCGCGACCGCCTGGCGGACCGTTCCGCGCGAGACGCCGTAGTGCGCCGCGAGGTCGGTCTCGGCGGGCAGCAGACTGCCGACGGTGTACTCCTCGCGGCCGATCGCCCGGCGCAGTTCGTCGGCGATCTCCTCGTGTCGCGCAGCCATGCTCCCCCTCCGAGTCAGCCGCTGTGCACAGCATGACCAGCCTAGTCGACATCCGGCGCCGCCCGGGGTGACTCGGGTTGTGCAGGAATTCAGCGGTCAGGGTTTCGCCAGTGTTTACCGGAGCGACACCAGCGGCGTGCGTACTGAGGCCAACTTGTTCAGACAAGTTCCTGTGCCTGATCGTCGTTCCTTTTGTTTGGCCTCCTGCACCCTCGCGCGTCCCCTGGAGAAGCCGTGACCGTGTCCCTGCCGAGAACAGCCGTCCGCGGCGGTGCCCTCGCCGTCGTCGCCGCGCTGGCCCTGAGCGCCTGTGGCGCCGCCCCCGACACCGCGTCCACCACCGCCGACGGCAAGAACGCCGCCACCGCCACCTCCGCCGCCGACTTCGGCGGCCTGGCCGCCCTGGTGAAGGCCGCGAAGAAGGAGGGCACGCTCAACGCCATCGCGCTGCCCCGCGACTGGGCCAACTACGGCGCCCTCATCGACGGCTTCGAGAAGAAGTACGGCATCAAGGTCGAGGTCGAGAACCCGGACGGCACCAGTCAGGACGAGATCAACGCGGTCACCTCCCGCAAAGGCCAGGGCCGCGCCCCGGACGTCCTGGACCTCGGCAGCTCCTTCGCGCTGAGCGCGGCCCAGCAGGGGCTGCTCGCGCCGTACCAGGTGGCCGCCTTCGCCGACATCCCCCAGGGGCAGAAGGACCCGAAGGGCCGCTGGTACAACGACTACGGCGGATACATCTCCATCGGCTGCGACGCCAAGCGAGTCACCACCTGCCCCACCACCTTCAAGGACCTGCTCAAGCCCGAGTACAAGGGCCAGGTCGCCCTCAACGGCAACCCCACCAAGTCCGGTTCCGCCTTCGGCGGCGTCTGGGCGGCCGCCCTCTCCGACGGCGGTTCCTTCGACGACATCCAGCCCGGCCTCGACTTCTTCGCGAAGCTCAAGAAGAACGGCAACTACACGCCCGTCGAGTCCACCCCGGCCACCGTCGAGAAGGGCGAGACGCCGATCAGCATCGACTGGGACTACCTCAACGCCGGGTACGCCGACGAGTTCAAGTCCAAGGGCGTCGACTGGACGGTGTCGGTGCCCAGCGACGGCCAGTTCTCGCAGTACTACTCGCAGGCCGTCAACAAGGACGCCCCGCACCCGGCGACCGCCCGCCTGTGGCAGGAGTACCTCTACAGCACCGAGGGCCAGAACCTGTGGCTCAAGGGATACGCCCGCCCGGCCCTGATGACCGCCATGGAGAAGGCCGGCACCCTCGACACGGCGGCCGCCGCCAAGCTGCCCAAGGTCTCCGGGACGCCCTCCTTCCCGACCGAGGCCCAGCAGGGCAAGGCCAAGACGGTCCTCGGACAGGGCTGGGCGAAGGCCGTCTCCGGATGACGGCCACCCTCCCGCACCTCGACACGGCGACCGCCGCTCCGGTGAAGCGGCGGCGCCGTGCCCTCGGCCGGCTCGCCGTGGTCCCGCTGCTCGTCTTCACCGCGCTCGCCTTCGGGCTGCCCGCCCTGGCCATGCTCGACGGTGCCTTCACCGCCAAGGACCCGGCCACCGGGGTCAGTTCGTACACCACCGAGAACCTGACTGCCTCGCTGCAGGGGGCGTATCTGACCGCCCTGATCGGCAGCGTGAAGCTGTCCGCGGTGACGGCCGGGATCGCCGCGCTGCTCGGGCTGCCGCTCGCCCAGGCCGTCGTGACCTCCCGCTCCCGCGCCCTGCGCGAGGCGGTGCTCACCGCGTCCGGGGTGCTCGCCAACTTCGGCGGCGTCCCGCTGGCCTTCGCCTTCGTCGCGACCCTCGGCAACGCCGGTGTGCTGACCCGGTACTTCGGCCTGACCGGCAAGGGCTGGGACCTCTACAGCTTCTGGGGCCTGGTGATCGTCTACCTGTACTTCCTGATCCCGCTGATGGTGCTCACGATCACCCCGGCGCTGGAGGGGCTGCGCATCCAGTGGCGCGAGGCCGCGCGGAACAACGGCGCGACCTCCGTGCAGTACTGGCGGCACGTCGCCCTGCCCGTGCTGCTGCCCTCCCTGCTCGGCGGACTCGTCCTCCTCTTCGGCAGCGCGTTCGCCGCCTACGCCACCGCGGCGGCCATGGTGGGCAGTTCGGTGCCGCTGGTCACCCTGCAGATCGCCGACGCCATCTCCGGCAACGTGCTGGTCGGCCAGGAGAACGTGGCGCTCGCCCTGAGCCTCGACATGGTCCTCGTCGCCGGTCTGGTCATGGCGGTGTACCTGCCCCTGCAACGACGGAGCGCCCGATGGCTCGCCTGAACTCGTGGCGGTGGCTCGTGTTCGGCCTCGCCGCCCTGTACTTCCTGGTGCCGCTGGCCGCCTCCGTGGTCTTCACGGTCGACGTGCCCGGGCAGGGCGTCACCTTCGACGCCTACACGCAGATCGTCTCCGCCGACGGGTTCGTCGCGAGCCTGCTGCTGTCACTGGAACTGGCCGCCGCGACGATCGCGCTCGTCCTGCTGCTGATGGTGCCCGCCATGGTCGCCCTGCGGCTCGGCGCGCCCCGGCTGCGGCCGGTCGTCGAGGTGGTGTGCTCGCTGCCGCTGGTGGTCCCGCCGATCGCCTTCGTCGCCGGTATCTCCACCGTCCTCAAGTGGGGGCCCGAACACCTCTCACGCACCCCGCTGTTCCAGACGTTCGTGGCCATCCAGAACCCGGACTTCCCGTTCGTGCTCGTCCTCGCGTACGTCGTGATGGCCCTGCCGTTCGTGTACCGGGCGCTGGACGCGGGCCTGCGGGCCGTCGACGTCCCCACCCTCGTCGAGGCGGCCCGCAGCTGCGGCGCTTCCTGGCCGCAGGCCCTGGTCCGGGCCGTGCTGCCCAACCTGCGCGGGGCCCTGCTGAACGCCTCATTCCTCACCCTGGCCCTGGTGCTCGGCGAGTTCACCGTCGCCCAGCTGCTCGGCTTCCGGCCGTTCGCCGTGTGGATCTACAGCGTCGCCGGATCGCAGGCCCAGCTGTCCGTCGCCGTGTCCGTGCTCAGCCTGTTCGTCACCTGGGCACTGCTCCTCGCGCTCGCCGGAGTCGGCGGGCGCGGCCGTACCGAGTCCCGGGGATGATCATGACCGCGACCACGCTTGAGAAGACGGCCACCGAGAAGGCCGCCACCGTCGAATTCCGGGGACTGCGAAGGGAGTACGGGCCGACCGTCGCCCTCGACGGCCTCGACCTGACCGTCCGTCCCGGTGAACTCCTCGCCCTGCTCGGCCCCTCCGGCTGCGGCAAGACCACCGCGCTGCGGATGCTCGCCGGGTTCGAACACCCCGACTCCGGCGAGGTACTGGTCGACGGCGAGGACGTCACCCGCGTCCCCGCGCACCGGCGCGACGCCGGGATGGTCTTCCAGTCGTACAGCCTCTTCCCGCACCTCGACGCGCTCGACAACGTGGCCTTCGGGCTGCGGATGCGCAAGGTGCGTACGGCCGAACGGCGTGCGCGCGCCGCCGAGTTGCTGGAGCTGGTCGGCCTCGCCGACAAGGGCGGGCGCTACCCGCACCAACTCTCCGGCGGCCAGCAGCAGCGCATCGCCCTGGCCCGCGCCCTCGCCCTGCGCCCGCGCGTCCTGCTCCTCGACGAACCGCTGTCCGCGCTCGACGCCAAAGTGCGCCTCACGCTGCGCGAGGAGATCCGGCGGCTCCAGCAGGAGCTGGGCATCACCACGCTGTTCGTGACCCACGACCAGGAGGAGGCGCTTTCCATGGCGGACCGGGTCGCCGTGATGCACGCCGGGCGCCTCGAACAGTGCGCCGCCCCCGCCGAGTTGTACGGCCGCCCCGCCACCGCCTTCGTCGCCGAGTTCGTGGGTACGATGAGCCGGATCCCGGGTCTGCTCTCCCACGGTGTCGTCGAGGTACTGGGACAGCGGCTGCCGGTCGACGGCCAGGCCCCGTCGGTGACCGAGGTGGACGTGCTGGTGCGGCCCGAGGCGATGGGCGTACGGGCCGACGACGCCGGGGACGCGCGCGTGGTCGCCACCGCGTTCCTCGGAGCGGCCGTCCGGGTCACCGTACGGCTCGCCGACGGCACGGAGGTGAAGGCCGACCTGCCCACGCACGAGGCGGCCGCGCTCGGTGCCGGGGCCGCGGTGAGCGTCTGCCTGCCGGAGCGTCCCGTGCTGGTGGCCGAACGCACCAGCTGAACCGCCCCCACGCAGGAACACGTAGGAAAGAGACAACTGTGACTCGACTCCCGCTCCAGGCCGTCCTGTTCGACATGGACGGCACGCTCGTCGACACCGAGCGGCTGTGGTGGGAGGCGGTGCAGCGGGTCGCCGGACGCACCCTGACGGAGGCGGACCAGCCGGAGGTGCTCGGCCGTCCGGTCGAGCACACGGCCGCCTGGCTCGCCGCGGCCACGGGCACCCCGGCCTCGGACCTCGCCGACGCCCTCCACCGGGAGTTCGCGGACCGGGTGCACACCGGCATCGTGCCCCGCCCGGGCGCGCTGGACCTGCTCGACGCACTGGCCCGGGAGGGCGTACCCACCGCCCTGGTGACCGCATCCCCCCGAGCGATAGCCGACACCGTGCTGGCGGCGCTCGGCGCGAGCCGCTTCGCGGTCTCCGTCACCGCCGACGACACCGAGCACACCAAGCCCGCCCCCGACCCGTACCTCGCCGCCTGCCGCGCCCTCGGCGTCGACCCCGCCGCCTGCGTCGCCGTCGAGGACACGCAGACCGGTGTCAGCTCCGCCGAGGCGGCCGGCTGCGCGGTGCTCGCGGTGCCCTCGCTCGCCCCGATCGAGGCGGCACCCGGCCGGACCGTGCTGGCCAGCCTGGAGGACGTGACGCCATCGCGGCTGCGCGCCCTGCTGCCGCGGACACTGCGCGTCATGACCTGGAACCTCTGGTACGGCGGAACCAAGGTCCGCGACCACCGCGCCAAGCAGCTCAAGGCCATCACACAGACCGGCGTGGACGTGGTCGGTCTCCAGGAGACGTACGGCACCGCCGCCCAGGAACTCGCCGACGCCCTCGGCTGGTATTACCACCGGGCCGGGGAGAACCTCGGCATCATCAGCCGCCACCCGATCACGGCCCGCTTCGGCGACCCGGACGTCGGTTTCTACGGGGCGGCGGGAGTCCGGATCCGGACCGACGCGGGCGCCGAGGTGGACATCTGGACGACGCACCTCGACTGCGAGCCGTACGGGCCCTACGAGTCCGCCTTCGACGGGCTCGCGGCCGACGAGCTGACCGCCCACGAGGAGATCCGGCTCGGTCGGCTGCGGGACACCCTCGGCCGGATCGACGACACCGTGCCGGTCGTCCTCGTGGGCGACTTCAACAGCCCCTCCCACCAGGACTGGCCGGACGTCGAGTGGCCGGTGACCAAGGCGGCCGCGGAGGCCGGCTTTCGCGACTCCTACCGCGAGGCCCACCCCGACCCCGTACGCGACCCCGGCCACACCTGGTCCCCCGTCCACGCCGAGCACGAGGACGGCAGCGGCCGGCCGGAGCCGCAGGACCGCATCGACTTCGTCCTGCACCGGGGTCTGCGGGTGCTCGACTCCGGGACGCACGTCAGCGGACGTCCCCGGCCGTGGCCGGACGTCGAGGACAACGACTGGCCGTCCGACCACGCGGCCGTGATCACCACATTCTCGCTGGGCGGCGGGGCGGAGCCGGTCTAACATCGGTTCCATGACCTGGCGACATTGATCCACCAGCAGTGCCTCCCGCAGCCGTGCCCCCCGAGGGCCGCCTCGGACGCCGTACCTCCGGCGTCCGATTCGTCCCTGCGGGAAGGCCCCATGACACTCTCACCTGCGCGTGTGCCCGACACCACCGGTGTGCGACGGCTCACGGCCACGCTGTACGGCTACGCGTTCCTCGACGACCTCGTCCTGCTCTACCCGGTGTACGCGCTGCTGTTCGCCGACACCGGTCTGTCCCTGTGGCAGATCTCCTCCCTGTTCGCCCTCTGGTCGCTCACCGCCGTGCTGTTGGAGGTCCCCTCCGGCGCCTGGGCCGATGCCGTGTCCCGACGCACCCTGCTGTGGATCGGCCCGCTGCTCACCGCCCTCGGCTTCGCACTGTGGGTGACCGTCCCCTCGTACGGGACCTTCGCGCTCGGCTTCGTCCTGTGGGGCGCCGGGGGAGCGCTCGGCTCCGGCGCCCAGGAGGCGCTGGTCTACGACGAACTGGACCGGCTCGGCGCCGCCGACCGGTACGCGCGCGTCATGGGCCGGGCCCGGGCGGCGCGGCTGCTGGCCACGATGGCGTCCATGGGTCTCGCGGGCCCGGTCCTCGCGCTGGGCGGCTACCCCGCCGTGGGCGCGGCGAGCGTCCTGGCCTGCCTGCTGACCGCGGCGGCCGCGACCCGGTTCCCGGAGCACCGGGAGCCGTCGGCGGCCGGGGACGGCGGCTGGGCGACGAGCCTGCGGGCCGGACTCGCCGAAGCCCGAGGGGACCGGTCCGTGCGGGGCGCTCTCCTGCTGGTGCCGGCGGTCGCCGCGGTGTGGGGCGCGCTCGACGAGTACACGCCGCTCCTGATCCGCGACCTCGGAGTGGCGGACGAGACCGTGCCCCATCTGGTCCTGCTGATCTGGGCGGGCGTCACCGCCGCGAGCCTGCTCGCCGGAGCGGCCGAACGCCTGGGCACGACCGGACTGGCCGTGCTGCTCGCGGGAGCCGCGCTCGCCCTGGCCGCGGGGGCCGTGGCCCGGACACCGGCCGGCATCGCTCTGGTGGCGCTCGCCTTCGGCGGCTTCCAGCTGGCCGAGGTGCTCGCGGACGTCCGCCTCCAGCACCGGATCGAGAGCACCGGCCGGGCCACCCTGACCTCGGTCGCGGGCCTGGGCACCGAACTGGTCACGGTCGCCGTGTTCGGTGCGTACGCCGTGCTCGGCGAGCGCGCTTCGCACGCCACCGTGTTCGCGGTGTTCGCGGTGCCGTACCTGGTGACGGCGGTCGTGCTGGCGGCGAGGGCGCGGCCGGCCGTGACTTAGCCGTGCGGGCGGCGGGGTTTCTCGCCCCCGCCGCCCCTACCCGTCCCGTCCCATCCCAGGGGGCTCCGCCCCCTGGACCCCAGCCTTGCCCTCCCACCACCCGACTCGGTCGGTCGAAAGAATGGGCTGACGCAACGAATCGCCGCCGGACGGCCTGTGCACGCAACGATCGGCTCGTCGGCGCGCAACGGCTCCTTCTTGTCCGCCCGAGCCCGTCGCCCGTACCGTCTACATGGCCCCCGCAACCACCCTTCCGCCCGGTGAGGAACACGCATGCGCACCGCCCTGCTCCAGAGCTCCGGCCGCCCCGGCTCGAGCGTCGAGAACCTCAAGGTCCTCGACGAGGCCGCGGGCCGGGCCGCCGCCGCGGGCGCCGGGCTCCTGGCCGCGCCGGAGCTCTTCCTCACCGGGTACGCGATCGGCGACGACATCGGCCGCCTCGCCGAGCCCGCCGACGGCGAGGCCGCGGACGCGATCGCCGAGATCGCCTGCCGGCACGGCCTCGCGATCGTCTACGGCTATCCCGAGCGGGCCGCGCACCTGGTGCACAACTCGGCCCAGCTGATCTCCGCCGACGGCACCCGCCTCGCCAACTACCGCAAGACCCACCTCTTCGGCTGTTTCGAACGCGACCACTTCACGCCGGGCGACGAGACCGTCGTCCAGGCCGAGCTCGACGGTCTGCGGGTCGGCCTGATGATCTGCTACGACGTCGAGTTCCCGGAGAACGTCCGCGCCCACGCCCTCGCCGGCACCGACCTCCTCGTGGTGCCGACCGCGCAGATGCACCCGTTCCAGTTCGTCGCCGAGTCGGTCGTGCCGGTGCGCGCCTTCGAGAACCAGATGTACGTGGCGTACGTCAACCGCGTCGGCCAGGAAGGGGAGTTCGACTTCGTCGGACTCTCCACCCTCGCCGGCCCCGACGGGGTCTCCCGCACCCGCGCCGGACGCGGTGAGGAGCTTCTCCTCGCCGACGTCGACCCCGCGTTCCTCGCCGCGTCCCGCGAGGCGAACCCGTATCTGTCGGACCGCCGCCCCGGGCTCTACGGGTCCCTGGTCTGAAGACCCCAACGCCTTTTTCTGCAACGCCCTTTTCCGTGCAAGGAGTCCGTACCCCATGACGTCCACCGTGCCCAACGCCGTCGAGCACGCAGACGAACAGCAGCCGCCGATCACCATGTTCGGCCCGGACTTCCCGTACGCCTACGACGACTTCCTCGCCCACCCGGCGGGGCTCGGCCAGATACCCGCGACCGAGCACGGCACCGAGGTCGCGGTCATCGGCGGCGGCCTGTCCGGCATCGTGGCCGCGTACGAGCTGATGAAGATGGGCCTCAAGCCCGTCGTCTACGAGGCCGACCGGATCGGCGGCCGGCTGCGGACCGTCGGCTTCGACGGCTGCGACCCCTCCCTCACCGCCGAGATGGGCGCGATGCGCTTCCCGCCCTCCTCCACGGCGCTGCAGCACTACATCGACCTGGTGGGCCTTACGACCCGGCCCTTCCCCAACCCCCTCGCGGAGACCACGCCTTCGACCGTCGTCGACCTCAAGGGCGAGTCGCACTACGCCGAGACGGTCGACGACCTGCCCCAGGTCTACCGGGACGTCGCCGCCGCCTGGAACAAGTGCCTCGAAGAGGGCGCCGACTTCTCCGACATGAACCAGGCCATGCGCGAACGGGACGTGCCGCGCATCCGCGAGATCTGGGCCAAGCTCGTCGAGAAGCTCGACAACCAGACCTTCTACGGCTTCCTCTGCGACTCCGAGGCCTTCAAGTCCTTCCGCCACCGCGAGATCTTCGGCCAGGTCGGCTTCGGAACGGGAGGCTGGGACACGGACTTCCCCAACTCCATCCTCGAAATCCTCCGCGTCGTCTACACCGAGGCCGACGACCACCACCGCGGCATCGTCGGCGGCTCCCAGCAGCTGCCGCTGCGCCTGTGGGAGCGCGAGCCGGAGAAGATCGTCCACTGGCCGTACGGCACCTCGCTCGCGAGCCTCCACGAGGGCGGCGAGCCCCGCCCGGCCGTGACCCGGCTGCACCGCACCGCGGGCAACCGGATCACCGTGACGGACGCGAGCGGCGACATCCGCACCTTCCAGGCGGCGATCTTCACCGCCCAGTCCTGGATGCTGCTGTCGAAGATCGCCTGCGACGACTCGCTCTTCCCGATCGACCACTGGACGGCGATCGAGCGGACCCACTACATGGAGTCGAGCAAGCTGTTCGTCCCCGTCGACCGGCCGTTCTGGCTGGACAAGGACGAGCAGACCGGCCGGGACGTCATGTCGATGACCCTCACCGACCGCATGACGCGCGGGACCTACCTGCTGGACGACGGTCCGGACCGGCCGGCCGTGATCTGTCTGTCGTACACCTGGTGCGACGACAGCCTGAAGTGGCTGCCTCTGTCCGCGGGCGAGCGGATGGAGGTCATGCTGAAGTCGCTCGGCGAGATCTACCCGAAGGTCGACATCAGGAAGCACGTCATCGGCAACCCGGTGACGGTCTCCTGGGAGAACGAGCCCTACTTCATGGGTGCGTTCAAGGCCAACCTGCCCGGCCACTACCGCTACCAGCGGCGCCTGTTCACCCACTTCATGCAGGACCGGCTGCCCGAGGACAAGCGGGGCATCTTCCTCGCCGGAGACGACATCTCCTGGACGGCCGGCTGGGCCGAGGGCGCCGTCCAGACCGCGCTGAACGCGGTGTGGGGCGTCATGCACCACTTCGGCGGGACGACCGACGCCACGAACCCCGGACCGGGGGACGTGTACGACGAGATCGCCCCCGTGGAGCTCCCGGAGGACTAGGGCCTCTCGTCTGGACCAGCCCGCGACGCCGGGATGATCCAGACGACAGGCCCAGATCACCGGTCGGGCATCGGCGTGAGCAGCATGCGTCCCGCCAAACCCACCGCCGCGTCCAGGCGTTCGGTGAACTCCTCGGCGACGTCGGGCAGCCGGCGCAGCACCCACAGGGCCCGAGCCGCGGTCCACGTCGCCTCACGGGCGCGCTCCAGGCTCCATGCGCCGAGCAGATGAGTGAGCGGGTCGGCGATCTGGAAAAGGTCGGGGCCCGGCATCAGCTCTTCGCGGATGCGCTCCTCCAGCGAGACGAGGAGATCGCCCACGCGGTCGAACTCGTCCTCCACGTCGGCGGGTTCGCAGCCGAGCGTACGACAGGTGTCCACGACGGCGAGCGCCAGGTCGTGCCCGATGTGCGCATTGATGCCCGCCAGGGCGAACTGCAACGGACGTACGCCGGGATGCCGTCGGAACTGGAACAGGGGCCGCCAGCAGGCCGGTGGACGCCGCTCCTCGGCCACCGCCTCGACGGCGTCGAGGTAGCGCTCCGCGAACCGCACGTCCAGCGTGATCGCGGCCCGTGCGTCCCCCAACTGCCCGCTGTCGATGCGCCGGTCGACCGCCTCGGTGACGGCGAGGTAGACGCGGTTGAACACCGCGAGGCCGTCGTGCGCCGGCAGGGTCGTGTCGAGCGCGCGCATACGGGAGATGACGCCGTCCACGGGAGTGACGACGCGGTCGGCGGGAGGAGCGAGTCGCTCAACGGGGGTGGTGACTTGTTCGCATTGCACCATGTGGGCAGAGTCGCAGCTTTAGGCTGGCCCGGGTACCGGCAGGCCCGACGCTTCCCCAGAACGGGGGAACGCGCCTGCCGCAGGGGAGCCCGACAGGGGGGAGCTGCACAGTGTCAGGCCTACGTGCGCAGCGCCTGGCCGCGCGCCGGGCCGAGCGCAGGCGGACCGCGCGGCGTGGCGCCATGGTCGCGGCGGCCTCCGTGGTGGTGGCGATAGGCACCGCGACCGGAATGCTGTCCGCCGTCGACGACCGGCCCGACTCCGACCAGGCGAGGCCCGAGGTGACCAGCTCGCCATATCTCGCGCCGCAGCCCGCCGTCCCGACGCCGTCCGCCTCGCCCGGCGCGAGCGGCTCCGCCTCGCCGTCCCCCAAGAAGAAGGCCAGTCCCACGCCGTCCCGCACGAAGACGGAGACCGAGGCGAAGCGGCAGTCTCCCGCCACCTCCACCCGGCTCTACCGCCACCCCGAGTCCCAGGTGCTCGACTGGGTCCGCGACCACAGCGGCGACCCACGCCAGGCGGTCATAGCGTCCCGCATAGCCGACCAGCCCGCGGCGGTCTGGTTCGCCGACTTCACGCCGTCGACCATCACCTCCCGGGTCCGCGCGGTCACCTCCGGCGGCAGCGCGCGGGGCCAGGTGCCCGTCGTCGTGCCGTACGCCATCCCCGGCCGCGACTGCGGCGGCGCCTCGCAGGGCGGTGCCCCCGACCTCGACGCGTACGACGACTGGATCGACGCCTTCGCCGCCGGGCTCGGCTCCGGCGAGGTCATCGTGATCCTGGAGCCGGACTCGATCGCCCAGGCGGAGTGCCTCTCGGCCGGCGAGAGCGACCGCCGCTTCGCCTCGCTGGCGCGCGCGGGCCGCGTCCTCAAGGCCGCCAACCCCAAGGCACGGGTCTACTACGACGCCGGCCACTCCGGCTGGAACGACGCCGCGAAACAGGCCGGCCGGCTGCGGCAGGCCGGTGCCGCCTCGGCGGCCTCCTCGGACGGCATCTTCAGCAACGTCTCCAACTTCCACCGCACGGCCGACGAGATCGCCTACGACCGGCAGATCCTCGACGCCATGGACGGCCCGGCCGGCCTCGGCGCCGTCATCGACACCAGCCGCAACGGAAACGGCGCCCCGGCCGACGGCGAGTGGTGCGACCCGGCAGGCCGCAAGATCGGCCGGGCGCCCACCCTGAACACCGGGGAGGCGCGGATCGACGGCTACCTGTGGGTGAAACTGCCGGGGGAGTCGGACGGCTGCAAGGGGGCGCCGGGGACCTTCACGCCGTCGTACGCGTACGACCTGGCGCGCTGAGGAGGGCCTGCCTGGAAGGGCAGGGGGAGCGACGAGGCGCTCGGCGGACGATGTCACGACGTCCGCGCGCGGCCCCCGGGTGCCGGTGCGGCTGGAGACGGGGATCCCGCGCGCCGGAGCGACGGTTTCAGGGCCGCGGGCCGGGAACCGCCGCGGCCCGCCGGCTGACCTTCGGCCGGCCGCGGTCGCCCGCGCGCAGCACGCCCGCGAAGAGCACGAGCCCGCACGCCAGCACCGTCACCAGACCGAACGACACCGTCAGGCTGGTCGCCTGGGCGATACCGCCGATCGCGCTCGGCGCGACCAGACCCGAGGTGTAGGTGATGGTCGCGACCCCGGCGATGGCCAGGCTGGGGTTCGGCCCGCTGCGCCCCGCCGCGGCGAAGCACAGCGGTACGACGACGGCGATGCCGAGACCCATCAGGGCGAACCCGCCCATCGCCACGGCGGGATGGTTCGCGACGACGATGAGCAGCCCACCGGCGGCGGCGAGGACTCCGCCCACGCGCACCGTGCGCACGGAGCCGTACCGGTCCACCACCTTGTCGCCCACGAGCCGGGCGAGCGCCATGGTGAGCGTGAAGCCCGTGGTGCACGCGGCCGCCAGCCCCGCCGAGGCCTCCAGCTGGTCGCGCAGGTACACCGCCGACCAGTCCAGGCTCGCGCCCTCCGCGAACACCGCGCAGAACCCGACCGCGCCGATGAGCAGCGCCGACCGGGGCGGCAGCGCGAACCGGGGCGGCGGCGCCTCGTCCTCGGCGGGCTGGAGGTCCAGCACCCAGGCGCACGAGGCGACGCCGAGCACGGTCAGGACCCCGGCCGCCAGCACGTGGTGCAGCCGGGCGTCCGCGCCGAGATGGGCGGCGAGGGTGCCGGCCGCCGACCCGATCAGGGCACCCGCGCTCCACAGGCCGTGCAGGCCGGACATGATCGACCGGCCCAGGCGGTTCTCGACCTCGACACCCAGCGCGTTCATCGCCACGTCCGCCATGCCCGCGGTCGCGCCGTAGACGAACAGGGCGAGGCACAGGGTGAGGAGGTTCAGGGCGAGGGACGGCAGGACGAGGGACATGCTCCACAGGGCGATCAGGCCGCGCAGGGCGTTCCGGGCGCCGAAGCGGTGGCTGATCCTGCCCGCGAGCGGCATCGCCATGGACGCGCCGAGCGCGGGGAAGGCCAGGGCGAGGCCCAGTTGCCCCGCACTCACCGACGCGTGGTCCTGGATCCACGGCACCCGGGTCGCGAACGAACCGGTCACGGCCCCGTGCACCGCGAACACGGCGGCCACGGCGTACCGGGCCCGCCTCACCTCGACCTGCTCGTAGATCACTTCACTCATTCTCCGGCCCCTCCAGGGTTTCGGTCCCCGCTCGCCGACCGCGTAAACTATCAGGAACCCTGCCTGATAGATAGCGGCCAACCGGCCCCCTGTACGGCCCGCCGATCTGGAAGGATCCCGGCATGCCCGCATCCCCGAGCACCGCCCGGGCCATCAACGACCGACTCGCCCTGCGTCTGCTCCAGCAGGAGGGCCCGTTGACGGCAGGGCAGCTGAAGAAGCTCACCGGTCTGTCCCGGCCGACCGTCGCCGACCTCGTCGAACGCCTCACGGACTCCGGTCTGATCACGGTGGTCGGGGAGTCGGGCGAGCAGCGTCGCGGGCCGAACGCCAAGCTGTACGGCATCGTCGCCGACCGCGCCCATCTGGCGGCCCTCGACGTCCGTACCGAGGGAGTCGCGGTCCTCGTCTCAGACCTCCTCGGCCGGGTGCTCGCCGAGGCGTCCGTACCGATCGGCGACGACACGGGGACCGGATCCGCGGTGGAACAGGCGGTCACCCTCGTCGAGCGGGTGGCGAAGGAGGCCGGCGCCGACCGGCTGCACACTCTCGGCATCGGCGCGCCCGGCCTGATCGACCCGGCGAGCGGCGACCTCCACGACTCCTCGGGCCTGCCCGAATGGCACCGCCGGCTGGTCGCCGCGCTGCAGGAGCGCTTCCCCCGGGCCACGGTCAGCGTCGAGAACGAGACCAACCTCGCCGCCCTCGCCGAACAGCGCGACGGCGCCGCCCGCGACCGGGACACCTTCGTGCTGCTCTGGCTCGGCATGGGCATCGGCGCCGCGGTCGTCCTCGACGGCACCCTGCGCCGGGGAGCCTCCGGCGGCGCGGGCGAGATCGGCTTCCTCCCGGTGCCGGGCACGACCGGCCTGCCATCGGCGACCGGCTGCGACGGAGGCTTCCACTCCCTCGCGGGCGCCGGCGCGGTGGCCGACCTCGCGACGACCTACGGCGTGACGGCCCCGTCCGTCGCACACGAGCCCCGGGCGGCGGCACTGGTCCGCGCGGCGGTGGAGACGGTTACGAGCGCGGCGGCCGCGATGGACGGGGCGGTGGCGGACGGGCCGACGCCGGCGGACAGCACGCTGAAAGAACGGGGCGTCACGGCGGACCGCGCGCCCGGTGGAGTCGCGGCGGAGGGTGGCCTTGCCGAGCCGCGGGCCGCCTCCGCCGGCGGCCGGGACGTTCACGCCGCGGGCGGGCGTGTCGCGCCGCCCGCAGAGACCGCCCCCCGGCGTTTCGTTGGTGACCTCGCCGAGAGTGGCCGGGTCCAGCCGCAGGCTGCCTCCGGTGGCGGCCAGGACGCCCCCACCCGAGGCGGCCACGTCGCGCCGCACGCAGAGCCCGTCGCCGGCCGTTTCGTTCGTGACCTNCGACCTACGGCGTGACGGCCCCGTCCGTCGCACACGAGCCCCGGGCGGCGGCACTGGTCCGCGCGGCGGTGGAGACGGTTACGAGCGCGGCGGCCGCGATGGACGGGGCGGTGGCGGACGGGCCGACGCCGGCGGACAGCACGCTGAAAGAACGGGGCGTCACGGCGGACCGCGCGCCCGGTGGAGTCGCGGCGGAGGGTGGCCTTGCCGAGCCGCGGGCCGCCTCCGCCGGCGGCCGGGACGTTCACGCCGCGGGCGGGCGTGTCGCGCCGCCCGCAGAGCCCGCCCCCGGGCGTCTCGTTGGTGACCTCGCCGAAAGTGGCCGAGTCCAGCCGCCGGCTGCCTCCGGTGGCGGCCAGGACGCCCCCACCCGAGGCGGCCACGTCGCGCCGCACGCAGAGCCCGTCGCCGATCCCAGCCGGAACGCCCGCGCGGAGCACGGCCGCACCGCGCCGCACCCGGCCCCCGCCTCCGCCGCCGACCGCTTCCTCGACGCCCTCGCCGACCGTGTCGCCCTCGGTGCCGCCGCCGTCGTCGCCGTACTGGATCCCGGCTGCGTGGTGCTGGCGGGGGAGGTCGGCCGGGCGGGCGGTGAGGTTCTGGCGCGTCGTGTCCAGGAACGGCTCGCTCGGTTGTCCCCTCTGCCCACGGAGGTGCGGCCCAGCGCGCTGGGCGGGGGCGCGGTGCTGCGCGGGGCGCTGCTCACGGCGCGGGATCAGGCGCAGGACGACCTGTTCGCGCCCCGCAGGGCCGGCTAGTCCCGCCGAGCCAGGTAGTCCTCGAACGTGCCCTTGCCCACCGCCCGTTCCGGCGTCAGGTGACCGCCGGCCCGGAACTCCCGGTACGCCTTGCCCGCGAGCGGCACGTTCGCCACCACACGCTTCCGGCCCTTCGCCTTCAGGTACGCACGGGCCAGTGACTCGAACGACCGCACCTCGGGCCCGCCCATGTCGTCGACCCGGCCCGCGGGCGCCCCCACCGCCAACCCGGCCAGCCGGTCCGCCACTTCGGCCACCTCGATCGGCTGGTCCCGGACCCCCGCCGGCAGCGGCAGCACCGGTGACTTGGCCAGCACCTGGAACAGCTGCGCCAGCAGATCGTGGAACTGCGTGGTCCGCAGCACGGTCCAGCCGATCCCCGACGTCTCGATCCGCCGTTCCACGGCAAGCTTGGTCCGGTAGTAGCCGAACGGCACCCGGTCCACCCCGACGATCGAGATGTAGAGCAGGTGGCGCACCTCCGCCCGCCGCGCCGCCCCGATCAGGTGCTCCGCCGCCCGCTCGTCACCACCGCGCGGTGTGCTCGCGCAGTGCACGATCGTGTCCACGCCCGCGACGGCCGCGTCCAGTCCGGTGCCGCCCTCGCGCAGATCGACGGCGTACGGCTCCGCGTGCCGGCTGAGCACCCTCACCTCGTGCCCGTCCGCCCGCAACCGCTCGGTCACGAGCCGGCCGAGCGTTCCGGTACCGCCGGTCACCAGGATCGTGGTCATGCTGTTCATCCCCTTCGGACACCGGGCGCTTCCGGACGGAGCGCCCCTCGTCAGCTGAGACCGGACAGCCCTCGGCGACGTGACAGTCGCTACGGCCGCGTGAGCTGACTTCGTACGAAGACCAGCTTGTCGGGGTTCAGCACGGCCCGCACCTGCGCGATCACCCCGTCCCGCACCTCGAACGCGGCCACCGCGAGGAGCGTGTCCCCCGCCCAGGCGGCCAGCGCACTCGTGCCGTTGACCTCGGCCGCGGTGAACTCCAGGTCCGTTCCGAACCGCTCGAACGCGCCCATCGCGAACCGGACGACCTTCTCCCGGCCTTCGACGGGCCGCCGGGCGGCGCTGACCTTGCCGCCGCCGTCGCTCCACCAGCTCGCGTCGGCCGCGAGCAGTTTCTCCAGGCCGGCCAGATCGCCCTCCCGGGCGGCCGTGATGAAGGAGGCGACCAGCTCCCGCTGCCGCTCGGGGGCCGGCTCGAAACGGGGCCGCGGCTCGTCCACCCGCCGGACCGCCCGCCGGTACAGCTGACGGCAGTTGGCCTCGGTGAGGTCGAGCACGTCCGCGATCTCCCGGTGCCCGTACCCGAAGGCCTCCCGCAGCACGTACACGGCACGCTCGGTCGGCGTCAGCCGCTCCAGCAGGAGCAGCATCGCCATCGACACGGCGTCCCGCTGCTCGGCCGACTCCATGGGGCCGAGCGCTCCGTCGGAGGTGACGACCGGCTCCGGCAGCCAGGCCCCGACGTACCGCTCACGCCGGGCCCGGGCCGAGGTGAGCCGGTTGAGGCAGAGGTTGGTGACGACCTTGGCCAGCCAGGCCGCGGGATGTCCGATGTCCGCGCGGACGGCACCGCTGAAACGCAGATACGCGTCCTGGACCGTGTCCTCCGCCTCCTCGGCGGACCCCAGCATGCGGTAGGCCAGGCCGAACAGCCGGGGGCGGTGACGCTCGAACTCGTCGGCGGGCGCGCTCGTCATGCGTTCAGACTGCCAGAAGGGTCCCCTGTCGGAGCGGGGGAGACCCGGCGGCGGGCAAGGGCCGTCGTCACCGCCGCCGGGCCCGTCTGTGCGGGTGTCCACGCAAGGCGACCCTAAAAAGGACTAGACCATTGCGTCAAGGGATGGAGGTCGAGGTGAAGGAGTCAAGACCCGGTGCTCACGGGGGGATTGACGGCCTCATGACCCGGCCGGGAAGTCCATCGGCACGGCCTGTGAGCCACCCCACACCGTTCGCCCGTATGGACGTCGATCAGGCGTGGCACACTGGCTCTGTACCAGAAGCAGCGCACTCCGGGGTCGGTGAAAGTCCGAACCGGCGGTTACAGTCCGCGACCCGGTCGCTTCCAGCGGCCGGTTGACCAGGTGAAATTCCTGGACCGACGGTTAAAGTCCGGATGGGAGGCAGTGCGCGGCGGGCGGGCATTCGTGCGCGCCGCCGTACCGGTTCGTCCATGAGGCGAGCCCTGTCCGGCGTCGCCCCGGTGTCCCTGCCCGTACGTTCTGTCGTCATCGACAGCCCCGGAGTCCGTGCCCGAAGAGGCAGGAGGACCCGGGAAGTGTTCACCGGAATCGTCGAAGAGCTGGGTGAGGTCACCGCCGTCGAGAACCTCGGCGACGCCTCCCGCTTCAGGCTGCGCGGCCCCGTCGTCACCGAGGGTGCGAAGCACGGCGACTCCATCGCCGTCAACGGCGTCTGTCTGACCGTCGTCGACCACGAGGGCGACGAGTTCACGGCCGACGTGATGGCCGAGACCCTGAACCGCTCCAGCCTGGGCGCCCTCGCCGTCGGCTCCCGCGTCAACCTCGAACGCCCCATGGCACTCGGCGCCCGCCTCGGCGGCCACATCGTGCAGGGCCACGTCGACGGAACCGGCCAGGTGCTGGAGCGCAAGCCGTCCGAGCACTGGGAGATCGTGAAGGTCTCCCTCCCCGCGGACCTCACGCGCTACGTCGTCGAGAAGGGCTCCATCACCATCGACGGCATCAGCCTCACCGTCGTCGACGCCGGCCCCGACTACTTCACGGTGAGCCTCATCCCCACCACCCTCGCCCTGACCACGCTCGGCCACAAGCAGCCCGGCGACCCGGTCAACCTCGAGGTCGACGTCATCGCCAAGTACGTCGAGCGACTGATGGGCAGTCAGGGGGAGACTCGGTGAACTGGCTGAACTCCGAGGCGTTCGTCCTCTTCGACCAGCACATCCTGTGGTCGGACATGGTCGGCAACATCCTCGGCCTGATCGGTCTCGCGTTCGGCTGGCGCCGCTCCCTGTGGAGCTGGCCCGTCCAGTTCCTGTCCGGCCTCATCCTCTTCGGGGCCTTCTTCGGCCACCTGACCGGCAGCGCCGGCAAGCAGGCCGTCGTCATGGTCGTCGCCGGGTACGGCTGGTGGCAGTGGAACCGGAACAAGGGGCAGTCCGGCAACGGGCAGATCACCCCGCGGTTCGCCACCTGGCGCGAGCGCGCGGCGATGGTCGGCGCCGCCGCCGCCGGCACGGTCGCGGTCGCCCTGCTGTTCAAGGCCTACCCGACCCTGTCCTGGGACCCCTGGCCGGACGCCTACATCTTCGTCGGCACCGTCGTCGCCATGTACGCCCAGGCCCGCGGCATGGTCGAGTTCTGGTTCGCCTGGCTGCTGGTCGACCTGGTCGGCGTCCCGCTGAACTTCGCCAACGGCTACGCATTCTCCGGCTTCGTCTACATCATCTACGGCGCGCTCGTCCTGTGGGGCATGCGCGACTGGTGGCTGCGCTCCCGCAAGGGCCCGCAGCCCACCCTGGAAGGAGCGCCGGCATGAGCGCGGCACCGATCCTGTACAGCACCGACGGTTTCGAGGACTTCGCGCTCGACCCGATCGAGCAGGCCATCGCGGACATCGCGGCCGGCCGGCCGATCGTGGTCGTGGACGACGAGGACCGGGAGAACGAGGGCGACCTCGTCGTCGCCGCCGAGAAGGCGACCCCCGAGATCGTCGCCTTCATGATGAGCGAGTGCCGCGGCCTGATCTGCGCCCCCATGGAGGGCGAGGAACTGGAGCGCCTCCGGCTCCCGCAGATGGTCGACGACAACACCGAGTCGATGAAGACCGCGTTCACCGTCTCCGTGGACGCCTCCGCCGCTCACGGTGTGAGCACCGGCATCTCGGCCTCCGACCGCGCCACCACGCTTCAGCTGCTCGCGAGCGGTACGGCCGAGCCCACGGACCTCGTCCGCCCCGGACACGTCTTCCCGCTCCGCGCCAAGCCCGGCGGGGTCCTGGTCCGCAACGGTCACACCGAGGCCGCCGTCGACCTCGCCCGCCTCGCGGGCCTGCGCCCGGCCGGCGCGATCGTCGAGATCGCCGGCGAGGACGGCCGCATGCTGCGCCTGCCCGAGCTGATCCCCTTCGCCCGCAAGCACGGCCTGACGATCATCTCCATCGAGGACCTGATCGCCTACCGCCGCAGCTCCGAGCCCACCGTCCGCCGCGAGGCCGAGACCCGACTGCCCACCGTCCACGGCACCTTCACCGCGTACGGCTACCGCTCCACCGTCGACGGCGTCGAGCACGTCGCCCTCGTCCACGGCGAGATCGGCGACGGCGAGGACGTCCTGGTCCGCGTCCACTCCGAGTGCCTCACCGGCGACGTCTTCGGCTCCGCGCGCTGCGACTGCGGCCCTCAGCTGGACGCCTCCCTGGAGCGCATCCAGGCCGAGGGCAGGGGAGTGGTGGTCTACCTGCGCGGCCACGAGGGACGCGGCATCGGCCTGCTGTCCAAGCTGCGCGCGTACGAGCTCCAGGAGCAGGGTCACGACACCCTCGACGCCAACCTGGAGCTCGGCCTGCCCGCCGACGCCCGGGACTACGGCGCCGGCGCGCAGATCCTTCAGGACCTCGGCGTCCGCACCCTGCGCCTGATGACGAACAACCCCGACAAGACCGACGCGCTCGTCCGCCACGGCCTCAAGGTCACCGGCCGCGAGCCGATGCCGGTACAGGCGGGCGAACACAACCTCCGGTACCTGCGCACCAAGCGGGACCGGATGGGGCACGACCTGCCCTGGCTGGACACGACCCCCGTGTCCACCTGCGGCAACCAGTAAGCACACACCACGAGGAGACGCGAAACACGTGAGCGGCAAGGGTGCACCTGAACTGTCGGTACGCAACGTCGGAGACCTGCGGGTCGCCGTCATCGCGGCGCAGTGGCACGAAAAGGTGATGAACGGCCTGGTGGACGGCGCCCTGCGGGCCCTGCACGACCTGGGGATCGACGAGCCGACCCTGCTCAGGGTCCCCGGCAGCTGGGAGCTCCCGGTCGTCGCCAAGGTCCTCGCGGGCCGCGGCTACGACGCGATCGTCGCCCTCGGCGTCGTCATCCGCGGTGGCACCCCCCACTTCGAGTTCGTGTGCCAGGGCGTCACCCAAGGCCTCACCCAGGTCTCCGTCGAGACCGGTGTCCCCATCGGCTTCGGCGTCCTCACCTGCGACACCGAGGAGCAGGCCCTGGACCGGGCCGGCATCGAGGGCTCCCGTGAGGACAAGGGCCACGAGGCGGTGACGGCGGCGGTGGCCACGGCGGCCACCCTCCGCTCAGTATCCGAACCGTGGCGCTAGGGCGGGCGGCACTACGCGTAAAGTGAGCGCCACCATGTCCAATAAGACGTTCGAGGAGCTCTTCAGCGAGCTCCAGCACAAGGCCGCAACCGGCGACCCCGCCACCTCCCGCACCGCGGAGCTGGTCGGCAAGGGTGTCCATGCCATCGGCAAGAAGGTCGTCGAGGAGGCCGCCGAAGTCTGGATGGCCGCCGAGTACGAGGGCAAGGAGGCGGCCGCCGAGGAGATCTCGCAGCTGCTGTACCACGTCCAGGTGATGATGGTCGCCCGCGGCATCTCCCTGGACGACGTCTACGCCCATCTCTGAGCCGCACCACCCACCCGCACACCACCCACGCACGAACGAAGGAAGCCGACCTCATGCTGCGCATCGCCGTCCCCAACAAGGGTTCCCTGTCAGGACCTGCGGCGGAGATGCTGCATGAGGCCGGCTACCAGCAGCGCCGCGAGTCCAAGGAACTGCGGATCGTCGACCCGGAGAACGAGGTCGAGTTCTTCTACCTCCGCCCCCGCGACATCGCGATCTACGTCTCCTCCGGCAAGCTCGACATCGGCATCACCGGCCGCGACCTGCTGATCGACTCCGGCGCCGACGCCGAGGAGATCCTCCCCCTCGGCTTCGCCCGCTCCACCTTCCGCTACGCCACCAAGCCGGGCACGGCGAGCGGCGTGAAGGACCTGAACGGCATGACGGTCGCCACCTCCTACGAGGGGATCGTCGCCAAACACCTCGCCGACCACGGCATCGAGGCCTCCGTCGTCCACCTCGACGGCGCCGTCGAGACGGCCATAGAGCTGGGCGTCGCCGAGGTCATCGCGGACGTCGTCGAGACCGGCACCTCGCTGCGCAACGCGGGCCTGGAGGTCATCGGCGAGCCGATCATGAAGTCCGAGGCCGTCGTGATCCGCCGTACCGGCGCGGAGGCCGACGAGACGGTCGAGCCGAAGGTCCAGCAGTTCCTGCGCCGCCTCCAGGGCGTCCTGGTGGCCCGGACGTACGTGATGATGGACTACGACTGCCGGGTCGAGCAGCTCGAGAAGGCCGTCGCGCTGACTCCGGGCCTGGAGTCCCCGACCGTCTCCCCGCTGCACAACGAGGGCTGGGTCGCCGTCCGTGCGATGGTCCCGTCCAAGGAAGCCCAGCGGATCATGGACGACCTGTACGACATCGGCGCGCGGGCCATCCTGACGACGGCCATCCACGCCTGCCGTCTCTGAGGGGCGCGGTCAGATGTCCGAACTGCCCGCTCTCCCCGTCACGTTTCGGCCAGGGCGTACCCGTGCCGTGCTGCTGACCGCCGGCCTCGCGATCTTCGTGGTCATCACGACGGTCGCCATGCTGCTGGAGCAGCTCAGCTCCGGCGAGCGCCTCAGCTTCGTCTTCACCGGCGCGCTCCTGTTCGGCGTCCTGCTCCTGCTGTCGCGGCCGAAGGTCGTGGCCGACGAGTCCGGCGTCACCGTCGTCAACATCGCCAGCAAGCGCCGTCTGGACTGGGCCGAGATCATCCAGGTGAACCTCCGGCCCGGCGACCCCTGGGTCTTCCTCAACCTCAGCGACGGCACCAGCCTGCCCGCGCTCGGCATCCAGCCGGGCATCGCCAAGCAGCGTGCGATCGCCGACGCGCGCACGCTGCGGGCGCTGGCCGAGGCCCGCTCCGAGGCCCGCCCCGAGGAAGATCAGGGCTGACTCGAGGCCGTCCACCCTGCCGCACATGGCCATGTCTTGATTAATCTGTTCGCGGAGGCGTTTTTCGCTGCGCCTCCGCCCCTGCGCGCCGCCCGGCGCCCAGGGGTTCCTGCTACGCGAGGAGTGACCCTCTCCGGCGATGGACGGATCGTCCTGTAGTACCTGCGCCGCCCCCTGCCGACATACCGCGGACCGTGACCTCACGGACCGCGCGTACGCGGAGGCGGCGGCATCATGACCACCCCCCTGCTGCTCCTCGGAGCGGCGTTCCTGCTGATTCTCGCCAACGGATTCTTCGTCGCGGCCGAGTTCGGCCTGGTGACGGTCGAGGCGACGGAGGCCGAGAAGGCCGCCGCCGAGGGCGACCGACGGGCCCGTACGGTCGTCGAGTCCCTCAAGGAGCTGTCCTTCCAGCTCTCCGGCACCCAGCTCGGCATCACCATCACCTCGCTCGTCGTCGGCATGCTCGCCGAACCGGCGCTCGCGGAACTGCTGGACGGCCCCATCACCGCGACCGGCGTCCCCGAGGGCGCCGTCTCCGGTGTCGCCGTGGTCGTCGGCATGCTGCTGGCCTCGGCCGTGCAGATGGTGATCGGCGAACTGGTGCCCAAGAACTGGGCGGTGTCCAAGCCGATGCAGGTCGCGCGCTTCGTCGCCGGCCCGCAGCACGCCTTCGCCCGCCTGTTCCACCCGGTGATCGCCGCCCTGAACGCGGTCGCCAACCGCCTGGTCCGCGCGATGGGCGTCGAGCCCACCGAGGAGCTGGCCTCCGCCCGCACCCCCGGCGAACTCGTCTCCCTGGCCCGCCACTCCGCGCGGGCCGGTGCCCTGGAGCAGGACACCGCGGACCTCTTCGTACGGACACTGTCCCTGGCCGAGCTGACCGCGCAGCACGTGATGACCCCGCGGGTGAAGGTCAGCGCCCTGCAGTCGTCGGCCACCGCCGAGGACGTGGTCAACCTGACCCGCGCCACCGGCCTGTCCCGCTTCCCCGTCTACCGCGAGAAGATCGACGAGATCGTCGGCATGGTGCACCTCAAGGACGCCCTGGCCGTCCCGGTGGCCGACCGACTGCGCACCCCGGTGGGGCGCATCGCCCGTCGGGCACTGCTCGTGCCCGAGACCCTGCCCGTACGGCCCCTGCTCGCGCAGTTGCGCAACGAACAGCCCATAGCTGTCGTTGTCGACGAGTACGGCGGCACGGCCGGCGTCGTCACGCTGGAGGACATCGTCGAGGAGATCGTCGGCGAGGTCCGCGACGAGCACGACGGTCAGGACGTGCCGGAACTCGCCGCCGCCCCGCCGGAGGACGGCAGGCCCGCCTGGGAGGCCGACGGCAGTTGCCGCGTCGACATCCTCCGGCGCATCGGCCTGGACGTGCCCGAGGGGCCGTACGAGACCGTCGCCGGCCTGGTCGCCGACCTGCTCGGCCGCATCCCGGCCGTCGGCGACAAGACCGAACTGCCCGGCTGGCGCCTGTCCGTGCGCCAGGTCGGGCACTACCGCGCCGAGCGGGTCCGCCTGGTGCGGACGGCTCCCGTCGTGCTGGAGGCCGTCCGATGACCGTGCTCCAACTCCTGTTCGCCGCGGTGCTCGTGCTCGCCAACGGCTTCTTCGTCGGCGCGGAGTTCGCGCTCGTCTCCGTGCGCCGCAGCCAGATCGAACCGCTCGGCACCGCCCGGGCCCGCCAGGTGCTGTACGGCCTGGAGCGGCTGCCGCAGATGATGGCGGCCGCCCAGTTCGGCATCACCGTCTGCTCGCTGACGCTGGGCGCGGTCGCCGAACCGACGGTCGCGCGCCTGCTGGAGCCCCTCTTCGAGTGGGTCCACCTGCCGCACGGCATGATCCACCCGCTCGGTTACGTCATCGCGCTCGCCGCGGTCGTCTTCTTCCACCTCGTCATCGGCGAGATGGTCCCGAAGAACCTCGCGATGGCGGCCCCGGAGAAGGCCGCGCTGTGGCTCAGCCCCGGCCTGGTCACCTTCGCCCGCCTCTGCCGGCCGATCACCGTGGCCCTCGGTGCCTGCGCCGGCGGCATCCTGCGGCTCTTCGGCGTCGAACCCAAGGACGAGATCGAGGCCGTCTTCACCAGCGAGCAGCTCAACCGTCTGGTGGAGGACTCCGGCCAGGCCGGTCTGCTCGACCCGGAGGAGCAGGAGCGACTGGAGGACGCCCTGGAGCTGGGCTCGCGCCCGGTCACGGACGTGCTCCTGACCCGCGAGTCGCTGGTGACGGTCAGCCCTTCGGTCACCCCGGGCCAGATCGTCGAACTCACCGGGCACACCGGCTACTCCCGCTTCCCGGTGGCCGCGGAGACCGGCGCCTTCATGGGCTACCTGCACGTGAAGGACGTACTCGACCTGGAGGACTCCCAGCGGGCGGTGCCGCAGCAGGTGTGGCGGCCGATGACCACACTCAGGTCCGAACTGCCGCTCGACGACGCGCTCACGGTCATGCGCAGGGCCGCGACGCACCTCGCCCAGGTGGCGGACGCGTCCGGCAAGGTGCTGGGGCTCGTCGCGCTGGAGGACGTACTGGAGCTGCTCGTCGGCGAGGTTCGGGACCCGGCGCACCGGGAGGTGCCGGAGGTACGGGTCGCGGAGCCCCGGGTGAGCGGGGAGCCGGAGGAGGCGCTGGCGAGCTGAGGCACGCCGCCGCTGCGGGCAGTCGTGCCGCCGGGGCGGCGGGGTGGGCGCAGCGGCACTCCCGTCGGCACGGGGCTGCGCGACCCACCCCGCCCGCGCCGGCACCGGGCACCCGCCCGGTCCGTCACGTCGCCGACGGATCCTGCGGCCCCCGCCCCGACAGCACCTCTCCGTACGCCTGCATCAGATCCGGCAGCCTCAGCGTCGCGAGGTCGTTCCGGGTCAGCATCCCGGGATAGGTGGACAACCGCAGATCCCGGTACGCGCAGCTCTTCTCGTACAGCGTCCGCAGGAACCGCCCGTTCCCCAGCTCGTCGATCCACCCCTGGTCGACCACGTGCCCGGCGATGGACCGCAGCTCGTCCAGTGCCTCCTCGTCCCACGCGTCACCGTTCTCCGCGGCCAACACCTCGCCGATGGAGGTGAGTTCGAGCGGACGGTAGGACGGAAAGTCGACGCGGGTCGTGAAGCGGGACGACAGCCCGGGGTTGGCGGCCAGCAGACGGTCCATGCCCTCGGGATAGCCGGCCAGGATCACCACGAGGTGGTCGCGGTTGTCCTCGGCGCGCTTCAACAGGACCTGGAGCGCCTCGTCGCCGTACGCGTCGCCCTTGCCGTAGCCGGAGTTGGACAGCGAATAGGCCTCGTCGACGAAGAGGACACCGCCGAGCGCGGAGTCGATCAGCTCGTTGGCCTTCACGGCCGTCTGGCCGAGGTACTCGCCGACCAGGTCGGCCCGCTGGGCCTCCACGAGATGGTCGCCGCCGAGGAGTCCGAGGGCGTAGAAGACGCGGCCGAGGATACGGGCCACGGTGGTCTTGCCGGTGCCGGAGGGACCCGAGAAGACGAAGTGCCGCTTGGGCGGCTGGACCGGCAGGCCCTGCCCGGTGCGCAGCCGAGCCATGTTCAACTGTGCGGAGAGAGCTTTGACCTGGCGTTTCACCGGTTCCAGGCCCACCATGCGCTCGAGCTCGGCGAGCGCCTCGTCGAGTAACGCGGGATCGGTGGGCCCGGCGGGAAGCAACGGCGACGGTACGGCCTTCTCGCGCACCGTCGGGTCGGTGGCCGACGGCAGCGGACCGGCAGGCGGCAGGTCGGGCTCCGGGAGCCTGAGGTCCCGCCCTTCGGTGCCGAAGAGCGGGTCGAACCCGTCGGGGCCGTCCACCATGTCCTGCCCGGCCCCGGTGAGCGTGATCGCGGCGAGGTCGGTGGAGTCGTCGTATCCGTCGCCCTCGGCGATCGCGGCGAGCCGGGCCGAGGTGTCCATGAAGGCCGGGTCGACGCGGTGCACCGCGCGGTACAGGGGCAGGGCGGCCGCGCTGCGGCCGGTGCCCTCGTGGGCCCGCGCCAGCCAGTAGCGCAGTTCTTTGCGCTGGGGCTGCTCGCTGCGACAGCGCATCAGGGCCGCCGACAGCAGCGGTTCGGCCTGCCCGTACATCTCGAGGCGGACCCGGGCCATACCGCCGAACAGTCCCGCCTCGATGCCCAGCATGGGGTCGTTGACCAGCGGGTCGGTGTGCCGGACGAGCTGTTCCCAGTCCTTGACGAGGTAGGCGCGGCAGGCGTGCAGGAAGCGGACCTGGTGGTCGGCGTCGACCGGCGGCAGGCCCGCGAGGGCCCGGTCGAGCTCCGGGACGTGCCGGCCGTCCAGCCAGTGCGAGGTGTGGGCGAGGAGCAGGTCGCGCGGGCTCTCCAGCACGGGCTGGACCCACCAGCCCAGCCAGTACCAGGAGTTGAGGGTGCGCCGGTGCCGGGTGCGTTGTTCGCCGAAGCGGTCCCGGTGCCGGAACATCCTCAGCAGCGCGGTCGTCGTGTCCACGCGCAGCGCGTGCAGTCCGAGCCAGCCGTCGGCCATCCCGGGATCGATCCGCACCGCGGTGCGGAACTCCTCCTCCGCCTGCGGATAGGCGCCCATCGTGTAGGCGTCCACCCCTCGCAGCCAGGCGAGCTCGGCCGGGGCCTCGGGGCCCTGCGTGCCGAAGTCCATCACGTCCCCCACAAACCGTGCCCCCGTTTGGTTGGCCGGCGGGCCGGTGCCCGTCGACCGCTTGGTCCAACCGCTGTGCCGCGGACCGGAGTTGCAACGGTGCGCAGAGCAGCTGTCCGTAGGTCGCACCGAGGGCATCGTACCTGCGGTGGTGTCGCCCGCCGTAGGGTGCCGCACAGGCCGTTCGGCGAGGTGGGGGCGCGGGGGCGGACTCCCGCATGGTGACCGAGGGTGAGTGAATCGTGCCTCGGGGCGTCCGAATTGGGGAGAGAGGGCAGAACGAAGCCCCCGATCACGGGGGAACAACCGGGGGCTTCGCGTCTGACGGGCGGCTTCGAATGGCCGCACTTCAGAACGTAAGACCTGTACGGCCCCTCGGTCAAGCCGAGTTGAGGCACTCCGGGAACTTCTCCCGCAAGGCCCTTCACAGGTTCAGCACATTGCGGATGGTCCGTCACCGTACGTGACATCCTGGTCCGCGCCAACGGCCCCGGCAGGCCCGCGAACCACCTCATATCCCTCCTGACACTGCCGTACCAGAAGGTCGGCGAAGGGCCGGGAGGGGTCGTCGGCGAAGTGCCGTTGTTCCGCCCGGACCCACCCGGCCCAGAACTCCCGCTGTTCCTCCCCGTCCCGCGACCGCCCGCGTGCCCATGCCTCCTCGCGCGGCAACTCCATCCACAGCAGATGGGCCAGATGCGGACGCAGCGCCCGGCGGCCCGCACCGACGCCCTCGACCAGGACCACCGGGGCCGGCGGCAGCGGGTGTGGTGGGCCGAAGCGACGGGTGTGCCAGTCGTAGGGCGTGTACTCGGCGCGCTCGCCACGACCGAGCGGTTCGATCACCTGGGCCAGAAGGCGCCCGGTCCAGCCGAACAGCTCCTCGTGGCTGGCGATGTCGTCGAGGCGCAGCACCGGCGCCCCGCCCAGCTCCCGGGCCAGCCGGCCGGCGAACGTGGACTTCCCGGAGCCGGCGTGCCCGTCGACACCGATCAGGCGGACCGGGCCGCAGGACGGGGGCAGCCGGCGGAGCCGGGAGGCGAGGTCGCGGATGGCCGTTCCTCGGGGGAGCAGGGGGCGGGGACAGGGGGCAGCTCTTCTCCGTGCAGTCTAAGTCGGCCAGGTCATGCCAGTGGAGGAGACCAATATTGCCGGGCGTGGCATGGCCCGAAGTGCTGGCAGGAGCATGCGGGCTGCTCCATAGTTGGCGCACAACCGTGCATTGGACCTGCCCCGACTCGAACACCTGGGGGTCATTCCGCCCATGAGCAGAGCCGAACAGCCGTCCCGTAGAACCGTCCTGGCCGCCGCGGTCGCCGCCGCCGTGGCCGGCAGCGCGGGCCCGGCGTCCGCCGACACCGCGAGCAGTGCCGTGACCGACACAGCCGTCCGGGCACGCCCGGTCGACAACCGTTTCTGGACCTCGTACGCCGACTGGCGCGGCGGCGGTGCCAAGGGCACCCGGGCCGTCGCCGGCACCCGCCCCGGGCTCGTGATCGGCAGCCCCGTGGGCACCGTCGACTACACCGACCCGCACACCGGCAAGACGGCCGCCTGGGAGTACGCGACCTGGACGTCTCCCGTCCACGACCTCGCCGTCCCCTCCACCGAGGCGATCGCCTCCTGGAACGCGCGCACCCCGGCCGGCACCTGGATCCAGGTCGAGCTGAAGGGCACGTACTCCGACGGCACGGACACCCCCTGGTACGTGATGGGCCGCTGGGCGGCCGGCGACCAGGACATCAGACGGACCTCGGTCGACGACCAGAGCGACGGCAGGAGCAGCATCTGGACGGACACCTTCGCGATCGACGACCCGGCCACGGGCCTGCGCCTGGTGTCGTACCGCCTGCGGCTCACCCTCTACCGCAAGCCAGGCGTCAAGGTCACGCCCACGGTCTGGCGGCTGGGCGCGATGGGCTCCGACGTCCCCGACCGCTTCACCGTCGCGGCCTCCGTCCCCGGTCTGGCCCAGGAACTGACCGTGCCGCGCTACTCGCAGGAGAGCCACGTCGGCCAGTACCCCGAGTACGACAACGGCGGCGAGGCCTGGTGCAGCCCCACCTCCTCGCAGATGATCATCGAGTACTGGGGCGGCCGGCTCTCCCCGGGGCAGCTGGCCTGGGTCGACCCGGCGTTCGCCGACCCGCAGGTCTGCCACGCCGCCCGCTTCACCTACGACTACCAGTACGCGGGCTGCGGCAACTGGCCGTTCAACGCCGCCTACGCGGCCACCTTCAAGGGCCTCCAGGGCGTGGTCACCCGGCTCGGCTCCCTCACCGACCTGGAGACGCTGATCGCGGCGGGCATCCCGGCCATAACGTCCCAGTCCTTCCTCAAGGAGGAGCTCACGGGGGCGGGTTACGGCACCTCCGGGCATCTGATGACCGTGATCGGGTTCACGGCGGCCGGCGACGTGATCGCCAACGATCCGGCCTCGCCGACCAACGAGGCCGTGCGGCGCGTGTACAAGCGGCGCGAGTGGGAAAATATCTGGCTCCGTACCAAGCGGTACAACGCCAGCGGCAAGGTCGTCTCCGGCACCGGAGGCGTCTGCTACCTGTACTTCCCGGCGCAGCCGACCTCGCGCCAGCGCAAGGCGCTCGCGGCGGTGGGCGTGCGCTGAACCCGGCGTACGAACGGCCCCCGGAGTGCCTTCCGGGGGCCGTTCGCCTGTGACCAAGCTCTCTGCCGCAAAAGCCGCTCCGAGTGGCAAGGTGGACACTCCGGTGGGGGGAGTCCACCCGTACGTCCGAGCTCAGCGAGAAGCCATGACCGCACACTCAGCCACCGCCGCCCGCACTCGTACCGGCGGCCCCCGCGAGGACGGCCCGAAGGTCGTCGAGCACGTAGTGGGCTGGACCCTCGTCGTGGTGATCGCGATGCTCGTCACCCAGCTCGGCCTGCTGTGACCTGTCATATACCCGACCTGACATACTGCGGGTGTCCCGCCGCCCGCTGAGACCAGGGTCGAATTTGAATATCAGTCAACAGCGCGACGCCGCCCGTCCCCGGGCCCGCGGCACCGAGCGCTCGGTCGCACGCCGTGCCGAACTCATCACCATCGGGCGGAAGTTGTTCGCCGACACGTCGTACGACGCACTCTCGATGGACGACATCGCCCGCCAGGCGCATGTCGCCAAGGGGCTGATCTACTACTACTTCCAGTCCAAGCGCGGCTACTACCTGGCGATCATCCAGGACTCCGTCGCCGACCTGGTCACCTTCGCGGCGAGCGGTCTCGAACTGGAGCCGGTGGACCGGGTCCACCGCACCATCGACAGCTATCTGCGGTATGCGGAGCACAATCAGGCCGCCTACCGCGCCATCGTCAGCGGCGGTGTCGGCTTCGACGCCGAGGTGCACGCCATCCGGGACGGGGTGCGTGAGGCGATCGTCACCACCCTCGCCGAAGGGGCGTACGGCCGCAGCGACCTCGCGCCGGTGCCCCGCATGGGGCTGCTCGCCTGGCTGTGCAGCGTCGAGGGCGCCACCCTCGACTGGATCGACCGTCCCAAGCTGTCCCGCGACACGATGCGCGAACTGCTGGTGAAGACGCTCGGCGGATCGATGAGGGCCATCGAGGAGATGGAGCCCGCGTATCCGGCCCCGGAACCGGCCCGCCGCGACGACGGCTGATGGCCCCGGAACCGGCCCGCCGCGACGACGGCTGATGGCAGCGAACTGACGCCTGCGACTCACAACTGACGACTTGGGGCGAAGGCTCGTGGTCCTCCGCCCCAAGTCCCCGGCGAGCCGGGTTAGTTGATCGACCTGATCAGCTCACCGTCCGCGGTGTCCCCGCTCAGCTCCCAGAAGAACGTGCCGCCCAGACCCTGCGCGTCCTTGTACTTCATCTTCCCCTTGATCGTCTTCGGGGTGTCGTAACTCCACCAGTCGCTGCCGCACTTGGCGTACGCGGTGCCGCCGACTGTCCCGGTCGGCGGGCACGTGGTCTTCAGCACCTTGTAGTCCTCGAAGCCGGCCTCGTACGTGCCCGCCGCCGGGCCGGTGGCCGTGCCGCCCGGCTTCTCCTGCGTGACGCCGGTCCAGCCGCGTCCGTAGAAGCCGATGCCGAGCAGCAGCTTCGAGGACGGGATGCCCAGGCCGCGGAGCTTGGCGATGGTGGCGGCGGTGTTGTAGCCCTCCTCCGGGATGCCCGGGTAGGACGTCAGCGGGGAGTGCGGTGCCGTCGGGCCGGTGGCGGCCCAGGCGCCGAAGTAGTCGTACGTCATGGGGTTGTACCAGTTGACGTACCGCGCCGCGCCCGCGTAGTCAGCCGCGTCGATCTTGCCGCCGGGGGTGGCGTCGGCGGTGATCGCCGCGGTGACCAGCTGCCGCTTGCCGAACTTGGCGCGCAGCGCGGCCATCACGTCCCGGAACGCGTCCCGGCCGCTGGTGTCGCAGGTCAGGCCGCAGGCGTTCGGGTACTCCCAGTCGATGTCGATGCCGTCGAAGACGTCGGCCCACTTCGGGTTCTCGACCAGGTCGTAGCAGGACTGGGCGAAGGCCGCCGGGTCCTTGGCGGCCTCACCGAAACCGCCCGACCAGCTCCAGCCGCCGAACGACCAGATGACCTTGAGGTCGGGATGGAGCTTCTTCAGCTTGCGCAGCTGGTTGAAGTTGCCGCTCAGCGGCTGGTCCGCGGTGTCGGCGACACCGTCGACGGACTCCTCGGCGGTGAACGGCTTGTCGGTGTCCGCCCAGGCGTCGCCGAGGGCGCACTTGCCGTCGGTGACATTGCCGAAGGCGTAGTTGATGTGGGTGAGCTTGTCGGCGGAGCCCGAGGTCTCGATGTTCTTGACGTAGTACTGGCGGCCGTAGATGCCCCAGTCGGTGAAGTAGCCGACGACCTTGGAGCCGGCCGAACCGGCCGTACCTGTCACGTCGGCCGCCAAGGCCTCGGCGGCGGCGTCGGGCGTGGCGGTGGCGGTGGCGGTGCCCGCACCGGCGAGCAGGGCGGCGCCGAGGGCGGCGCAGCACGAGGCGGACAGGAGGGCCCGGAACCGGGCACGGGGGTGGAGCGGGGTGGGCATCGGGTGTCTCCTCGCAGGGGACAGGGAGGGGATCGCACGCCGATTGGCATGAACGCGGGGAAGCGTTGGAGCGAAACAGTAAGAGGACTAGACCATTCGGTCAATGGTTCGTACCAATTTCGGGGCGCGCCCGACGCGGCGCGATTTCTTGAAGTAAGCGGTCGTTAACTGGTGACGGAGTGCCTCCGATCGGGCATACTCACAGCGCACAGCCGCTGGTCAGCAGCTTCCGCGACCCGGGAGTGCGAGCATCGGCCGGCACCAGTGAGACCCGGCGGACCAGCCCCCACAACGGGCCTCCGCCCGTGCCCGACAGGGAGGAGAGTGTCGCCATGCCCGACCGCGCCCCGCAGCCGGTGGACCGGCAGTTGCCCACGGACGAGGCCCGGGACCTGATCTCGCTCGTCCGCGACATCGCGCAGCGCGAGATCGCCCCGAAGGCGGCCGAGGAGGAGGACGCCGGACGCTTCCCGCGCGAGGTCTTCACCCTGCTCTCCGAGTCCGGACTGCTCGGCCTGCCGTACGACTCCGAGTACGGCGGCGGCGACCAGCCCTACGAGGTCTACCTCCAGGTGCTCGAAGAACTCGCCGCCGCCCGCCTGACCGTCGGCCTCGGCGTCAGCGTGCACACCCTGGCCTCGTACGCGCTCGCCGCCTACGGCACCAAGGAGCAGCAGCTCGAGCACCTGCCCGCGATGCTCGGGGGAGGTCTGCTGGGCGCGTACTGCCTCTCGGAACCGGCCTCCGGCTCGGACGCCGCCTCACTGCGTACGAAGGCGGTACGGGACGGCGGGGACTGGGTGATCACCGGAACCAAGGCGTGGATCACGCACGGCGGCATCGCCGACTTCTACACCGTCATGGCCCGGACGGGCGAGGAGGGTCCGCGCGGGATCACCGCCTTCCTGGTGCCCGCCGACGCGGCGGGCCTGAGCGGCGCGGCGCCGGAGAAGAAGATGGGCATGAAGGGCTCACCGACCGCGCAGGTCCACTTCGACGGGGTCCGCGTCCCCGACGACCGGCGCATCGGCGACGAGGGCCAGGGCTTCGCGATCGCCCTGGCCGCGCTCGACTCCGGGCGGCTCGGCATCGCGGCCTGCGCGATCGGCCTGGCCCAGGCGGCGCTCGACGAGGCGGTGGCCTACGCGACCGGGCGGCGGCAGTTCGGACGGCCCATCGCCGACTTCCAGGGGCTGCGCTTCATGCTCGCGGACATGGCGACCCAGATCGAGGCCGGCCGGGCGCTCTACTTGGCGGCGGCGCGACTGCGGGACGCGGGCCGGCCGTTCGCCAAGCAGGCCGCCATGGCCAAACTGCACTGCACCGACACCGCGATGCGGGTGGCCACCGACGCCGTCCAGGTCCTCGGCGGGTACGGCTACACGGCCGACTTCCCGGCCGAGCGGTACATGCGCGAGGCCAAGGTCCTGCAGATCGTCGAGGGCACCAACCAGATCCAGCGGATGGTCATCGCCCGTCACCTGGCGGGTCCTGAGACCCGCTGAACTGACCCGACGTCACCTGGGGCGCCGCGAGCCGGGCCCACTCCGGGTCGTGGCGCCCCGGCAGGGTGCGGCCGCGGTCGGCCCACGTGCGCATCAGATCGCGGTAGATGGGCGGGTCCTGGGGCTGCGGCGGCGCAAGCGGAACCGATTTTGCGGATGCGGGAACCGGCGCGGGAACGAACACGCGGCGCTGACGCCCGGTCGCGGTAGAGGTGGGGGTCATACCAGGGCAACGCGAAGGTCCGGGGACAGGTCACCGGTTCTTGGATTCGGGCGTGAGTTCGCGGCCGTCCGGGGCGCCGCCGGTCCCTGGCTCGGGAGCAACGCGAGCCCTCTGGCGCGACGACACCCCGCCACCCGCTGTCACGGCACACCGAACCGTGCCACGGCGCGCTGTGAGCCGTGGCGCGGCTCGGTCACGGGGTGGGAGCGAGGCCGCTCAGGCGGCCTGGCGGCGCATGACAGGCACCCGGATGGGACGGGAGCCCGGTCCGCCGACGTGCGAGAAGGGCTGCGTCCGCCAGTCGAGCCCCTGAGGGAGCGTCAACAGGAGGGCGGTGTCCTGCTCCTGCGGCTCGGCCGACTCGTCCGCCGGACGGGCGTCGGACGCCTTGCGGCCGGTGCCGGTGCAGACCGTGAGCCCGAAGGGGTTCCACGGCGAGGCGCACAGCGCGTGCTCCGGCAGGACTTCCTCGTCCGCCAGCAGGGCGATGGGCTGCGCGCAGTCCGGGCAGACGACCCGGTACATCTCGAAGGTGTCGTAGGCGTCGAGTTCGTCGAGTTCGTCGGGTTCGACGCCCTCCGGCTCGGGCTCGACGACCAGCTGCGGCCGCTTGGGTGCGGTACGACCAGGGCGCTTAAGACTCTGCATTGGATTCTCCCCCTCGGGCTGGGCCGTGGCGGCGCTGCGGCCTCGACCACAGCAAGCACTTCCCGCCCCGTCTCGGCGGTAATCACGAGAACATCACGGAGCCGGTCAGGGGGGTGTGGTCTTCGTCACATGCCATCCGCAGGTGCCCGAGGCGGCCGCTTTGTCCCCCGGATGGCGCACAGGCCGCCCCCTGCCGCATCACGAACCGGGCATGACCTGCGCCGCTCAGGTATCGGAGGAGATCAGCGGCACTGTAGGTTCTTACGCCATGGAGGAGCTCGACCGGCAAATCGTGCAGTTGCTCGTCAAGGACGGGCGGATGAGCTACACAGACCTGGGCAAGGCCACCGGCCTGTCCACGTCGGCCGTGCACCAGCGGGTGCGCCGGCTGGAACAGCGCGGGGTCATCCGCGGCTATGCCGCGGTGGTCGACCCCGAAGCCGTCGGCCTGCCCCTGACCGCCTTCATCTCCGTGAAGCCGTTCGACCCCAGCGCCCCCGACGACATCGCGGACCGCCTCGCCGGCGTCCCCGAGATCGAGGCCTGCCACAGCGTCGCCGGCGACGAGAACTACATCCTCAAGGTGCGGGTCTCCACCCCGCACGACCTGGAGGAGCTGCTGGCCCGGCTCAGGTCGCTGGCGGGGGTGTCCACGCGGACGACGGTGGTGCTGTCCACGCCGTACGAGGCACGGCCGCCCCGGATCTGACCGACCTGAGTGCCGGGCGCCCCGGGCGAGGCGCGAAACTGTCCCTCATGAGTGAACGCACCGCCGAACCGACCACCGTCCTCCTCCGCCGCGGCGAGGTGCACAGCCCCGCCGACCCGTTCGCGACGGCGATGGTCGTGGAGCGCGGCCAAGTCGCCTGGGTCGGCTCCGAGGGCGCGGCCGACGCCTTCGCGGACGGTGTCGACGCGGTGATCGACCTGGACGGGGCGCTGGTCACCCCCGCGTTCACCGACGCGCACGTGCACACCACGTCCACCGGCCTCGCCCTCACCGGCCTCGACCTGTCCGACGCGCCGTCCCTCGACGCGGCCCTCGCGCTCGTACGGGACTTCGCCGCCGCCCGCCCGAACGACCGCGTGCTCCTCGGCCACGGCTGGGACGCCGCCCGCTGGCCCGGCGGCCGCCCCCCGGCCCGCGCCGAACTCGACGCGGCCACCGGCGGACGTCCGCTGTACCTCAGCCGGATCGACGTCCACTCGGCGGTCGTCACGACGGCCCTGCTGGACCTGACCCCCGGCCTCGACGCTCCGGACGCCCCGCTGACCGCCGACGCCCACCACGCCGTACGCGCCGCCGCCCTCGGCGCTGTGAGGCCGCAGCAGCGCACCGAGGCCCAGCGCGCCGCCCTCGCCCACGCCGCCTCACTCGGCATCGGAACCGTCCACGAGTGCGCGGGGCCGGAGATCTCCTCCGAGGAGGACTTCACCGGGCTGCTCCGGATCGCGGCCGAGGAGACCGGGCCCCGGGTGGTCGGCTACTGGGCCGACCAGGACATCGACAAGGCGCGCGAGTTGGGCGCGATCGGCGCGGCCGGCGACCTGTTCGTGGACGGCGCCCTCGGCTCCCACACCGCCTGTCTGCACCAGCCGTACACCGACGCCGGCCACACCGGCACCGCCTACCTGGACGCCGCCGCGGTGGCCGCACACGTCACCGCGTGCACCGAGGCGGGCCTCCAGGCGGGCTTCCACGCGATCGGCGACGCCGCCGTGACCGCCGTCGTCGAGGGTGTGCGCGCCGCCGCGGAGAAACTCGGCCTCGCCCGTGTCCGGGCCGCCCGGCACCGTGTCGAGCATGCCGAGATGCTCACGCCCGAGACGATCGCGGCCTTCGCGGAACTCGGCCTGACCGCGTCCGTCCAGCCCGCCTTCGACGCGCTGTGGGGAGGCGAGGACGGCATGTACGCCCAGCGCCTGGGCGCCGAGCGGGCCCGCACCCTGAACCCCTTCGCGGCCTTGCTGCGGGCCGGCGTCCCACTGGCCTTCGGTTCCGACAGCCCGGTCACGCCCCTCGACCCGTGGGGCACGGTCCGCGCGGCCGCCTTCCACCGGACCCCCGAGCACCGCGTCTCCGTGCGCGCCGCGTTCACGGCGCACACCCGCGGCGGCTGGCGGGCGGTCGGACGGGACGACGCGGGCGTCCTGGTGCCGGGCGCGCCCGCGGACTACGCCGTCTGGCGCACCGAGGAACTCGTGGTCCAGGCCCCGGACGACCGGGTCGCGCGCTGGTCCACCGACCCCCGCTCCGGAACCCCCGGTCTGCCCGACCTGACCCCCGGCCGTGACCTCCCCGTGTGCCTGCGCACCGTGGTGGGCGGACGGACCGTGTTCGTACGGCCGGGCGAGTGATCTACCGGGGCGGCGCACCGCCGATCGGTCGTCGCCGCCCCGTCGCGTCACCTGCGTATCCTCGCCGCTGACCAGGGCTTTGACCGAAGAGGCGCAGGTGAAACGGCTGTTGACAGCCGACGGCAGCGGGCCGGTAGGTTCGGCCGAGTCCACCACCGGACGCCCGACCGGGGAACATCCGCGCACTCGCCGCCGCGCTGCTGGGTCAGGGACGGTGTGCCGCACCGGGGCACCGCCACTGGCAGCCAGGCCCAGCGCCCGCGCCACGACGAGGGAAGGTTCGGGCCGGTCGGGGAGGTGTGACCAGGGTGGGGCCCGGGCGCTCAGTAGACAACGGCTTTCGGTCGATCCGCAGCCAGCGGGTCCCAGGTCGGCCCGAAGGGCGCCGGGCCCCCATCCGCAGCACGCACCGCCCTCGATGCGGCACGCACGGTCCCGAAAAGGGCATTCTTACCCCGCTTTTGTGGAAACGACACCACCATACTTACGTCCTGTCACGTCATCGCAGGCGGCGGCCACTATGGTGGACCTCTGCGTACGGACTTGAAGGGGCAGCAGTGAACGACGGCGACGGGACCCTCGCGGCACAGGACCGGGGGAGGCAGTTCGGCCCGCTCGGCACGGCGTTGGTGATCATTCCGACCTACAACGAGGCGGAGAACATCAAGGCGGTCGTGGGCCGGGTGCGCAAGGCGGTCCCGGAGGCGCACGTTCTCGTGGCCGACGACAACAGCCCCGACGGCACGGGCAAGCTCGCCGACGAACTGGCCGTCGGGGACGACCAGGTGCAGGTCCTGCACCGCAAGGGCAAGGAGGGCCTCGGCGCCGCCTACCTGGCGGGCTTCCGCTGGGGCATGGACAACGGCTACGGCGTCCTGGTCGAGATGGACGCCGACGGCTCGCACCAACCCGAGGAACTGTCCCGCCTGCTGACCGCCCTCAAGGGTGCCGACCTGGTCCTCGGATCCCGCTGGGTGCCCGGCGGCCGGGTCGTGAACTGGCCCAAGTCCCGCGAGTTCATCTCCCGCGGCGGCAGCCTCTACTCCCGCCTCGCCCTGGACCTTCCGCTGCGCGACATCACCGGCGGCTACCGCGCCTTCCGCCGCGAGACCCTCGAAGGCCTCGGCCTCGAAGAGGTCGCCTCCCAGGGCTACTGCTTCCAGGTCGACCTCGCCCGCCGCGCAGTCAGGGCCGGTTATCACGTGGTCGAGGTGCCCATCACCTTCGTCGAGCGCGAGCACGGCGACTCCAAGATGAGCCGCGACATCCTCGTGGAGGCCCTGTGGCGGGTCACGACGTGGGGCGTGGGGGAGCGGGTCGGCAGGATCGCGGGCCGGGGCAAGCCCTCGCAGCCGTAGCCGTACGCGTTCACAGCTCCGGTTGATCGTCCCCTTATCCCGTGCTGAGCCGGGCCCAGGCACACTGGAAGCATGACGACTGGCGCTCCGACTCCCACGCACCCCGCCCGGCCCCGGCGCTCCCGGCTGCGCACCTTCCTGCCGCTGGGCGTCGCCGCCTGGCTGGTGCTGGAGATCTGGCTGCTGACCGTGGTCGCCGGCGCGGCCGGCGGGATCACGGTGTTCCTGCTGCTGCTCGCCGCCCTCGTGCTCGGCTCGGTGGTCATCAAGCAGGCGGGCCGGCGCGCCTTCCAGAACCTGAACGAGGCGCTGCAGCGGGGCGGGGCCCCCTCGGGTTCGAACGGCGGCGGCAACGGCCTCATGATGCTCGGCGGCCTGCTCCTGATGATCCCCGGCCTGATCTCCGACGCGCTGGGCCTGCTCCTGCTGATCCCGCCGGTGCAGAAGGCCCTCGGCCGCTACGCGGAGCGCACCGTCGACCGCAAGCTCCGGGAGGCCACCCAGGGCAGCCTGGGTGACGCCTTTCAGCAGGCCCGGATGCACCGCCCCGACGGCAAGGTGGTCCAGGGCGAGGTCATCAGGGACGAGCCGGGGGACGCGCCCCAGGACCCGCGTCCGCCACTGACGCGCTGAGCCCTCCGGCCGCATCACGCGCTCAGCGTTCGGCCGCACCGGAACGCGAAACCGCGGGCGCCGTACGTGAACTCACGTACGGCGCCCGCGGTTACTTTGGTGCGTTGTTCGTCCGCCCAGACCCCGAAGGGACTACGCCGACTTCCGGCTGTCTCGCGGATGGACCGCAATGTTCATCGCGCCGGAGCGGAGAACTGCCAGGCGCTCCTCGAGGACCTCTTCGAGTTCCTCGCGGGTGCGCCGTTCCATCAGCATGTCCCAGTGTGTACGCGCGGGCTTGGCCTTCTTTTCCTCAGGGCCGTCGCCGTCTACGAGGAGTGCCTGGGCCCCGCAGACCTTGCACTCCCACTCCGGCGGGATCTCCGCCTCGACCGAGAAGGGCATCTCAAACCGGTGCCCCTTCTCGCATGCGTACTCCACGGCCTGGCGCGGGGCCAGGTCGATGCCGCGGTCCGTCTCGTAGCTGGTCACCACGAGGCGCGTGCCGCGAAGAGCTCGCTCACTCATGAATCGTGCCTCCCGGGCTTGTCGCCCACAGGACAGGTGTCGCTGTCGTCGTCATCCGGTTCAACGTCCGGTCGGCGGTAAAGATTCCCGTTCCGGGTCCCGTCCCGGGCAATGCGTCGCCGGCGTAGCCGCCCCTTGTTGTACCCACCAGTGCCCGGTTTGTCACATCTGCTAGCAGATGTGACCCAGCGTTTCGGCATCATTGACGCGCAGTAACGGTACGCCTGGCAGGCCAAACGCGTACACTACATCGCTTTCGTGTTGAACGCTAAATCCTTTCGGGAATCGGATTGCCCGCGTCGCCGATCGCCCGCCGCACCGGAACCCGCGCCAACAGCACGAACCCGATGACGAAGAAGGCCACCAGCGAGATGATCGCGTCCCGGTAACTTCCGGTCACCTGGTAGGTGATCCCGAACAGCAGCGGGCCCAGCCAGCTCATGCCCCGGTCGCTCAGCTCGTATGCCGAGAAGTACTCGGCCTCTTTGCCGGGCGGCACGAGATGGGAGAACAGCGACCGGGACAGCGCCTGGCTGCCGCCGAGGACGAGACCGATCCCGGAGGCCAGTACGAAGAACCACCCGGGCGCGCCGGCCGGCAGGAAGTACCCGGCCCCCAGGGTCACCGTCCACGCGACCAGCGAGCCCAGGATCGTGCGCTTCGCGCCGTAGGTCCGGGCGAGTCTTCCCATCGTCAGCGCGCCCGCGACGGCGAGCACCTGGACCAGCAGCACGGCGCCGATGAGCGTCGACTGTCCGAGGCCGAGCTCCTCGGAGCCGTACACCGACGCCTGGGAGATCACGGTCTGGATGCCGTCGTTGTAGATGAGGTACGCCAGCAGGAAGGCGAGGGTGAGCGGGCGGCGGCGCATGTCGCGGACGGTCGCGGCGAGCTGGCGGAAGCCCGGAGCGGTAGCCTCCCGAGCGGCCTTCGCCTCGAAGCGGCGATCACGCAGCCGGCGTAGCGGAATGAGGGCGAAAGCCCCCCACCACAGGCCCGCGGAGGCCAGGCAGATACGGACGGCGGCACTCTCCGAGAGACCGAAGGACTCGTGGCCGCTGTACAGGACGAGGTTCACGACCAGGACCAGCGCACCCGCCGCGTAGCCGAAGGCCCAGCCGCGGGAGGAGACGGCGTCGCGTTCCTCTGGCGGGGCGATCTGCGGCAGGTAGGAGTTGTAGAGCATCATCGCCACGGACTGCGCGGCGTTGGCGACGACCAGCAGGGCGCCGCCGAGCAGATAGCGCTCGCCGCCGAGGAAGAACATGCCCGTCGTCGCCGCGGCCCCGGTGTACGCGGCGGCCGCCAGGAGGGGTTTCTTGCGGCCGGTGCGGTCGGCGGCTGCGCCCACCAAGGGCATCAACAGCACGGCCACCACCACCGACAGGGACACCGAGTACGCGAAGAAGGACCCGGCGCGCACCGGGATCCCCAGCGGATGCACGAAGCCGTCCGTGTCCGCCGCCGACTTGGCGACCGAGGTCAGGTAGGGGCCGAGGAAGACGGTGAGGACGCTCGTCGAGTAGACGGAGCAGGCCCAGTCGTAGAAGTACCAGCCGCGCTGTTCGCGCCGCCGTTCGGCGGCCTCGTCCGCCGATTTTGCCCGCACGGTGTCGGTGCCCACCCGTGCCCTCGCTTCCCCGTGAAGGTGCCGCGCGCGGGCGTGCGGCCGGGGGGCTTCCGGGGTGTCAGCCCCAGACGCCGCGGTCCTCCATGACCTTGCGCAGTGTGTCGATGTGATCGGTCATGATGCCATCGACTCCCAGGTCCAGGAGCCGGTGCATGCGTTCCGGCTCGTTCACCGTCCACACGTGCACCTGCAGGCCGAGCGCGTGGGCGGTGCGCAGGAAGCGGTGGTCGACCACCTGGATGCCCGACTGGATCTCCGGCACCTGCGCGGCGACCGCGGAGCGGCGCACGGCCGCCGGGAGTCCCCAGGAACGCAGCCGCAGGTTGAGGACGCCCCGGGTGCCGTACGACGTAGCGAGGCGGGGCCCGGCCAGTCGCTGGGCGCGGACCACGCGCGCCTCGGCGAACGAGCCGAGGCAGACCCGGTCCCAGGAGTTCGTGCGTTCGATGAGCTCCAGGAGGGGCAGCAGCGCCGGCTCCGCCTTGACGTCGACGTTCCAGCGCGCCTCGGGGAAGGTCTCCAGAAGGTCCTCGAAGAGGGGCACCGGTTCCTTGCCCGCCACGCGCGCGTGCCGTACGTCCTTCCAGGGCAGGTCCGCGATCAGGCCCGCCCCGTCGGTCATCCGGTCCAGGGTCGCGTCGTGGAAGGCCACGAGTCTGCCGTCCGCGGTGGTGTGGACATCGGTCTCCAGATAGCGGTAGCCCGCCTCGACCGCGTGCCGGAACTGCAGCGCCGTGTTCTCCAGACCATCCGCCGCCCCGCCGCGGTGGGCGAAGGCGATCGGGCCCGGATGGTCGAGGTAGGGGTGGCGTATCCGCGAGGTCACGGTCGAAGTATCGCCTGCCCCCCTTGCCCGGAGGCAACGACCGTGCTGCCGTCGGATGCCGACGGGACGGCGAAGACGCGCAGGAAGATCTGGGCGAGCGGGCCGATGGACACCGCGTACAGCAGAGTGCCGATGCCGATGGTGCCGCCCAGGGCGAAGCCGGTCACGACGACCGCCACCTCGACGGCCGTCCGCATCAGACGGATCGAGCGGCCCGTGCGCCGGTGCAGGCCGGTCATCAGCCCGTCCCGCGGGCCCGGTCCGAAGCGGGCCGAGATGTAGAGGCCGGTCGCCACCCCGTTGAGCAGGATCCCGGCCAGCAGGAGTGGGACGCGTACGGCGAGGGTGTGTGCCGCGGGGACCGCGGCGAGCGTTCCGTCCATGGCGATGCCGACCACGAAGACGTTGGAGACGGTGCCGAGGCCGGGGCGCTGGCGCAGCGGGATCCACAGGAGCAGCACCGCGGCGCCGACGAAGATCGACACGACGCCGATCGTCAGGCCGGTGAGCTCGGCCAGGCCCTGGTGCAGCACGTTCCAGGGTTCCAGGCCCAGACCGGACTCGACGAGCAGCGCCGAACTCGCCCCGTAGAGCCCGAGACCGACGTACAGCTGGATCAACCGTCGTCCGGCGCGGCTCGGGCTCTTCGTGGACAAGTGGTCCCCCTCTGGTGTGGTCGCAGTGGCCTGACACATGACACCCTGTGGCTTGGGTGGAAACATCATCCATGGCCAATTCGGGTAAGGTGGACTGATTTACATGGGGCAGTGGACCTCGGCGATGGGTGCCGCGCAGCTCGCCCGGCTGCTCAACTCCCAGCAGGACCGCCCGGCCGGCCCGGGCACCCGCCGCCCGCCCGCCTACCGGGCGCTGGCCGACGGCATCCGGCTGCTGGTGCTGGAGGGCCGGGTGCCGGTCGCCGCCAGGCTGCCCGCCGAGCGCGAACTGGCGCTGTCCCTGTCCGTCAGCCGTACGACGGTCGCGGCGGCGTACGAGGCCCTGCGCGGCGAGGGATTCCTGGAGTCCCGGCGCGGGGCCGGCAGCTGGACGGCGGTGCCGGCCGGGAACCCGCTGCCCGCCCGCGGCCTCGAACCCCTGCCCCCCGAAGCCCTCGGTTCGATGATCGACCTCGGCTGTGCGGCGCTCCCCGCCCCCGAGCCGTGGCTGACCCGAGCCGTGCAGGGAGCCCTGGAGGAGCTGCCCCCGTACGCCCACACGCACGGCGACTACCCGGCCGGGCTGCCCGCACTGCGCGCGATGATCGCCGAACGGTACACCGCACGCGGGATCCCGACGATGCCCGAGCAGATCATGGTGACGACCGGCGCGATGGGCGCGATCGACGCCATCTGCCACCTGTTCGCGGGACGCGGTGAGCGCATCGCCGTGGAGTCGCCCTCCTACGCCAACATCCTCCAGCTGATGCGGGCGGCGGGCGCCCGGCTGGTGCCCGTCGCGATGGCCGAGGGGCTGACCGGCTGGGACATGGACCGCTGGCGGCAGGTACTCCGGGACGCCGCGCCCCGGATCGCGTACGTCGTCGCCGACTTCCACAACCCGACCGGCGCGCTCGCCGACGAGGACCAGCGGCGGCAGCTGGTCGAGTCCGCGCGCTCGGCCGGGACGGTGCTCGTCGCCGACGAGACGATGAGCGAGCTGTGGCTGGACGAGGACATCGCGGACGCGATGCCGCGGGCCATGTGTGCCTTCGACCCGGCCGGGTCGACGGTCGTCACGGTCGGCTCGGCCAGCAAGGCGTTCTGGGCGGGGATGCGGATCGGGTGGGTGCGCGCCGCTCCCGACGTGATCCGCAGCCTCGTCGCCGCCCGCGCGTACGCCGATCTGGGCACGCCCGTGCTGGAACAGCTGGCGGTGAACTGGCTGTTCAGCACGGGGGGCTGGGCGAAGGCCGTGGACGTGCGACGACGTCAGGCCAGGGACAACCGGGACGCCCTGGTGGCCGCCGTGCGACGGGAGCTGCCGGATTGGGAGTTCGAGGTGCCGAAGGGCGGGCTCACCCTCTGGGTGCGGACGGGCGGGCTGTCCGGGTCACGGCTCGCGGAGGCGGGCGAGCGGGTGGGCGTGCGTGTGCCGTCCGGACCGCGGTTCGGGGTCGACGGAGCGTTCGAGGGATATGTGCGGCTGCCGTTCACCGTGGGGGGCGCGGTGGCCGAGGAGGCGGCGTCGCGGTTGGCCGCGGCGGCGCGGCTGGTGGAGAGCGGGGGGTCCGGGGGCGGAGAGGCGCCTCGCACGTTCGTGGCGTGACCGGGGCCGGGCGGGCGGCGAGGGACTGCGCCCACCAGTGCCGCCCCAGCGGCACCACCGCCCGGCTACGGTGCTTCCGCCGCCATGGCCTCCGTCGGCACTTCTTCCGTGGGTACGGCCTTTGTCGCTACCACCTCGGTGGGGACGGCCTTCGTCACCGCCACCTCGGTGGGTACGGTCGTCGTCGGTACCACCTCCGTGGGCGCGGCCTTCGTCGCTGCCACGTCCGTGGGGACAGTCTCAGTAGGCACCGCCTCCACCGCTGCCGTCTCCGGCAGATGCTCGCCGTCCGCCGGCGTCGTCCGTGGCGGAAGCAGGGCCAGGACCGCTTGGCGGTCCGCCTCGCTCGTCGCCTCGTCGTACGGGTCGGGCGTGGACGGGACCTGGAGCCGGTGGACCGGGCCCGAGCCGAGGCGCGCGTAGCCCCGGCCGGGCGGGACGTGGGCGACCGGGGTCGTGTGCGGGGGCGCGCCCAGGACCGCTTCCAGTTGGTCGGCCGTGGCCGGGCCGAGCACGACACGCGCGCGTGTGTGCTGGCGTACGGCCTCGCTGAGGGCCTCCGCGCTGTCGAACTGGTCGGCGACGACCACCGTCACGTTGGCCGCGCGGCCGTGCCGGAGCGGGAGCTGGAGCAGGGTCTGCGGGTCCTCGCGGCCGTCCGCGGCGGCCACGTGGGCGAAGGCGCTCGGCCGGTCCAGGAGGAGCCACAGGGGGCGTTTGGTGTCGTCCGGCGGCGGGTCGCCGGCCTGGCGGGCACGGTTGACCGCGATCAGGCGGCGCTCGGTCTCCGTGGCCGCCCATTCCAGACTCGCCAGCGCCCCGGCCAGCCCGCACTCGACGGCGAGGACGCCGTCCCGGCCGGTGAGGCAGGCGTACTCGCCGGTGCCGCCGCCCTCGACGATCACGACATCGCCGTACTGGAGGGCCTGCAGGGCGATGGAGCGCAGCAGCGTGGAGGTGCCGCTGCCGGGCTGGCCCATGACCAGCAGGTGCGGCTCGGTGGAGCGGATGCCGGTGCGCCAGACGACCGGCGGTACGTCGCGCTGTTCCTCGCCGTAGGCGAGGGGGAGGGTGCGCCGGACCTGGGTCGGGTCGGTGAAGCCGAGGACCGTCTCGCCGGGGGACGTGACGAAACGCTGCGCGGCGATGTCGGTGGGCAGGGGGGCGAGGGCCGTCACCGTGAGCTGGTTGTCCTGCTCGTCCCACGTGAAGTGGTACTCGCGGTCGCGGCCCGACTTGGCGTGCAGCAACTGCTCGATCCGGGCGCGGGACTCGGCCTCGCCGTCCGTGAAGTACGCCGGGTAGTGGATCAGCAGGTGTGTGATGCGGCCGGTGGCGTCGAAGTCGTACGCGGGGAAGGCCTTGTCCCACTCGCCGCCGTGGGAGTACAGCGGGGCCGGGTCCTCGGTGGCCGAGAAGTACGGCACCAGGGCCTCGTACAGCGACTGGAGGCGCTGTGTCTGGGACTCGTCGGGGCCGTCGGGTTCCGGTTGTCCGCGGTCCCGGCCCTGCCAGGCTGCCGCCGCCATCAGGGTGATGGCGGCGAGCAGCGGGCCGTACGGCGCGAGCGCCACGACCAGGACCACCGACGCCACCAGGAAAAGCAGCGGTCCGCGCTTGTCCTTGGGGGTGTCGGCCCACTTGCGCCGCCCGGCCGAGGCCAGCCGGCGCAGACCACGGGTGATCGTGATCAGCGGGTGGAGGACGTCGGTGGCGCTGTCGGCCGCCGTCCGGGCCAGCTCCCGGCTCCGGGCGATCTGCGCGCTGCCTGTGCTCAGGATGCGGGGGAGGGGGCGCCGGGCCACTGCTGTCTCCTGGTGGTGCGTACGGACGTGCGGGCGTCAGAACTTGATTCCGCCGAGGAGGCTCGCGAGGCTCTCGCTGCCTGCCTTGATGCTCGGGGCGATGGCCGTGCTCGCCAGGTAGAAGCCGAAGAGTGCGGCCACCAGGGCGTGGGAGGCCTTGAGTCCGTCCTTCTTGAAGAAAAGGAAGACGATGATTCCGAGCAGGACCACACCTGAGATGGACAGGATCATTTGCGTTCTCCTGGTTCGTGGGGACAGTCACCATGAGTACTTCCAGGATCACAGGATGTATCCATACGATAAAAGGTGCAACTGGGTGAAATTCCAACGATTTCCCCCAGGTGGCGGAGCCGTCTTGGCCCGGTTGGGCAGGCTCTTGCGCCCGGCCGGGCCTGCGACGATCTTTACCTCCGGCACATCGGGTCATGTGCGGCACGAGCCAGTACCCTGGCGATTCACCTGAACGGTTGTACTGAGAGGCGGACCGGCCGATGACTGAAGCCCCCGACCCCGAGGTCGTGGAGCTGGCGACCAAGATCTTCGATCTGGCCCGGCAGGGGCAGACCGAGGCACTCGTGGCGTACGTCGACGCGGGCGTTCCGGCCAACCTCACCAACGACCGAGGCGACTCCCTGGTGATGCTCGCCGCCTACCACGGCCACGCCGGCACCGTGCGTGCCCTTCTCGCCCGCGGCGCCGAGGGCGACCGGATCAACGACCGGGGCCAGACCCCGCTCGCCGGGGCCGTCTTCAAGGGTGAGGAGGAAGTGATCAAGGCGCTTCTGGAAGGCGGTGCCGACCCCGCCGCGGGCACGCCGTCGGCCGTCGACACCGCACGCATGTTCGGCAAGACACAACTGCTCGAACTGTTCGGCACACACTGACACGTACGCCCTGACCTGGGCGGACACGAAAAACGGGGGAGGCGGTAACCGGCCGCCGAAATTTCGGTCGCGGTAGATGGAACTGCCGAGTCATCATGACGTCGTGATTCACGGACGTGATGGCCGGGCAGGTGATGCCGCACCGCGCGGACCGTGATGCGGTCCGCATGGGCCACCGACGAGAGGCAGAGGAAGATGGCTTACAGCAAGCAGGAAACGGCGGGCGCCCCGACGTGTTGTCACGCGGCCAGGTAATGCACGTCCCCGGTTGCGTCGACGCTTGATGTGAGGCTGTTTCCCATGTTCGATCCGGTCATAGCGCCCAGCGGCACGCTGCTCGGCCTGCTTCAGCGGGGCCGCGGCGACGGCACACTGCACGCGCTCACCGCACCGCGCGCCGAAGCGCTCGCGGCGCTGAACCACTGTGTTCTGCGTGATCCCCGCCACGACTGGCAGGTGGAGAACCGCTCCCTCTACTACGCCCGTCTCTACCTCGACCTGAACGGCGAGCTGGACGAGATCGAGGCACACCTCTTCGATGTCGAGGACGTCTTCGACACCGAGGAGTCCCGCACCGGCCTCACCCTTGCCGTCCTCGGCCATCTCGCCTCGTACGGCAGGCGGGACGCGCTCGAACTGCTGCGCAGGTACGCCGCCTCGGGCGCCAACTGGGCCTGGGCCCTGGACGAACTGGCGCTGCGCGACGACGACGCCGGACTGCGGGCCCTCGCGGCCCCCGTCCTGGCGCGTTTCGCGACCGACGCCGAGGGCGAGGCCGAGCTGGCCGCGACGGTGCGGGACGCCTTCGAGCCCCGGCCGTGGCGCCTGTGGGCCGACGATCCGCGCGAATCCATCGCCACGCGTGTGCGTGCCGCTCACGAGACGGGCTGCTTCGACCGCTGGCAACGGCAGATGCGACCAACCGGACCCCGTCCGGGGTGGAGCGTGCAGGCCGTCTTCGAGTGGGCCCAGCAGGGCGTCGAGCGCGGTGCCGCGCTCCATGTCCCCGCCGCCCGCTGCCTCACGGCCGTCGCCGGCCCCGAGGACCGGCCGGAGATCCTCCGGGCTGCCAAGGACGGCACCGACGGCGCCCGCTGCACCGCGTTGCGCTATCTCGCCGACAGCGGTGATCCGGACGCCCTGCACCTGATCGAGGTCGCCGTGGTCACCGGCTCGGCGGCCGTGATGGAGGCCGCCGTGGACGCCTTCGAACGCATGCGCAGCGTCGCCGCGGTGGACCAGGCGCGCGGCTGGGCCCGCCGGCCCGACCCCCTCGGTGCCGCCGCCGCACGGATGCTCGCCTGCCGGGGCGGAGCCCAGGACAGCGAACTCGTCCTCGCGGCCCTCAGGGAGGCGGTACGGGGCGAAGGCCCCGACGCGCCGACCTTGTGGACCCTCGTCGACGGCACCGGGCGCCTCGGCATCGCCTGCGCGGCCCCCGTGCTCCGGCACATCTACCGCGAGACCGCCTCGTCCCATCTGCGCGGCCGGGCCGCTCGTGCCCTCGCCGCCACCGACCCCTCCTTCGCCACCGGCTTCGCCGTCGAGTGCCTGTGGGACTGCGAGGAGACCACGCGCGAGATCGCCGCCCGGCATGCCGAGACCGGTGACGCCCGGGTCGTGGAGCGACTGCGCAGGCTCGCCGCCGATCCGGCCGAGGAGGCCGAGGTCCAGACGGCGGTACGCAGCCGGATCGGACCGGACGCGCCCGCCATGTGAACGATCGGTGACCCGCGGGTCAGGCGGGCATGGACGCGGGCCGACCCGCTCGGGTGTGCAGCGCAACGCTCACACGACGTTCCTCGTCCGGAAAGATCCACGTTGACGCGGCCACGTCCAGCCCGGCGAGAACACCGGTATGCGTGTCGTCATCGTGACCGAATCCTTTCCCCCCGACGTGAACGGCGTGGCCCACTGCGCGCTCCAGACCGCCCGGCACCTCGTAGATCGCGGTCACCTTCCGCTCGTCGTCGCGCCGGCCGCCACGGCCGGCACCGGGCCCGACGCCCTCGCGCCGTGCCCTGTCATCCGCGTCCCCTCCCTCCCGCTCCCGGGCTACCCCCAGGTCCGCGTCGCCCTCCCCAGCCGACGCGTGGCCGCGGCGATCGTCGAGCACCGTGCCGACGTCGTCCACCTGGCGAGCCCCTTCGTCCTCGGCGTCCGCGGCATGGCGGCCGCCGCACGGCTCGGCGTTCCCGCCGTGGCCGTCTACCAGACCGACCTCGCCGGATACGCGCGGACCTACCTGGGCGCCGGGGAGGCCGCCGCCTGGCGGCGCATCCGCTCCGTCCACTCGGCCGCCGACCTCACCCTCGCGCCCTCCGGCCCGGCCCTGCACGACCTGGAGGCACACGGCGTGCCCCGGGTGCGGCTGTGGCGGCGGGGCGTGGACACGGCTCGCTTCCGCCCCGGCCTGCGGGACGAGGAGCTGCGCCGCGAACTCGCCCCGAACGGAGAGCTGATCGTCGGCTACGTCGGACGGCTCGCCCCCGAGAAGCAGGTCGAGCTGCTGGCCGGTGTCTGCGGCCTGGACGGCGTCCGGGTCGTGATCGTCGGCGACGGGCCGAGCCGGCCGAGCCTGGACCAGGCACTGCCGGGCGCGGTCTTCCTGGGCCGTCGCACCGGCGACGAACTCGCCCGGATCTTCGCCTCCCTGGACCTCTTCGTCCACACCGGCCCCTTCGAGACCTTCTGCCAGACCGTGCAGGAGGCCATGGCGAGCGGTGTGCCCGTCGTCGCGCCCGCCGCCGGGGGCCCGCTGGACCTGGTCGCCCACGGGCGTACCGGACTGCTGGTCCCGCCGAGCGACCCGGACGCCGTCCGGGACGCCGTGTGGTCCCTGGCCGCCGACCCGCGCCTGCGCACCGCGTTCGGCGCCGCCGCGCGCGCGACGGTCGAGGGGCGCACCTGGGCGGCCGTCGGCGACCAGCTGATCGGGCACTACGAGAGCGTGCTCACCGCGCGGAAGACGGTGGTGGCGGCATGAGCTCGTTGCGGATAGTGCGGCTGGCCAACTTCGTCACGCCGGCCTCGGGCGGTCTGCGCACCGCGCTGCGCGAGCTCGGCAAAGGCTTCAAGGCGGCCGGGCACCAGCCGGTGCTGATCGTGCCCGGTGAGCGCCCGGGCGACCGGGAGACCGAGCAGGGGCGGGTGATCACCCTGCCCGGTCCGCTGCTGCCGGGCACCGGCGGATACCGCGTCCTCACCGACAAGCGGCGCGTGGCGCGGCTGCTGGAGGAGCTGGCCCCCGACCGTCTGGAGGTCTCCGACCGTACGACGCTCAGGTGGACCGGCACGTGGGCGCGGCGCGCCCGGGTCCCCGCCGTGATGGTCTCCCACGAGACCGCCGACGGCGTGCTGCGCACCTGGGGTCTGCCTCAGGGCGCCGCCCGGCGCGCCGCGGACGCCCTCAACGTCCGTACGGCACACACGTACGCGCGCGTGGTCTGCACGACGGAGTTCGCCGAGCGGGAGTTCCTGCGGATCGGGGCGCGCAACGTCGTACGGGCGCCGCTCGGTGTCGACCTGGTGGAGCGGCACCCCGCACTGCGCGACCCCGGGCTGCGTGCCCGGCACGCGCGCGTGGACGAGGTGCTGCTGGTGATGTGCTCCCGGCTGTCCGTGGAGAAGCGGCCCGGCACCGCGCTGGACGCCTTGGAGGCGCTGGTACGGCGCGGGCGGCGGGCCGTGCTGGTGGTGGCCGGTGACGGGCCGCTGCGAACGCGGCTCGAACAGCGGGCGCGGGAGCGCGGGTTGCCGGTGACGTTCCTCGGACACGTCTATGACCACGCGTCGCTGGGCGGGCTGCAGGCGTCGGCCGACGTGTGCCTGGCGCCGGGACCCGCCGAGACGTTCGGGCTGGCCGCCCTGGAGGCGATGGCCTGCGGCACGCCCGTCGTGGCCAGCGCCTCGTCCGCACTGCCCGAGGTGATCGGCTCCGCCGGAGCCGTCGCGGCCGACCACGGGGGCGCCTTCGCGGACGCGGTGGACATGCTCCTCGACCGGCCCGTGGAAGAGCGGCGGGAGGCCGCACGCGCGCGTGCCGAGTGTTTCGGGTGGGACACCTCGGTCGCCGCGTTCCTCGACGCGCACGACGCGGTGGCGGCCGTACGGCCCTCCGTGCCCAAAGGTGTGACATGAGACCGCCGCGGTTCGTCGCCCTCGGCGACTCCCTGACCGAAGGTGTGGGCGATCCCGTCGGCGAGGGGTGGCGTGGCTGGGCCGCGCTGCTCGCCGGCGGGCTCACCGTGGAGTCCTGCGGATCGGTGGAGTCCGTCGGGTCCGTCGGGTCTGTGGGGTCCGTCGAGTCCGTCGCGTCCGTGGAGTTCACCAACCTCGCGGTGAGCGGGGCGCAGACCCGTGACGTGCTGGAGAGGCAGCTGCCCGCCGGGCTGGCGCTGCGGCCGGACATCGCGTCCGTCGTCATCGGGGTCAACGACACCCTGCGCTGCACCTTCGACGTCCGGGCCGTCGCCGCGCGCCTCGACACGGTCTACTCGGCCCTCACCGGGCAGGGCGCGGTCCTGCTCACGGCCTGTCTGCCGGACCCCGGCGCGATGCTCGGGCTGCCGGGGGCCCTGGCGCGTCCGCTGGCCCGGCGGCAGCGGGCGGTCAACGCCGTGGTGCACGCGCTGTCGGAGCGGTACGGGGCCGTGCATCTGCACGCCTGTGAGGGCGCCTGGCTCACGGACCGCGCGCTGCGGAGCGCGGACCGGCTGCACCCCGGCGAGAGGGGGCACAGGCAGCTGGCCGTGCGCTTCCACGCGCTGTTGGTAGAGAGCGGCCTCGCCACGGGGAGCGCCCCTTCCTCCGAGCCCGAGTTCCCCGCGCCCACCAGGTCGGCGAGCCTGTGGTGGCTGGCCACCGCCGGCACCGGATGGGTGGCCAGGCGGTGCACCGACCTGCTGCCGCAGCTTTTGACACTCGCCGCCGACGAGGTGCGGCACCGCGCGCGCGGGACGAGCGCCCGGCTCGATCTCCGGGCCTCCGCGGCGGTGTCCGCGGCGCTCGCCGCGCTGTCGGTGGCGGATGAGCAGCCGGGCGCCGCTTAGAAGTTCACCGGCGGCGTACGGCCACGAAGCGCACCGGCGTGCCCGGTACCGCCTGTGCGGCGGCCGGGAGGTCGGCCGTGCGGACGACGCCGATCACCGGATAGCCGCCGGTGGTCGGGTGGTCGGCGAGGAACACGACGGGCCTGCCGTCGGGCGGAACCTGAACGGCTCCCAGCACCATGCCCTCGCTGGGGAGTTCACCGGGCCGGGCCCGCTCCAGGGCGGGCCCCTCGGTGCGCAGTCCGATGCGGTTGCTCGCGGAGGACACCCGGAACGTGCGCGAGGTGAAGGCCCGTACCGCCTCCGGCGTGAACCAGTCCTCGCGCGGGCCCAGCGTCACGCGCAGGACGAGTTCGGCCGGGGGCGCCGGCTGCGGGGCGACGTCCACGCGCGCGTGGAGCTCTTCAGGGCTCCCCAGGGGCAGCACCGCGCCGTCGCTGAGGGGAGGCGGGCCGAGCCTGGACAGCAGGTCCGTGGAGCGGCTGCCGAGCACCGGCTCCACGGCGACGCCGCCGGAGACGGCCACATAACTGCGGACCCCCAAGACGGCCGCTCCGACGTCCAGGAGCGCACCGGCGGGCACGCGCACCGGCGCGCCCCAGGCGGCCGGGTGTCCGTCCATGGTCACCCGGCAGGGCGCGCCCGTCACGGCCACGGTGACCGTCGAGCGGGGCCGTACCGCGCAGCCGTTGAGCGTGGTTTCCAGGACGGCGGCCTCGGGGCGGTTGCCGACCAGCCGGTTGGCGAGGCCGGCCGCCGGTCCGTCCAGCGCGCCGGAGCGGGGCACACCCAGGTGGGCGTGCCCGGGGCGGCCCCGGTCCTGGACGGTGGTGAGCGCTCCGGCGCGTACGACGAAGAGAGCGCGGTCCGTCATGATGACGCCCCCTGCGGTCCCGTCGGAACGAAGCGCACGCGCGTGCCCGGCGACAGCAGGGCGGCCGGTACGCGCGCGTGGTCCCACAGCACGGCGTCCGTGGTGCCGATCAGCTGCCAGCCGCCCGGCGACGAGCGCGGGTACACGCCCGTGTACGGGCCCGCCAGCCCCACCGAGCCCGCCGGGACGGCCGTACGCGGCGTGGCCCGGCGCGGCACGTCGTACCGTGACGGCAGGCCGGCGAGGTAGCCGAAGCCGGGGGCGAACCCGCAGAAGGCGACCCGGAACTCGGTGCTCGCGTGGATACGGGCCACCTCCGCCTCACGGACGCCCCACAGAGCGGCGACGTCGGCCAGGTCGGGGCCGTCGTAGCGCACCGGCAGCTCGATCACGTCACCCGCGCGCGGAGGCTCGGGCGGGACTTCGGCGGCGGTCAGTTCGGACGCCAGGCGGCCCGGGTCGTCGAGGCCGTCGAGGAGGACCGTGCGGGCGGCGGGGACGATCTCGCGGACCGCCAGCGAGCCCTCCGCGCGGCGGCGCACCAGCTCGGCGTGCAGGGCCTGGGCCTCCTCGCCCGAGGCCACCTCGACGAGCAGGGCGTTGTCACCCACGGGCAGGGCCTTCATACGAAGGCCTCCACCTTGACGCCCGACGACTCCAGCCGCTCCCGGACCCGGCGGGCCAGGTCCACCGCGCCGGGCGTGTCCCCGTGCAGGCACAGAGAACGCGCACGCACCTCGATGAGCGCCCCGGACTGCGAGATGACGCCACCGGCCCGAGCCAGGCCCAGCGAGCGCTCCACGACCGCCTCCGGGTCGGTGAGCACGGCACCGTCCCGGCCGCGCGGCACGAGCGTGCCGGCGTCGGTGTACGCACGGTCCGCGAACGCCTCCGTGACGGCAGGAAGGCCCGCGTTCCCGGCCAGCTCCAGCAGGCGTGAGCCGGGCAGGCCCAGCACGGGCAGCGTGCCGCCCGCGAGGAGCACGCCGGCGACGACCGCGCCGGCCTGCTCCTCGTCGTGCACGACACGGTTGTAGAGCGCGCCGTGCGGCTTGACGTACGACACCCGCGAGCCCGCGGCGCGCGCGAACACCTCCAGGGCGCCGATCTGGTACGCCACCTCGGCCGCCAGTTCGGCGGGCGGCACGTCCATCGCGCGCCGCCCGAACCCCGCCAGGTCCCGGTAGGAGACCTGGGCGCCGATCCGTACCCCGCGCGCGGCCGCCAGCTCGCACACCCGCCGCATGGTGGCCGGGTCCCCGGCGTGGAAGCCGCAGGCGACGTTGGCGCTGGTGACGACGGTCAGCAACTGGTCGTCGTCGGTCAGCCGCCAGCGGCCGAAGCCCTCGCCGAGATCGGCGTTCAGATCGATCGAGGTCATGTGTCCAGTGTCTCCTGCTCAGGCCACGCGGTACTGCTCGTCGCGGGCGTCGGTGAGGAACATCTGTCCCGGTGCGTGAGTGATGGCGAACGGCGGGCGCGAGGCCATCACGGCGGCCTGCGGGGTCACTCCACAGGCCCAGAACACAGGGATGTCGTCCGGCTCGGCCGCCACCGGGTCGCCGAAGTCGGGACGGCCGAGATCGTCGATGCCGAGCGCCGCCGGATCCCCGCAGTGCACGGGGCTGCCATGCACCGCCGGGAGCAGACTGCTCTCCCGGATCGCCGTCGCCACGTGCTCCGGCGGCACCGGACGCATGGACACCACCATGGGCCCGTGCAGCCGCCCCGCCGGGCGGCACTGGCGGCTGGTGACGTACATCGGGACGTTGCGGCCCTGCTCGACGTGGCGGATCGGGACGCCCGCCTCGGACAGCGCCCATTCGAAGGTGAAGCTGCAGCCGATCAGGAACGACACCAGGTCGCCGCGCCAGTGCGCCCGCACGTCGGTCGGCTCGTCGACCAGCTCGCCGTCCTGCCACACGCGGTAGCGCGGCAGATCGGTGCGCAGGTCGGCGCCGTCCGCGAGGACGGTCGTCCAGGAGCCGGCGTCCGTCACGTCCAGCACCGGACAGGGCTTGGGATTGCGCTGGCAGAACAGCAGCATGTCGTACGCCCAGTCGGCGGGCACCGAGATCAGGTTGGCCTGGGTGTGGCCCGCCGCGACGCCGGCGGTGGGGCCGGCGAGCCCTGCGCGGAAGCGGGTCCGGGCGTCCGCCGGCCGCCACGCGTGCGCGTGCTCGTCCAGGAGGGTCAGGGGGCGGTCGTTCGTCACCGTGAGGGCTCGGTCTTCCGTGCGGTTCACGCGAGCTCCTTTCCGCGCGTCTCCGGCAGCCCCAGCAGTGCCAGGGCGGCGAGGCCGTATCCGATCGCGCCGAAGACCAGCGCGCCGCCGACACCCCAGCTGTCGGCCAGGAAGCCGACCGTGGTCGGGAAGACGGCGCCCACCGCGCGACCGGTGTTGTACGTGAAGCCCTGCCCCGTGCCGCGCACCGCCGTCGGGTACAGCTCGCTCAGGAAGGAACCGAAGCCGCTGAAGATCGCCGACATGCAGAACCCGAGCGGGAAACCGAGCACCAGGAGCAGGGTGTTGGAACCGCTCGGAATGTTCGCGTACGCCAGGATGCACAAGGCCGACAGCAGGGCGAACAGCCAGATGTTGCGCCGGCGGCCGAGCCGGTCGGTGAGGTAGCCGCCGGTGAGATAGCCGAGGAAGGCGCCGGAGATCAGGAACGTCAGGTAGCCGCCGGTGCCGACCACGGAGAGACCGCGCTCGGTCTTCAGGTACGTCGGCACCCAGGTGGCGAGGGTGTAGTAGCCGCCCTGGACGCCGGTGGAGAGCAGGACCGCGAAGAACGTGGTGCGCAGCAGGCCGGGCTTGAAGATCGCCGTGAACGAGCCTTTCCCGGTGCTCTGCTCGCGTACGGCGATCGCCTCCGGCGCGTCCTGCACCTTGCGCCGCATCCAGATGACCAGCAGCGCGGGCAGCGCACCGGTCCAGAACATGATCCGCCATGCCAGGTCGTCGCCGACGAACGAGAACACCAGCGTGTACATGATCACGGCGAGTGCCCAGCCGACGGCCCAGGAGCTCTGGATCGCGCCGAGCGTGCGGCCCCGGTGCTTGGCGCTCGCGTACTCGGCGACCAGGATCGCGCCGACCGCCCACTCGCCGCCGAAGCCGAGGCCCTGGAGGGCGCGGAAGACCAGCAGCGTCTCGTAGTTGGGTGCGAAACCGCAGGCGACCGTGAAGACCGCGTAGGTGATCACCGTGATCATCAGCGCCTTGACGCGTCCGACCCGGTCGGCCATCACACCCGCGAGGGCGCCGCCGACCGCGGAGACCACGAGGGTCACGGTGGTGAACAGGCCGGTCTGGCCGCTGTCCAGGCCGAAGTAGGCGGCCAGCGCGACCATGCTCAGCGGCAGCGTGAAGTAGTCGTAGGAGTCCAGGGCATAGCCGCCGAACGCGCCCGCGAAGGCGCGGCGACCGCGCGGTCCGAGGGCGCGCAGCCAGCCCAACGCCCCTTCGTCGTCGAGGTGTTCGTCCGGCGCGGGCTGGGCGTCGGTGGGCAGGGCCTGCGGTGGAGGGGTCGTGCTCATGGGCACCTCGCAGAAGGAGGACGGAGGGTGCTTGGGGAGTGAGCCGTGCCGTGCGGGGGCGACGCCGCGGTGGGGATGCGCCGTTCTCAGCAAGGTAGAGGATCGTTGAACGATCCTTCAATACCTATGTTGTTTCGTTCTTGTATCTGCGATTGAATTCCGGGCATGGCAGAGCAGCTGGCGGGACTGGCCGACGACCGTGCCCTCCTGGGCCGCACGAGCACGGCCGAACGAGTCTCGGACATCCTCAGGAGCCGTATCGCCGAGGGCTTCTTCCCGCCCGGGACGCGGCTGTCGGAGGACAGCATCGGCGGCGCGCTCGGCGTCTCCCGCAACACGCTGCGCGAGGCGTTCCGGCTGCTCACGCACGAGCGCCTGCTCGTCCACGAGTTGAACCGGGGCGTCTTCGTCCGGGTCCTGACCGTGGAGGACGTGGAGGACATCTACCGGACCCGCGGCCTCGTCGAGTGTGCTGTCGTACGGGGTCTCGGCGAGCCGCCGTACGCTCTGGAACGTCTCGCGCAGGCCGTGGCGGAGGGGCAGCGCGCGGCGCGGGACGGTGACTGGAAAGTCCTCGGTACGGCGAACATCCACTTCCACCGGGAGCTGGTCGCGCTCGCGGCGAGCGACCGGACCGACGAGCTGATGCGCAGCGTGTTCGCCGAACTGCGCCTGGCCTTTCACGTGGTGGACGACCCGCGCCGGCTTCACGAGCCGTACCTCGCCCGCAACCAGCAGATCCTGCGGGCGCTGGAGGCGGGGGACAAGGACGAGGCAGAGAAACTGCTGGCGGTGTATCTCGGCGACTCGTTGGAGCGGGTCGTCGAGGTGTACCGGCGGCGGGTCGGCGAGGACGGGTAGCCAGGCCGCCGCAATGGTGTGACCACCGTGACGCCGGGACGGCCGGGTCGCATCTGCGTCGTTTGGGTCGTTGTCAGACCGAGGACCTAGTCTGTGCACCGTGACTTCGCCTGCATCGACGGACAGCGTTCCGCCCCAGCTCAGCGCGGGGCCGCGCCCCGCACCGGGCCCGGCCGCCGACGAGGGACTGGCGCGGCGGCTGCGCGCGCTCGCCTGCACCGCGCCGCTGCACGACCTCGACGCCCGCAAGGCCAACCTCGCCGGCGAGTACTCGGTGTACGGCATGGCGGAGGTGGCCCTCGCGGCCATCGACCTGGTCACCCTGAACATGGACTTCGACACCGGCGCCGACCACGACCAGATCGTGGCCCGGCTCATCCCGCGCATCGCCGCCCAGGCCCCGCAGCGGCCCGTCGCCGAGCACGAGCGGGTGGCCCGCTGGGTCCTGGAGAACCTGATCAACGTCGGCAGCGTGGACCGCGGCTTCCGCGCGGTGTACGGCACGTTCGCGCAGGACGGCACATATGTGCGCCGCGACTACGACTTCAAGCTGATCGAGGAGGTGCCCGGACCCGGCGGCTCGGTCTATCTCCGTACGACGGACGAGGCGGTCAACGTCCTCGTCGGCGCCCTCGACACCGATGTCACCAGCGCGCAGATCGCCGCCGAGGTCAAGCTGGAGGTGCTGATCAGCCGGGGCCGCCTCGCCGACGCCCAGCTGGCCGCCGAACAGGCCCGCTACCGCACGGTGCAGTACTCGGAGACGCTGCGCAGAGCGCTGGACGCGACCCGGCGCAACGTCCGCGCGGTGGACTGGCTCAACACCGTCCCCGACATGATCGCCGAGGCCCTCGACCACGTCGCCGACCGGTACCGCCACGAGAACGCGATCCTCACGAACATCCGCAAGGCGCGTGACGAGTCCGAGGACCCGGAACAGAAGCGACGTGCCGCCGAATTGGTGGACATCGTCAAGGACTGCATCCGACGGCACACCCAGTTGCAGTCCCGGCTGCTGGAGGCCGGGCCGCTCTTCCGCGCCGAGCAGGACCGGCAGGCCTTCGCCACGCCCATGACGACGTCGGGCACGGACCTGTACGGGCATCTGCTCGCGCCGCTCCTGCCCCTGGCCCTGGAGCAGGCGGTCCGGGTCACGGACGCCTTCTTCGCGCGCGGGACGGGGCTGCGCACGCCGGTGTCGGTGCGGGTGGGGGACCTCGTCGACATACTGCTGACGCCGCCGATGGAGCGGGAGCATCTCGGTGCGGAGATGCCGGAACCGGATCTCATCGCCACGCCGGACGACAGCCGGTTCAGCGAGGAGCAGTTGGCTTCGGCGATGGAGTTGCTCGATCTGCCGGCGGACGCGCCGCGGAGGCTTTCGGGGCTGCTGGCCGAGGCCCGGCGCCGGGATCCCGATCTGCCGTACCTCGTCGCGCTGTTGGCTGTGCACGCGGCCAGTCCACCGGTCGGTACGGCGTACCGGCAGGGCGAGGAGAAGCTGTTGTTCGCCGTGGACGACGGGGTGGAGTTGGACGACCCCGAGTTCGGCGGGGCCGATTTGATCGTGGGGACGGCCTTGTTGGACGCGGTGGGGATGGCAGCCGGCAGGACGGAGGCCGCTTGATGGTGTCTTTCGGCTGCCGGCCGTCTGCGGCTGGTCACGCGGTTCCCCGCGCCCCTGAGGGAGTCGCCCTCGCCGTCGTTTCCCAGTTCGAGGAGTTGCAGTCGTGTCCGAGCACGTCGAGTGGAGTGAGCCGGAAGCCGGGCCCGCGCCGGTGACCGCCGCCGTCACCCCCGCCGACGCCGCCGACGCGGCGCGGCTCGTCGCCTTCGGGCTGCAGCCCAAACTGCAGCCCGCCCGGGACCAGGAGTACACGGAACTGCTGCGGCGCTACCGCGAGGACCCGCCGTTCGCGCGGCTCGCCGACGCCGTGGCGGCCGGGCTCGGACTGGTCGTGCTGGAGGTGTCCCCGCGCGCGGGGATGGCCGTGACCGCCGCGGAGGACTCGGTGTTCGCGGTGCGGATGGGCGACTACGCCCGCCGGACGTCCGCCGACGGCGGGGACCGGTTCCTGCACGGGCTGGCGCACCTCGCCGTCGCCGCCATGGCGTTCCCACGGCCGGAGGACCTCGCCGACGACGGGTACATCGGGCGCGTCTCGGTCAACGGCGTCGACGCGTTCGTACGGCAGGCCTGCCGACGCCTGGAGGAACGTGCCGAGGAGCAGGGCGAGAACACCGACCCGGCCACCGACGCGCCCGGTCTGGAGGCCGCCTGGCGGATCTGGGTCAGACGCAGCGCGACCGGTGCCACCAAGGACGCACGCCGGCTCGCCGGTTCGACGACCGGCATCGTCGGCAAGGCCGTCGCCTTCCTCACCGACTCCGGGTTCCTCCAGCGGACCGGGGACGACAACGGCGGCACCTACCGGACCACGGCCCGCTACCAGCTCCAGGTGCGGGACATGGCGGGCAGCGCGGCGATGGCCGAGCTGCTGGAACTGGGCGTCGTTCCCGTCACCGACGGGACGCCGACCCTGCTGCCCGCCGAGGACACCGACGACCTGGAACTGGTGGCCGACGCCGGCCTGCCGTTCCACGCGCCGGCCCAGTCCTGACACAGTCCTGAACCCCTCACCTGCCGAAGACTTACGAGAGTCCGCCATGTACGAGCTGTCCCGGGTCCGCCTCTACTCCATCGGGCCCGCTGGTGCGCGCTACGCCGACACCGTGCTTGACCTGCGCGGTGTGGGCCAGCCCGTGCCCGACCCCGCGCCCACCCAGGCGGAGTTCTTCGAGGAGGAGCCCGTCGGCCCGCCGCGCCGGCCGGCGCCCGCCGGCGTGCTCTTCCTGGAGAACGGCGGCGGCAAGTCCGTCCTGCTGAAGCTGATCTTCTCCGTGATGCTGCCGGGCCACCGCAACACCCTCGGCGGCGCCAGCTCCGGTGTGCTGCGCAAGTTCCTGCTCGCGGACGACTGCGGTCACGTGGCGCTGGAGTGGCAGCACGTGCTGACCGGCGAGTGCGTCGTCGTCGGCAAGGTGAGCGAGTGGCGCGGACGCCAGGTCTCCAACGACCCGCGCAAGTTCGCCGAGGCCTGGTACTCCTTCCGGCCCGGGCCCGGTCTGAGCCTGGACAACCTGCCCGTCGCCGAGTCCACCGCCGTACGGTCCTCCGTCGAGGGCCAGTCGGGCGCGCAGGGCCGTCGGCGCACCATGAAGGGCTTCCGCGACGCCCTCACCGAGGCGGGAAAGGCGTACCCGCATCTGGAGGTGCACTGGGAGGAGATCCACGACCGGTGGATCGAGCACCTCGGCGAGCTCGGCCTCGACCCCGAACTCTTCCGCTACCAGCGGGAGATGAACGCCGACGAGGGCGAGGCCGCCGGCCTCTTCGCGGTCAAGAAGGACTCCGACTTCACCGACCTGCTGCTGCGCGCGGTGACCGACACCCGCGACACCGACGGCCTCGCCGACCTGGTCAGCGGCTTCGGCAACAAGCTGGGGCGACGCGCCGAGCTGATCGCCGAACGGGACTTCACCGCCGGTTCGGTGGACCTGCTCGGCCGGATCGTCGAGGGCGCCGAGGCCCGCTCCCGTGCCCGTGACATCCACACCGGGGCCGAGCGCCGTACGCGAACCCTGGCGCGGCGCCTGTCCGCGCGCGGGGCCCGGGAACGCGTACGAGCCGCCGACCTCGCCCAGGGGGTCACCGCCGCCGCGTACGCCGTCACGCAGGCCGAGGCGGCCCGGGAGCGCAGCGCGCTGATCGCCGCCGAACTCGCCTACCGGCACGCATCCCTGGCGCTCGCCGCCGGCGAGAAGTCGGCCGCCGCGCAGAAGCGCGAGCTCGCCGAAGCACGCACGCTGCACTCCGCCTGGCAGGCCGCGGAGGCCGTGCTGCGCCACCGCGCGGCCGCCGACCGGGTGGCCCGCGTGGCCGTCGCGATCCAGGAGGCCGAGCGGGACGCGGCACCCGCGCTGGCCGCCCGGGCCAGGGCCGCCGTCGATCTCGTACGGGCCCTGCACGCGGCCGCGGAGGGCGCCGAGAACCTCGCCGACGAGGAGGAGGAGCGCTCCGCCGCCCTCCAGGAGGTCAGCGACCACGCGTACCGGGACTCCACCTCCGCCGCCACCGAGGCGCAGCGCGCCCGCAGCGAACTCGGGCATCTGCGGCAGCGGCTGAGCGAGGTCGAGCAGGAGACCGCGGAGGCGGTACGCGCGGGCTGGCTCGACGACAGCGCGCCCGACGCCGACCCCGCGCGCGCGGCCCTCGCCGCCAGCGACGCCGAGAAGGCCGCGGTCGCCGCCTGGGACACCGCACGGGAGGCCTCCGGCCGGGCCACCGAACACGCGCGCGAAGCGGCGGCGGCCGAGTCCCGCGCGGAGCTGACCGCGGCCCGCGCGGAAGACGCGGCCGCCGCCGCCGAACGCTCCTACGAGGCCGAGCGCCGACTCGCCGAGGCCCTGGCGGCCGAGGAACGACTGGCGGAGCTGCTGAGCCTGACCGGCGGCGACAGGCGCCCCTCGGTGGTTCCGCAGCCCCGGCAGGACACGGACGCCGGCGACCGGGGGGCGGTCACCCCCGAGGACCTCGACCGCTTCGCCGACGAGCTGCGAGAACTGCTCGACGACGCCGTCTCCGCCGCCGAACGACAGCTCTTCGACCTGCGTACGGCCGCCGCCGACGACTCCCGCATCCTCGGCGCGCTCGGCGACGGAGGGCTGCTGCCGCCCGGCCCGGACGTCCTGGCGACCGTCGAGTACCTCGGAGAGCACGGCATCCCCGCGCTGCCCGGCTGGCGTTACCTCGCGCAGGCGGTCGACCCGGCCGACCACGCGCGCGTGCTGGCCGCGCGGCCGGAACTGGTCGACGGCGTGATCATCACCGACCCCGACACGCACGCGCGTGCCCGTGAGGCGCTGAGCGAGGCGGCGCTGCTGCCGCGGTCCGCCGTGGCGGTCGGCACGGCGGCCGCCCTCCTCGCGCCGACTCCAGCCCCCCACTCCGACACCGGCGACGTCTTCCTCGTACCGCCCAACCCGGCCATGCACGACGAGCACGCCGCCGACGAGGAGCGGCAGACGCTGCGCGCGCGGGCCACCGAGCGGGACGAGGAGATCCGGGCGCTCGCGGCACGGCTCGGCAAGGACCGGGAGCTGGCGGCGCGGCTCACCTCCTGGCGCACCGGCTGCCCGGCCGGGCACCTCGTCGAGCTGGCCCGGGCCGCCCGCCAGACGCGGGCATTCGCCGAGGAGACCGAGGCCGAACTCGCCGAGGCGCGGACGGTGCGGGCCGAGGCCGACGAAGCGGCCGCCGAGGCCGCGCAGGTCCGGGACGAGCGGCAGGAGGCCGCCCAGAAGGCGCGGCGCGCCGCCGACGCCCTCGCCGGGCTCGCCTTCCGGCTCCGGGAACGGGCCGGCTGGCAGGTCAAGCTGCGCGAACTCGCCGACGAGGCCACCGAGTCGGAGGCCCGCGCCCAGACCTGCCTGGACCGTGCCCGCGCCGCCGACGAGGACCGGCGCGCCGCCCAGCGAGCGGCCGACGACGCCCGCCGCACCGCCCGTACGCTGCGCGCCGAGCGCTCCGAGATCGCGGGCGCCCCCGACGACGTACCGGAGAACCACCCGGCGGATCCCACGGCGTCCCTGCCGGCCCTCCGCGAGGCATATCGGGCCGCCTCCCAGCTCTACGAGAAGGTCGGCGTCGGCGCCGACCTGCGGGCCGAGCAGGCCCGGGCGGAGAGCGACGAGAGCGCGGCGCGCGCCGATCTGGACCGGCTGAGTAACAAGGTCCGCACGCGCGCGGAGCAGCTGCTCCAGTCGCCCGACGGTTCCGACGGCCCGTCCCGGCAGGCCGCCGTCGCGCGGGCGGAGGAGCTGGTGCAGCTCCTGGAGACCCGGATGTCCGGCGCGAGCGAGCAGCTCGGGCGGCTGCGCGGCGAGGCCGAGCGGCACGCGCCCGAGGACGGCGAGGCGCACACCGAACTGCCCGAGGAGGCCCAACCGCGCGACGCCGAGCACGCACAGGCCCTGCTGCGGACGGCCACGTCCGAACTCGCCTCCCGCACCGAGGCGTTGAGCCAGGCCCGGGAAGCGCACGCCGAACTTCTCGACGCCCACCGCGCCGCCGAGGACGCGGCCGGCGGCTTCGACGAGATCGCCGCGATGCTCCGCGACCTGCTGCGTGAACCCGCCTTGGAGGAGGAGCCGGAGGAGACCGAGGCGTACCCCGGCAGCCCGGAGGAGGCCCGGCAGTCCGCCGCCGAGGCCCGCCGGTCCCTGCGCGGCTGCGCCGCCGACCTGTCGGCCGCCGAAGCCGCGGTGCGCGAGGCGAGCGACATCCTCGTCCGGCACGCCAACTCCACGCGCTACGAGCAGGTCCGCACCCCCGCCCGGCAGCAGATCCGCGAGCTGCCCGCCTCCGCGCTGCCCGAGCACGCCCAGAAGTGGGCCGACGCCTTCGCGCCCCGACTGCGCGTCCTCACCGACGAGTTGGAGCAGCTGGAGCGCAACCGCGACTCGATCGTGGACCGGCTGCGCGGGCTCGTGGAGTCCGCTCTGGCCACGCTCAGGTCCGCCCAGCGGCTGTCCCGGCTGCCGGAAGGGCTCGGTGAGTGGTCCGGGCAGGAGTTCCTGCGCATCCGCTTCGAGGAGCCCGACCAGGCCACGCTCACCGAGCGGCTCGGCGAGGTCGTCGACGAGGCGACCAGGGCCGCCGTCAAGAAGAACTCCGACCTGCGCCGCGACGGCATGTCCCTGCTGCTGCGCGGCGTCGGCGCGGCACTCCACCCCAAGGGCGTCGCCGTCGAGATCCTCAAGCCGGACGCCGTACTGCGCGCCGAGCGCGTGCCCGTCGGACAGATGGGTGACGTGTTCTCCGGTGGTCAGCTGTTGACGGCCGCCATCGCCCTGTACTGCACGATGGCGGCGCTGCGGTCGAACGACCGCGGACGCGACAAGCACCGCCACGCCGGCACGCTGTTCCTCGACAACCCGATCGGGCGCGCCAACGCCACCTATCTGCTGGAACTCCAGCGGGCCGTGTCGGACGCGCTCGGCGTCCAGCTCCTCTACACCACCGGCCTGTTCGACACGACCGCGCTCGCCGAGTTCCCGCTGGTCATCCGGTTGCGCAACGACGCCGACCTGAGGGCCGGGCTGAAGTACATCAGGGTGGAGGAACACCTCCGGCCGGGACTGCCGCGTGAGGCTCCCGCCGGGGAAGCCGGGCACAGCGAGATCACCGCGACGCGGATGTACAAGCGCCCGGCGCCGAGCGTCCCGTAGACGGCGGTGGAGGGGGAACTGCGGGACCGTGGTGGCTGGTCGCGCAGTTCCCCGCGCCCCTAAGGGCGTTTACGCGTCCTCTCTCAAGAGATCCGCGCACTTCTCGCCGATCATCATCGTCGTGATGCACGGATTGACGGTGACGAGGTCCGGCATGACGGACCCGTCGGCGACCCGGAGCCCCTCGGTCCCCTTGACCCGCAGCCGCGCGTCGAGCGGGGCCGAGGGGTCGTCGTCCGCGCCCATCTTCACGGTGCAGGACGGGTGGTAGACGGTGTTGTGGGTCTTGTGGATGTAGTCGAGCAGCTCCTCGTCGGTCCGCACGTCCGGGCCGGGGGCCAGTTCCGCCCCCGCCCAGCCGCTCAGCGCGGGCTGTGAGGCGATGCGCCGGGCGAGCTTGAGGCCGTACGTCATCACCCGCACGTCGTGCTCGTGGGTGAAGTACCGCGGGTCGACCCTCGGCTTGTCCCGGTAGTCGAGGGTGCGCAACCGCACCGTCCCCCGCGACCTGGCCCGCGTGACGTTCGGTGTGAGGCAGAAAGCGTTCTCGGACGTCGGGTAGCCCCAGCGGGCCGTGTTCATGTCGAACGGCACCGACCCGTAGTGGAACATCAGGTCGGGACGGTCCAGCCCGTCCTCGGTGTCGTAGAAGATGCCCGCCTCCCACCACTGGCTGGACGAGGTGGGCATGGGTTGCGCGGCCTCCCACATGATGACGCCCTCGGGGTGGTCCTGGAGGTTCTCGCCGACGCCCGCCGAGTCGACCACGACCTCGACGCCGACCTCGCGCAGATGCTCGGCCGGTCCGATGCCGGACAGCATCAGCAGCTTCGGGGTGTCGATCGCCCCGCACGACACGATCACCTCGCGCCGGGCCCGTACGGTACGGGTGTGGATCAGGTCCGGGTCCAGGTACTCGGCGCCCACGCAGCGCCGGCCGTCGAGCACCAGCTTCTTGGCCCGCACTCCCGTCCGCACCTCCAGGTTCGGCCGCTTGCCCAGGACCGGGTGGAGGTAGGCGACCGACGACGACTGGCGGATGTTGTTCTCGTCGGAGTTGATCTGGAACCAGTTGGCGCCCCGGACCACCGTCGAGCCCGTGTTGAAGGGCGTCGTCGGGATGCCGGCCTGTGCGCACGCCTCCAACAGGGCCGTGCCGCACGGGTCGTCGCTCTTGAGCGTGCGCAGCTTCACCGGGCCGGTGCGGCCGTGGTGCTCGCCGGGAGCGTCGTTGTTCTCCAGCCGCCGGTAGAGCGGGAAGAGATCGGCGGCGCTCCAGCCCGTACAGCCCTGGGCGGCCCAGCCGTCGAGGTCCTCGGCCGGTGCCCAGAAGGCGATGCAGGAGTTGTGGGACGAACAACCGCCCAGCACCTTCGCGCGGGCGTGCCGCATGAAGCTGTTGCCGCTCGCCTGCGGCTCGACCGGGTAGTCCCAGTCGTAGCCGGACTCCAGCAGGCCCATCCAGCGTTCGAGTTTGAGGACGTCGTCGTCGCCGACGTCGCTCGGACCCGCCTCCAGGACGCACACCGTGACCGAGGGATCCTCGGAGAGGCGGGCCGCCACGACGTTGCCCGCGGTGCCGCCGCCGACCACCACATAGTCGAACTCATCGGTACTCATGAGTGGTTGACCTCCGTCAGTCGGCCGCCGGGGCGGCGAGGGGAGTCGTGGTGGCCTGCAGCTGGTGCTCGGCGAGCACGCCGGTGCGGTGCCGCTGGACGAACCAGTAGTAGGCGAAGCCGCCGCCCATGATGACCGCGACGAACAGCACCGCGCCCCAGCGCAGGTACCAGTGGTACGGAGCGGCCGCGTTGTAGACCTCGGCCCGCGGCCAGATCAGGTTGATCGTCATGGCCGTGCCCCACACCACGGCGACGATGTTGACGAGCAGTCCCCATCGGCCCAGCGAGAACTTGCCGTCGCCCGCGGGCTGCCACTTGCCACGCAGCCGGGCCACCAGCATCGGCCCGGTGACGCCGAGGTAGGCGAGGTAGATCATGATGATGCCGATGCTGGTGACGACGGTGAAGATCTGCGGCTGGCGGATGTTGACGACGAGGATCGCCACGGCGAGGATGCCGATGATCACCGCGGGCAGCACCGGTGTCTGGAAACGCGGGCTGACCTTGGCCAGCTTGGAGGACCCGGGAAGGTTGTTGTCACGGGCCATCGCGAAGGTGAGGCGGATCGCCGCCGTGTGGACGGCCAGCGCGCACACGGTGACCGCGATCAGCACGCACCACAGCATCGCCTTGCCGGCCGTCGAGCCGAGCACGTCGAGGACGATGTACTGCAGACCGTCCGTGGACAGCTTGTCGCCCTTCAGGCTGGAGACGCTCATCAGCGCGAGCAGCAGGATCAGGCCGCCCAGGACGAACGAGGCGACGATGGCCCGGATGATGGCGCGCGGCGCGTTGCGCGACGGGTCCAGGGACTCCTCGCCGAGCGAGGCGGCCGTGTCGAAGCCGTACATGACGTACGCGGACGCCAGCGAGGCCACGAGGAAGGCGCCCATGTAGCCCGCCTGGTGCCCGGCCCCGGTGCCCGCCGTGTCGGTCACCACCTGCGGACCTCGCGTGATGTGGACGGCGAACATCACGATGAGGACGACGGTGGCGATCAGCTCGATGAGCACGCCCGCACTGTTGATGGTGGCCATCAGCTTCACACCGAAGGCGTTCACCAGGGTCGTGAACAGGATCAGCACGGTCGCGAGGACGACCGCGTTCGTCGCCACGTCGTACTTGCCGCTGCCGTCACCCACGAACTGGAACGTTGACGAGATCTGCGGGAGCGTCAACTGGTAGGCCAGCGCGACGGCCGAGATGGACACGATGGATGCGATCAACATCATCCAGCCGGCGAGCCAGCCCAGATGCGGATTGCCTATCTTCTTCGACCAGTTGTAGACGGAGCCCGCGACGGGATAGCGGGCGGCCAGTTCCGCGAAGCACAGGGCGACCATGAACTGGCCGACGAAGACCATCGGCCACGACCACCAGTAGGCGGGGCCGCCGCTGCCGTAGCCGAAGTAGAACAGCTGGAAGGTGCCGGTGAGGATCGAGATGTAGCTGATTCCGGCGGCGAAGGTGTGGAAGTTGCCGAGGGTGCGCTTGAGTTCGGGTTTGTATCCGAACTCGGCGAGTTCGGCGTCGTCTCTTTCTCCGGACGTTGGTTGCTCGGTCGTCGTCATGAGCGGACTCCTGGTGGGCCGGGGGAGGGAGGAGCGACTGCTGCGGGTGCCTGGATCAATCGAGGGCCGTTATACGCGTAGGCCATGTGCATGGTGTTACAGGAGAGTCAGGCGAACCAGCCCTGCGACACGGGAGCGGTGTTGCGCCAGATGTGCTTGGTCTCGCGGTACTCGGCGAGGCCCGACGGGCCGAGTTCGCGCCCGAAGCCGGACTGCTTGAAGCCGCCCCACTCCGCCTGTGGCACATAGGGGTGGTAGTCGTTGATCCAGACCGTGCCGAGCCGCAGCCGCCCCGCGACCCGGGCTGCCTTGCCCTCGTCGCTCGTCCAGACGGCGCCGGCGAGGCCGTAGATGGTGTCGTTCGCGACGCGCACCACCTCGTCCTCGCTGGTGAAGCGCTCGACCGTGAGCACCGGTCCGAAGGACTCCTCCTGGACGACCGACATCTGGGCGGTGCACTCGTCCAGCACCGTCGGCGGATAGTAGAAGCCGTCGTCGAGGCCCGGCCCGGACGGGCGCGCACCCCCGCATCGCAGCACCGCGCCCTCCTCCAGGCCCTTGGCGACATACGCCTCGACCTTCGAGCGGTGCGCCGCCGAGATCAGCGGCCCCGTCTGCGCCTGCTCGTCGAACGGCCCGCCCAGGCGGATCAGTTGGGCCCGGCGTACGACCTCGTCCACGAACCGGTCGTGCAGGGAGTCCTCGACCAGTAGCCGCGCCCCCGCCGAGCAGACCTGCCCGGAGTGCAGGAACACCGCCGTCAGCGCCATGTCCACGGCCGCCTCGAAGTCCGCGTCGGCGAAGACGATGTTGGGGTTCTTGCCGCCGAGTTCGAGCGCGACCTTCTTCACGGTCGCGGCCGCGGCCACCATCAGGCGGCGACCGGTCTGCAGGCCGCCGGTGAAGGACACGAGGTCCACGTCCGGATGGTCGCCGAGCGGTGCACCGGCCTCCGGGCCGGCGCCGAGCACCAGGTTGCCGGCCCCGGCGGGCAGCCCGGCCTCCGCCAGGAGCCGCATGAGGTGGATCGCGGTGTGCGGGGTCAGTTCGCTCGGCTTCAGCACGAAGGTGTTGCCGGCGGCGACCGCCGGAGCGACCTTCCAGGCCGTCTGCAGGAGCGGGTAGTTCCACGGCGTGATCAGGGCGCAGACGCCGACCGGCTCGTACACCACCCGGCTGTCGACGCCCTGCGTACCCGTGTCCACGACCCGGCCGGTCTCGCTCGCGACCAGCCGCCCGAAGTAGCGGAAGCAGTTCGCGATGTCATCGATGTCGTACTCGCTCTCGACGAGCCGCTTCCCGGTGTCCAGGGACTCGGCGCGGGCGAGCACGTCCTTGTCCCGGATCAGGAGGTCGGCGACCCGCAGCAGCAGGTCACCGCGCTCGTTCGGGGACGTGCGCGGCCACGGCCCCTCGTCGAAGGCCCGGCGGGCGGCGGCGATCGCCTCCACCGTGTCCTTGCCGCCCGCCTCGTCCACCACCCCCACCAGGGAACCGTCGGCGGGACAGCGGATCTCGCGGGTGCGCTCGTCGACCGCACCGCGCCACTCGCCGTCAATGAACAGGTCCGGCATGACTGCCTCCCAGCTTTTCCACGAGCCACTCGTGGAAGATCCCGATGTGGTGCTCGGTGGGGACCAGCACACCACCCCTGCGGTAAGCACGCGACGCCATCGCCGGCTGCGTGCGTTCACAGGCCTCGAAGTCCTGCTCGTTCACCCGGTGGAAGAGCTCCACCGACTTCGACACGTCCGCCCCGGAGTCCACCACCTCCGGCGCGTACAGCCAGTCGCACTCTACGACCGTGCGGTCCTCGGACAGGGGGAACATCCGGTGAAGGATCACGTGGTCCGGTACGAGGTTGATGAACACCGTCGGCTTCACCGTGATGGCGTAGTAGCGGCGGTCCTGGTCCTCGGAGACCGAGGGCAGCTTGGCGAAGCCCTCGCTGCCGTCGACCGTGAAACCCCTGATCTCCTCGCCGAACTCGGCGCCGTGGCCCACGTAGTACTGGGCCGCGTAGCCGTCGGCGAACTCCGGGAGCACGTCGGTGAGTTCGGGGTGGATCGTCGCGCAGTGGTAGCACTCCATGAAGTTCTCGACGATCAGCTTCCAGTTCGCCTTCACGTCGTAGACGATCCGCTTGCCGAGCGCCAGGTTCTCGGTGCCGTAGTGGTCGATGGCCGCCACGTCGCCGAGCCGCTCCACGGCGGCGTGCATGACCGTCTCCTCGAAGGAGGGCGGTTCGTCGGCGAGGCACACCCAGGCGTAGCCGAGCCATTCACGCAGCGACACCTTGATCAGTCCGTACTCGACCCGGTCGACGTCCGGCATCTTGATCAAGTTCGGCGCGGCGATCAACCTGCCGTCGAGGTCGTACGTCCATGCGTGGTACGGGCACTGGAGGTTGCGGCGGACCTCACCGGACTCCTCCATGCACAGCCGCGCACCGCGGTGGCGGCAGACATTGAGGAAGGCGCGCAGCTCACCCTTGCGGCCGCGCGTGATGAGGATGTTCTCGCGGCCGACCTGGACGGTGCGGAAGGCGCCCGGTTTGACCAGGTCGGCGCTGCGGACGGCGCAGAACCACATGGACTCGAACAGGCGCTCCTGCTCCTGCCGGAAGATCTCCGGGTCGGTGTAGTAGTTCCCGGGGAGGGTGGCGATCAGGCTGGGGGAGATCCGGTGGGCCTCGGAGAGCGGGCTCTCGGAGGCGGGGGTCGTCGTCACGGGCGTGCTCCTCAGGCGGGCGCGGCGGCGAGGCGGGAGGGGGTGAACAGGCCGATGGGGTGCTCGGTGGTGCCGGTGAGGGCCAGGTCGGCGAGGATCTCGCCGACGACGGGCACGAACTTGAAGCCGTGCCCGGAGAACCCGCAGGCCACGGTGACGGACTCCGGGTGCGCGGGGTGCCGGGCGATGACGAAGTGCTCGTCGGGGGTGTTGGAGTACATGCAGGTGGCGGCCTTGAGGAAGGTGCCGGGCAGGTCCGGGATGCAGCCGGCCATGTGGTCGGCCATCGCCTTGATCTCGTCCTCGTGGACCGTCCGGTCGATGGTCTCCGGAGTGGTGACCTCGCCCTTGCGGAAGAAGGCGACCTTGGCGCCGAGGTCGGGGCCGTCGATGGACGGGAAGCCGTAGACCTGGACGCCGGCCGCGTCCTCCCAGATGTAGATCGGGTGGTTCTCGGGCAGGAAGGGCTGGACGCCCTCGGTCGGCTGGAACCAGTACATGACCTGCCGCTCGATGGTGAACGGCACCCCGATGTCGGTGAGCAGTTGCGGCGCCCACGCGCCCGGACAGATCACCAGCTGGGAGGCGGTGTAGGTGTTCTCCGCGGTATGGACGCGAACGCCGTCCCGGTACGGCTCCCAGCGTGTCATCGGCTCTTCGAAGTGCAGGTCGGCGCCCTGCCGGGTGGCGAGCTGGAGGTGCGCGGCGACGGTGTTCTCGGGCCGCACGAGACCGGCCTTCCTCTCGAACAGCGCCACCTCGTCGTCCTTCGGCGCGAGCGTCGGGAAGCGGCGGCGGATCTCCTTCGCGTCCAGCATCTCGTGCGGCAGGTCCCACTGCTGTGCGGAGAGGAGTGAGCCGGAGACGGTCCGGGAGTCGGGGTGGCCGATCATCACGCCACCGGGGAGGATCGCGATCTCGCGCCCGGTGGCCCGCTCCAGGTCTTCGTACAGTTCGTAGGCGCGCAGCAGCAGCGGGACGTACGCCGGGTCCTCGAAGTACGACTGCCGGGTGATCCGCGAACCGCCGTGGCTGGAGCCCCGGTTGTGCACCGGGCCGAACTTCTCCAGGCCCAGTACGCGGGCACCGCGAGCGGACAGGTGGTGGGCGGCGGCGCTGCCCATACCGCCGAGACCGATGACGATCACGTCGTAGGTGGGGGACATCGCGTTCCTCCTGAGGGTGCGTCAGTGATCGAGCGTGGTCGTCATCGGCGGATGCGGGTCATCTTCGGGTCGAAGAGGGGCTCTTCGGCGACCGTCGCCGGGACCTTCTCGCCGAAGTACTCGATGTGCACGCCGGTGCCGGTGGTGAGTGCGGCCGGCAGCCAGGCGTACGCGATGCAGCGGCCGAGCGTGTAGCCGTACGCGGCGCTCGTCACGTAGCCGGCGGGGGCGCCGTCGACGTAGACCGGCTCCTTGCCGAGGACCACGGCGGCCGGGTCGTCGAGGAGGAGGGGAGTGAGCTTGCGGGTGAGGGGCGCGTCGGTGAGCGCCTCGCGCCCCACGAACTCCTTGTCGGTGCGGACCGCGAAGCCGACGCCCGCCTCGTACGGGGAGTGCTCGTCGGTCATGTCGGTGCCCCAGGCGCGGTAGCCCTTCTCCAGGCGCAGGGAGTTGAAGGCCGAGCGGCCGGCGGCGACCACGCCGAGATCCCGGCCGGCCTCCCACAGCGTGTCCCACAGGCGCAGTCCCAGGTCGGCGGTCGTGTACAGCTCCCAGCCGAGCTCGCCGACGTAACTCAGCCGCATCGCCGTCACCGGGACGTGCCCGAGATACGTCTCCTTCGCGCGGAAGTAGCCGAAGGCCTCGTGCGAGAAGTCGTCGCGGGTCAGCGGCTGGACGAGGTCGCGGGCGAGGGGGCCCCAGACGCCGATGCAGCAGGTGCCGGAGGTGATGTCCTTGACGTGGACGTCGTGCGGGGCGTGCCGGGTGAGCCAGTCGAGGTCGGCGGGGGAGTTGGCGCCGACCTGGAAGCGGTCGGGGGCGAGGCGGGCGACGGTGAGGTCGGAGCGGACGCCGCCGGTCTCGTCGAGGAGCAGCGTGTAGGTGACCGCGCCGGGTTTCTTGCGGAGGTTGTTGGTGGTCATGCGGTGCAGGAAGTCCAGGGCTCCCGGGCCGGTGACTTCGAGGCGCCGCAGGGGGGTCATGTCGTAGAGGGCGACCTTCTCGCGGGTGGCTCTGGCCTCGGCGGCGGCGATGGGGGACCAGTGGCGGGCGGCCCAGGCGTCGCGCTCCGGGAGCGGGTCGAGCAAGTCGACGAGCGGGGCGTTCGCCTCGTACCAGTGCGGACGCTCCCAGCCGCCGCCCTCCAGGAAGTACGCGCCGAGCTGCTGCTGGCGGGCGTAGAAGGGACTGACCCGCAGGGGGCGTGGCTGCTCCATCGGCTGGAGGGGGTGGAGGACGTCGTACACCTCGACGAACTGCTGTGAACCGCGTTCACGGATGTACGACGGTGAACGCTGCGCTTCCTCGAAGCGCGTGAGGTCGCACTCGTGCAGGTCGAGGGTGGGCCGTCCGTCGACCATCCACTCGGCGACGGCCTTCGCCACACCGGCGGAGTGGGTGACCCACACGGCCTCGGCCAGCCAGAAGCCGCGCAGTTGCCGTGACTCGCCGAGGACGGGCATGCCGTCCGGGGTGAAGGAGAAGACGCCGTTGAAGCCGGCCTCGATCTCGGCGTCCCGCAGGGCCGGGACCAGCCGGCGGCAGTCGTCCCAGCTGGGTGCCCAGTCCTCCTCCGTGAAGGGGAGCGAGGAGGGCATGTCCAGGTTCTGGCTGCGGGCCTCGTCGTACGGCAGGACCGCGAACGGGTCGACCGGCATGGGCCTGTGGGCGTAGGAGCCGATGCCGATGCGGTCGGTGTGCTCGCGGAAGTAGAGGTCGCGGTCCTGGAAGCGGAGGATCGGCCTGGAGGCCTCCGCCTGGTGGTCCTGGAGTTCCGGGAGCGGCTTCGTCTTCGCGTACTGGTGCGCGAGCGGCTGCAGGGGGACGTCGATGCCGGCCATGCGGCCGATGACCGGGCCCCAGAAACCGGCGGCGGAGACGACGTGGTCGGCAGGGAAGGTGCCCCGGTCGGTGACGACGGCGGTGACCTTGCCGCCTTCCTTCTCGATCCCGGTGACCGTGTGGCGCTCCAGGAAGCGGGCGCCCCTCTCGGCGGCCCGTGCCATCTGGGCGCGGGACGCGAGCAGGGCGCGGGCGAGGCCGTCGTCGGGGGTGTGGAAGCCGCCGAGCACCACGGACTCGTCGAGGAGCGGCCAGAGTTCCTTGCAGCGGGCGGGGCCGACGACCTCGCCGCGGATGCCCCAGGCGGCGGCGTATCCGGCCCTGCGGTGCAGTTCGGCCAGGCGCTCCGGGGTGGTGGCCAGCTCCAGGCCCCCTACCTGGTGGAAGCAGGGGGCGCCGTCCACGTCGAGGGAGAGGAACTTCTCGACCGTGTACCTGGCGAACTCGGCGAGGGTCTTGGACGGACTGGTCTGGAAGACGAGGCCGGGGGCGTGCGAGGTGGAGCCGCCGGGGGCGGGCAGCGGGCCCTGTTCCAGGACGGTGACGTCACTCCAGCCGCGGGAGGTGAGTTCGTCGGCGAGGCAGCAGCCGACGATGCCGGCGCCGACGATGACCACGCGGGGGGAGTGAGGGTGGTTTTCGGGCGTGCTGGACATGCCCCTCCTTGCGGTGGCGGGGATGGCAGGGGGACGGGAAGCCGCTTGTACGGCGGGCTGAAGCGCTTGTCCGGCGGGCTGAGGGCGTTATGCGGCGGGCACGTTGGGCCGCTCGGCGGCGATCGTCGTGTCCTGGCCGTGTCCGGTGTGGACGATCGTGTCGCCGGGCAGGGTGAGCAGCCGGTTGCGGATGGACGCCTCGATGGTGGGGCGGTCCGAGTAGGAGCGGCCGGTGGCGCCGGGGCCGCCGTGGAAGAGGGTGTCGCCGGTGAACACGGCGTTGAGGAACGGGGCGTACAGCGAGCAACTGCCCCAGGTGTGCCCGGGGTTGTGGACGACCTGGACCTCGATGCCGGCGACGGTGAGGATCCGGCCGTCGGTCAGCTCGCCGTCCGGTTTGCGGCCGGGGTGGGTGTGGGACCAGAGCTCGTGGTCGCCGGCGTGGAGCAGGACCGGCGCCCCGGTGAGGAGGGAGAGCTCGGCCGCCGCGTCGACGTGGTCGTCGTGGGCGTGGGTGCAGGCGATGGCGGTGACGTGGCGGCCCGCGGCCGCCTCGTGGATGGCGCGGGCGTCGTGGGCGGCGTCGATGATCAGCACCTGTTCGTCGTCGCCGACGAGCCAGACGTTGTTGTCGACGTCGAAGGTCTCGCCGTCCAGGCTGAAGGTGCCCTGCGTGACGACCCGGTCGACGCGTACCGCGTGGTCCTTGTCGCTCACAGGACCACCACCGAGCGGAGCACCTCGCCGCGGTGCATCTTGGCGAAGGCCTCCTCGACCTGGTCGAGGGCGATGGTCTCGCTGACGAAGGCGTTCAGGTCCAGCAGCCCGTACAGGTACTGGTCGATCAGGAACGGGAAGTCGCGGCTCGGCAGGCAGTCTCCGTACCAGGACGACTTGATGGCGCCGCCGCGCGAGAAGACGTCGATCAGCGGGAGCTCGACCTTCATCTCGGGGGAGGGCACACCGACCTGGACCAGCAGGCCCGCGTGGTCGCGCATGTAGAAGGCCTGCTGGAAGGTCTCGGGGCGGCCCACCGCGTCGATCGCGATGTCCACGCCGTGGCCGTCGGTGAGCGCGCGGACCGCCTCGACCGGGTCCGTGCCACTGGAGTTGACGGTGTGCGTGGCGCCGAACCGCTCCGCCTGGTCCAGCTTCTTGTCGTCGATGTCGACGGCGATGACCTTCATGGCGCCGTTGAGGCAGGCGCCGGCGATGGCCGCGTTGCCGACGCCGCCGCAGCCGATGACGGCCACCGAGTCGCCGCGGCCGACCCTGCCGGTGTTGACCGCGGCGCCGTAACCGGCCATGACGCCGCAGCCGATCAGGCCCGCGGCCTCGGGGCGGGCGGCCGGGTCGATCTTCACCGCCTGGCCCGCCGCGACCAGGGTCTTCTCGGCGAAGGCGCCGATGCCGAGGGCGTTGCTGAGCGGGGTGCCGTCCAGCAGGGTCATCGGCTGGGTGGCGTTGCGGGAGTCGAAGCAGTACCAGGGGCGGCCGCGGCGACAGGAACGGCAGGAGCCGCAGGGCGCGCGCCAGGCCAGCACCACGTAGTCGCCGGGTTTGAGGTCGGTGACACCCTCGCCGACCGCCTCGATCGTGCCGGCCGCCTCATGGCCCAGCAGGAACGGGAAGTCGTCGTTGATCGCGCCCTCGCGGTAGTGCAGGTCCGTGTGGCAGACCCCGCAGGCCTGCACGGCGACGAGTACCTCTCCGGGGCCCGGGTCGGGGACGACGATCGTCTGCACCTCGACGGGTGCGCCCTTCTTCACAGCGACTACGGCACGGACCTCGTGTGGCACGACCAAGCTCCTCTGCTGTTGCGCAATGCACGATGGGTTGCGCTATGAGGAACATAGTGAGAACGCCATCGAGTAGCCGTCAAGAGGTGCGAGTTAACCCTTGGCAAAAGGAACGCGAGGGGCGAAACGTGCCGGACACACGGCGGCGCGGGACCAGGGGCTTCCCGGTCCCGCGCCGCGGTCCGTGTGGTGTTGTCCGGTTGTGGGTGTCCGGTGGTGGGGGTGTCTGGTCGTGCGTGTCTGTCCGTGGGTCGGTCAGAATCCGTATCCCATGCGGCGCGACAGCTCGGCGCCGGCCGCCACCGTGCGCTTGGCCAGCTCCGGCAGCCGGTCGCTGTTCAGGCGGTACACCGGCCCCGAGACGCTGATGGCGGCGATGACCTTGCCGTCGTGCGAGCGGACCGGGGCGGCCACGGCGGCCAGGCCCAGCTCCAGTTCCTCGATGGTGAGGGCGTAGCCCTGCTCCACCACGGCCTCCAGTTCGGACCGCAGCACGGAGGCGCCGGTGATGGTCCGCTCGGTGAAGCGCGGCAGGGAGCGTGCGAGCAGGCCCTCGCGCAGGGTGGGGGGCATGTGCGCGAGCAGCACCTTGCCGCTGGAGGTGGCGTGCAGCGGGGTGCGTCTGCCCAGCCAGTTCTGCGCGGTGACGGACGCGGTGCCGCGGGCCTGCATGATGTTGACCGCCGCGTCGTCGTCCAGGACCGCGATGTTGACCGTCTCGCCCAGCTCGTCGGCGAGTTCCCGGCAGACCGGGACGCCCTCCTGCGAGATGTCCAGCCGCACGGCCGCCGCCCCGGCCAGCCGCAGCACGCCGGCGCCCAGGTAGTACTTGCCGCGGTCCTTGGCCTGGGCCACCAGACCACGGTTCTCCAGGACGCCGAGCAGGCGGAACGCGGTGGACTTGTGCACGTCCAGCTCGTCGGCGAGCTCGGTGACCCCCGCCTCACCGAGCCGGGCGAGGATCTCCAGCACGCTCACGGCACGGTCCACCGACTGGACGGCGCTGGCCGCTCCTCTGCCGTTCTTCTCCGGGGTCGCGGCCTTCTCCTCGCTACGGTCGGACTGCTTCTGCGTGCGGGTCATGGCTCAACTCTCACCACCTGTGGGCCCCGTTCGGGCCGCATCTGCGGGAAACCCTTGACGTGACGGTCGTCCCGCCCGGATTCTGTTGCGCATGGCGCTCTATCGTGCGCCATGTGAAACATCATGTTACCGAAGGGTCCGGCGCCCGGAAGGGTGCCGAACGGTACCGATCAGCGCGGACCCGGTTCGGACCGATGATGATCCGACGAAGATCCGCGAAGACCCGACAAAGGTTCGCCGAAGATCCGGCGCCCAGTGAACTCCCTGCTTCAGCAGATGTTCCTGCTTGAGCAGGACTCCTCTCTCGAGCAGAAATCCCCGCTCGAGCGGAACTCCTCGATTACGCATTCTCTGCTGCCGGACCAACGACGGTCCGCACTCCCTGATCAACCTGGACCAGACAGGTCCGGACCGAGCGTCCCGGACCGAGAGGGGGGCCCGTGATACCCGTCTGCCGCTTCGAGAACCTCCCCGAAGGCGAGTCCGTCCGCGTCGAGACGACACCGCCCATCGCCGTGTTCCGCACTGACGACGGCGAGCTGTACGCCATCGACGACACCTGCACCCATCAGGACGCCTCCCTCTCCGAGGGCTGGCTCGAGGGCTGTCTGGTCGAATGCCCGCTGCACGCGGCTTCATTCGATCTCCGCACCGGACAAGCGACCTGCCTCCCGGCCCGGCGGCCGGTCCGCACCCACCGCGTCAGCGTCGACGACGGCATGATCCATGTCCACGTCGCCGCGGAGGAGGGCACCGCCGCATGAGGACCGTGACCGTCGTCGGCGCCTCCCTGGCAGGTCTGTACGCGGCCCGGGAACTGCGCTCCCAGGGCTTCGACGGGCGCCTGGTGATCGTCGGCGACGAACCCCACCGCCCCTACGACCGGCCTCCCCTCTCCAAGGACTTCCTCACCGGGCGCGTGGACGAGGACCGGCTCGCCCTCACGGACGCCGAGGAGACCGCCGAGCTCGACGCCGAATGGCTGCTCGGCGTCCGGGCCCGCGGCCTCGACCCCCGCGGCCGGACCGTGCTGCTCGACGGCGGCCGTACGGTGTCCACCGACGGCGTCGTCATCGCCACCGGCGCCTCGGCACGCCGTCTTCCCGGCTCCGGTCTCGCCGGGGTCCACACCCTGCGCACCCTCGACGACGCGCGCGCCCTGCGGGACGAACTCGGGGGCGGACCACGTCAGGTCGTCGTCATCGGCGGCGGCTTCATCGGTGCCGAGACCGCGTCCTCCTGCACCGCCCTCGGCCACCACGTCACCGTCGTGGAGGCCGCTCCGCTTCCGCTCGTGCCCCAACTCGGCCCCGAGATGGCAGCCGTGTGCGCCGCACTGCACCGGCGGGGCGGGGCGGACCTGGTCACGGGCATGGGGGTGGCCGCGCTGCGCGGCACCGTCTCCGTCACCGGCGTCGAACTCGCCGACGGCCGTGTCCTGCCCGCCGACACGGTGATCGTCGGCATCGGCGCCACACCCACCACCGCCTGGCTGGCGGGCTCGACGCTCGCCCTGCACGACGGCGTGCTGTGCGACGACGGCTGTGTGACGGCCCTGCCGCAGGTGGTCGCAGTCGGCGATGTCGCCCGCGTCGGCGGCACCCGCGCCGAACACTGGACCTCCGCGACCGAGCAGCCCCGGGTCGCCGTGGCCAACCTGCTCGCCGGACACACCCGGGAGACCGCGGTCTCGCTGCCGTACTTCTGGTCGGACCAGTACGGCGCGCGCATCCAGTTCGCCGGCCGTCGGCAGGACGGGGACGCTGTCCGCATCGCCGAAGGCGAACTCACCGACGACGCGCCCGGCGAGGGCGGCTTCCTCGCCCTGTACGAGCGGGACGGCCGTACCACCGCGGTGCTCGCCGTGAACCGGCCGCGCCCCTTCATGAAGGCGCGACGGGAACTCGCGGGAGGAGGGAGTAGGCCGCAGCCGGCCGCACTCTGAACGCCACCGGGCCCGGACACCGCGAGCCGCTCGCCGGACCGGCCTGACAGGTCCTCAGGAGTGCGACAGCCGGCCCGCGCCGCCCTGCCTGCGTATCCGCTCCTGGGCCCGCTCGACGGTCCGTGCCTGTCGCCGTGCCTTGCGCCGCTCGCGTCGCAGGGCACGCGCGCTGCTGCTGGGCGTCGACACCACGCCATGGCGCTGGTTCCACACCTGGCGGGTCACCCAGACGTCGAGGGCGCCCCAGGTGGCCACCACTGTGCTGGCGACGCTGCTGAGCACCATCGGGAACGCCAGCCAGGAACCGGCCATGGTGCACAGGAAGGCCACCATGGCCTGAATCAGCGTCACGGCGATGATCAGCACCGCCCGCACCGCAGACGTCCGCACGGGGTCGGGCAACCGCCGCCGCCGTGCAGGCTCATCGATCCACAACGGCCGGTAGGAGGGCTGTTCCCGCGCCGCGCGGCCCTCGGCGCGCTCGACGGACTCGGCCGCGCTCCTGTACGCCGCCGCCCCGCCCTCGTCGGTCGGAATGCCGCGATCCGGCGCCTCGGGTTCGCGCTGCGGCACCACGTGCGCCACCCCGCTGTCCGGCAGCGTCTCTTGTCGCTCCGCCGTGCCCATCACTGTGTCACTCCCCACCGCCTGCAGACCGCTCGCCCCGAATCAGAAGACCCGGCTCTCCAGTGGCTGCCCGGCTTGCGCTGAATTACGCCGCCCGGGTGCGGGTTGCGACTCCTGTGGCCGATTCCGCCCCCAACTCCCATGAGGAACGACGAACGAATCCCCTCCAAGATTCCCAACGAACGCAAAATTCCGGCCAACTGGCCACAGGGGCCGATCGCGTCCGCACCCACCGCTGCCAAGGAAAGACAGGGGGCAATCTCCTGTAATGAGCGGACAACTCACCATGTCTCGCCCTCGGTGCGGAAGTTCAGCTTCCGGACGGGTCTTCGAGTTACCTATGCGTCAGTAGTAGGCTCGCGCCGTTTGTTGACGCACATCTGTACCCCTGCCGGTGGGGGTCGAGCAGGGGGAGGCCATGCGCTTTCGCGGGAAGTCGATCCGCCGGAAGATCGTGGCGCTGCTCCTCGTGCCTCTGGTGTCCCTGATCGCGATCTGGGGCTTCGCCACGGTGATCACGGGCCGGGAAGTCGCCCAGCTGTTCCAGGTGTCGTCCGTCGTCGAGAAGATCGGCTACCCCACCGAGGACACCGTCCGGGTCCTCCAGCAGGAACGCCGCCAGACCCTCGTCTACCTCGCCGACCCCCGGGCCTCGGACGCGCTGTCCGCGCTGCGCAGCACGCGCGGCGCCACCGACGACGCCATCGTCAGGATCCGCGAGAACGCGAAGGACCCCGACGTCCGCGACGGACTCGACGCGGACGACGACGAACACCTCACCACCATCCTGGACGCGTTCGACGGCATCGACTCCCTGCGCCGCAGCGTCGAGGAGGGCACCGTCGACCGGTTCGAGGCCCTCGACCAGTACAACCGTCTCGTCGACCCCTGCTACGCCCTGCTCGCCTCCCTCGACGGAGTCGACAGCGTGGAGCTGGACAAGCAGGCCAGGGCCCTGGTGAACATCACCCGCGCCCGCGAACTGCTGTCCCGCGAGGACGCCCTGCTGGGATCCGCCCTGGTGGTCGGGAAGCTCTCCCACGACGAGATCCGAGAGGTCTCCGACCTCGCCGCCCAGCGCACCCTGATGTACGACATCAGCCTGCCGGTGCTGCCCGCGGCGGAACGCGAACGCTACGAACGCTTCTGGAAGAACGCCACCACCGCCCCACTGAGGTCGGCGGAACAGGCCGTCATCGCCGCCGAACCCGGCACCACCCCCGGCGCGGTGAGCGCCAAGAGCTGGGACGCCGCCGCGGGCAGCGCCCTCGACGAGCTCGCCACGCTCAACGACCAGGCCAACGACCGCTACCAGGACCGCGTCCGCCCCGACGCCATGGGCGTCATCGTCAAGGCGGCCGTCGCCGGCGTCCTGGGCCTGCTCGCCCTGCTCTTCTCGCTCGTCCTGTCCGTGCGGGTCGGCCGCGGCCTCATCCGCGACCTGCGGCAACTGCGCCTGGAGGCCCACGAGGCGTCCGGCGTACGTCTGCCCAGCGTGATGCGGCGCCTCTCCGCGGGCGAACAGGTCGACGTGGAGACCGAGGTCCCGCTCCTGGAGTACGACAAGAACGAGATCGGCGAGGTCGGCCAGGCCCTCAACACGCTGCAACGCGCCGCCGTCGAGGCCGCCGTCAAGCAGTCCGAGCTGCGGGCCGGTGTCTCCGAGGTCTTCGTGAACCTCGCCCGCCGCAGCCAGGTCCTCCTGCACAAGCAGCTCACCCTGCTCGACGCCATGGAGCGGCGGACCGAGGACACCGACGAACTCGCCGACCTGTTCCGCCTCGACCACCTGACCACCCGTATGCGCCGCCACGCCGAGGGCCTGGTGATCCTCTCCGGCGCCGCGCCCTCGCGGCAGTGGCGCAAACCCGTCCAGCTGATGGACGTCGTACGCGCCGCCGTCGCCGAGGTCGAGGACTACGAGCGCATCGAGGTCCGCCGGCTGCCCCGCGTCGCCGTCACCGGCCCGGCGGTCGCGGACCTCACGCACCTGGTCGCCGAACTCCTGGAGAACGCCACGGTGTTCTCCCCGCCGCACACCGCCGTCCAGGTACTGGGCGAGCGCGTCGCCAACGGCTTCACCCTGGAGATACACGACCGGGGCCTCGGCATGGCCGCCGACGCCCTCCTGGACGCCAACCTCCGGCTCGCCGAGACGCCGGAGTTCGAGCTGTCCGACACCGACCGGCTGGGCCTGTTCGTGGTCAGCCGGCTCGCCCAGCGGCAGCACGTCCGGGTCTCCCTGCAGCCGTCGCCGTACGGCGGTACCACGGCTGTCGTCTTCATCCCCGACACCCTGCTGACGGACGACGTCCCGGACACCAACGGCATCGGGTTCCGCCTCGACCGGCCCCGGCCGTCCAAGGAGGCCGAGCTGGCGGAGGCCCGCCGCGTCCCGCTCTCCGGGGCGTCGGCGCAGCTGCCCGGCCTGCCGGCCGCGCTCCTGGACGGTCCGGTCGAACTGGAGGCGCCGGTCGACCTCGACGCCATCGCCGACTTCCCGGGCGCCCTGGACGACGACGACAGCGAACGCGGCGGACTGTTCCGCCCGCGCCGCTCCCTCACCGGTACGGAGGAGGAGGCGGGCTCCCGGCCCGGCGAGCAGCAGTACGAGCGCGCCGAGCCGCGCGACGCGGGCCGGGCCGACGAGGGTCTCAACGCCCCGGTCCCGCTGCCCGCCCGCCGCGCCCCCAAGCTGGTCAGCTCCCACGGACGGCCGGTCACCGACCAGCGCGGCCGGCGCGAGGAGGCGGACGAGGAACATCCGACCGGTCCCGGCCGTTCGCGCCCCCAGTCGGCCGCCCCACTGGGCCCGGCTCCGCTGCCCACCCGCCGCCGCGGCGCGAGCGCGCTGCGCCGCGGTCCCGGCACGACGGACCGCCTCGACGACCAGCAGACCGATTCCCCGACAGGCGCGGGCCGCGAATTCGACGAGCACCGCACGGGGCCCGTGCCGGGCGCGGGCCGTGAATTCGGCGACCGCCGCGCGGGGTCCGCGACGGGTGATGCCCGTGACCGCGACGAGCACCTCACCGGAGCACCGGCCGTCTCCGGCCGCGAATCCGGCGGACACCACACCGGCCCTCCGTCCGGCGAGCGGCCCGAGCCCCCCGTCCTCCCCAGGCGCGCCAGGCGCGCCGAGATCACGTCCAGCGGTCCGGGCATGTCCGCAGGACGCCCGGGCACCGAGCCGCCGCAGGGAGCCGGAACCGGGAACGGGAACGGAACGGGCCCCGGCTCGGATTCCGGTTCCGGCACCGCTCCGCTGCCCCGCCGCGTACGCCAGGCCAGCCTCGCCCCGCAGCTGAAGCAGAGCCCGGGGCGGCGCACCGACGTCAAGGCGGAGCCGGAGGAGCGGGACGCCGACGAGGTACGCAGCCGGATGGCCTCGCTCCAGCGCGGCTGGCAGCGTGGCCGCGAGGAGAACGCCGCGGGCGACGACGCCCACAGCGGCACAGCACCACAAGGAACAAAGGGGGACGGTCGATGACCGCACCGAAGGCGACCGGCCACACCGCGGGCACCAACAACGGCGAGCTCAACTGGCTCCTCGACGACCTGGTGGACCGTGTCGCGAGCATCCGCAAGGCCCTCGTGCTCTCCGGAGACGGCCTGCCGACCGGCGTGTCCAAAGACCTGACCCGCGAGGACAGCGAGCACCTGGCCGCCGTCGCCTCCGGGTTCCACAGCCTCGCCAAGGGCGTGGGACGCCACTTCGAGGCGGGCAGCGTCCGGCAGACGGTCGTCGAGCTCGACGACGCCTTCCTGTTCGTCACGGCCGCCGGCGACGGCAGTTGCCTCGCCGTCCTCTCGGACGCCGATTCGGACGTGGGCCTGGTGGCGTACGAGATGACGCTCCTGGTGAAGCGGGTCGGCGTGCATCTGGGTGCCGCTCCGCGCACCGATCTGCCTCAGGGCGGGTAGTGGGATGACATGAGCGCAGACGGTCAGGGAAGAAGCCACTGGTTCGACGACGAGGCCGGACCGGTCGTCCGTCCGTACGCCATGACGCGCGGCCGCACCACCAGTACGGGGCAGCACCGCCTCGACCTCATCGCGGTGGTCGTCACGGAACCCCAGGCGGACGACCCCGAAGGCGACCACACGCTGTCCCCGGAACACGTGGACATCGTCGACCTGTGCCGTGACACCCCTCAGTCGGTCGCCGAACTGGCCGCCGAACTCAACCTGCCCATCGGCGTGGTGCGAGTCCTCGTGGGCGACCTCGTGACCGGGGAATTCGTCCACGTCAACCGGCCCGTGCCCCCTGCCGAACTGCCGGACGAAAGCATTCTGCGGGACGTGATCAACGGCCTCCGGGCGCTGTGATCGACCGCCTCGCCCACGAGGCAGCCGGTCGCGTCCGCCGCCCGTGGGGCGCTCACGGGCGGCGTCGGGAAAGGGAGAAGGGGAGAAGGGGAGCCGCACGGCCGACGCGTGCGCGTGCGTACGGGAGTCGGCCGGTGGCGCGCGGAACAGCTGTGACGCCCTGTCGCGTTCGGCGCCCCTTCTGTCGTCTGACCATCCGCGCGGCCACCGCGTCATGGAAACGCCCGCGTCTTCGAACGGCAGCCAAGACCGACCCATGCCCGAGGCGTTCGGCCACCAGGTGCGGACCGGGCACGGAAACAGCACTCCCGTTATGATCTGACCGATCGTCGACGACCATCCGCAGCAGCCACCCCACCGGCCTGCGGACACGGTGCCGAGCAGTGCCATCGGAGAGACAGACGTGACGACAGGCTGGCAGTTCCGGGTCGACCGAGGCGGCGCCTTCACCGCCCGGAAGCCTTTCGAGGCCGCTCACATGGGGACGACCCCAGCCACCACGCTGTACTCGTCATCGCACCCCCGGCGGTGGAGGCCACGGCTCTCCGTCGCCCGACCCCATCTAGCAGGAGTAGAGATCGATGATCTTCGGGCGTTCTGAGCGCGGCAAGCCCCCGGTCGAGCCCGTCACGTTCAAGATCCTGGTGGCCGGCGGATTCGGCGTGGGCAAGACCACCCTCGTCGGCGCGGTCAGCGAGATCAGGCCGCTGCGCACCGAGGAACTGCTCACCGAGGCCGGACGCCCGGTCGACGACACGAGCGGTGTGGAGGGCAAGCACACCACCACCGTGGCCATGGACTTCGGCCGCATCACGCTGCGCGAGGACCTGGTGCTCTACCTCTTCGGTACGCCCGGTCAGGAGCGGTTCTGGTTCATGTGGGACGAACTCTCCGAGGGCGCCCTCGGAGCCGTCGTCCTCGCCGACACCCGCCGCCTGGAGGACTGCTTCGCCGCCGTCGACTACTTCGAGCGGCGCTCCATCCCCTTCGTCGTCGGCATCAACTGCTTCGAGGGAGCGGCCCGTTATCCGGCCCAGGACGTACGCCAGGCCCTCGACCTCGACGACGGCGTACCCCTGCTGCTGTGCGACGCCCGCGACCGGGAGTCCGTCAAGAAGATCCTCATCGGCGTGGTCCAGCACGCGATGGCGTACGCGGCGGAGCGCCGCCAGGCCGTCACGACGTGACACGGGCGCGGCCCGTACCCCCGCCGACCGGGGTACGGGCCGCTGTCCGCGGCCGTCTCGGAGCGAAGCACGGGGCAACGCACGTGCGCGTGGGTCTCGTTGTCGTCCACGGTCGTCCACGCGCGCGGGGAGCTAGTTCTCGCCGTCCTCCAGCCAGCCGAAGCTCTTCTCGACGGCCTTGCGCCAGTGGTGGTATTCACGGTCGCGATCCGAGGCCTCCATGGCGGGCGTCCACTCGACGTCCTTCTGCCAGTGCGTCTTGAGCTCGTCCAGGTCGTTCCACACGCCGGTGGCGAGGCCGGCCGCGTAGGCGGCGCCCAGGCAGGTCGTCTCGGACACCCTGGGCCGGATCACCGGCACGCCGAGCACGTCCGCCTGGTGCTGCATGAGCAGGTTGTTCTTCGTCATGCCGCCGTCCACCTTCAGGGTGGTGATCTGCACCCCGGAGTCCTGGAACATGGCGTCCACCACCTCCCGCGTCTGCCAGCTCGTCGCCTCCAGCACCGCGCGCGCGAGGTGTGCCTTGGTGACGTACCGGGTGAGACCGGTGACGACACCGCGCGCGTCGGATCGCCAGTACGGCGCGTACAGGCCGGAGAACGCGGGCACGATGTACGCGCCGCCGTTGTCCTCGACGCTCGCCGCCAGCGGCTCGATCTCGTCCGCGGTACGGATGATGCCGAGCTGGTCCCGGAACCACTGGACCAGCGCACCCGTGATGGCGATCGAGCCCTCCAGGCAGTAGACCGGAGCCTCACTGCCGATCTTGTAGCCCATCGTCGTCAGCAGGCCGTTCTTCGAGGGCACCGGCCGGTTGCCGGTGTTGAGCAACAGGAAGCTGCCCGTGCCGTACGTGTTCTTCGCCGTGCCCACGTCGTAGCAGGCCTGCCCGAACACGGCCGCCTGCTGGTCGCCGAGCGCCGAGGCGACCGGCACGCCCGCGAGCTGGCCGACCGCCGTGCCGTACACCTCGGCGGACGACCTGATCTCGGGCAGGACCGCCTCGGGCACGTTCATCGCGGACAGGATGGAGGCGTCCCACTGGAGGGTCTCCAGGTTCATCAGCATGGTCCGTCCGGCGTTGGTCACGTCGGTGACGTGCTGCCCGCCGTCGGTGCCGCCGGTGAGGTTCCAGATCAGCCAGGAGTCGATGGTGCCGAAGGCGATCTCACCGCGCTCTGCGCGCGCCCTGAGGCCGGGCACGTTGTCGAGCAGCCAGGCCGCCTTGGGCCCGGAGAAGTAGCTGGCCAGCGGCAGCCCCGTCTGCTCGCGGAATCGGTCCTGCCCGTCCGAGCCGCCCAGTTGGTTGCACAGCGCGGCCGTACGCGTGTCCTGCCACACGATCGCGTTGTGCACCGGCTTGCCGGTCGCGCGGTCCCACAGGACCGTGGTCTCCCGCTGGTTGGTGATCCCGAGCGCGCTGAGCTGGTCGGCGCGCAGACCGGCCTTGGCGATCGCCCCCGCGACCACCGCCTGCACCTTGGACCAGATCTCGGTGGCGTCGTGTTCCACCCAGCCCGGCTTGGGAAAGATCTGGCGGTGCTCGCGCTGGTCGACGGCGACGATCGCGCCGTCGTGGTCGAAGACGATGCAGCGGCTGGAGGTGGTGCCCTGGTCGATTGCGGCGACGTACTTTGCGGCGTTGTCCGTCATGGCTACCCCTTGGGCTGGGATTCAGGATGCTGCTCACAGCTGTTCGGCGGATGCTCGGTGCGGCGATTGCTCGGTGCGGGCTCAGTGCGGCGATTGCTCGGTGCGGCGGATGCTCGGTTCGGAAGCGGCTCGGGCGGACAGCTGCTCACGTGGACAGTTCCTCAGGCATGAAGCTGCTCAGGTGGACAGCTGCGCAGGTACGAAGCCGTTCAGAAGGCCGCGTTGTAGATGAGACCCGCGAGCGCCCCGCCGATCAGCGGGCCGACGACCGGGATCCAGGCGTAACCCCAGTCGGAGGAGCCCTTGTTCGGGATCGGCAGGAAGGTGTGCACGAGGCGCGGGCCGAGGTCGCGCGCCGGGTTGATGGCGTAACCGGTGGGCCCGCCGAGGGAGAGACCGATGCCGACGACCAGCAGCGAGACGATCAGCACGAGGGTCCCGGACTCACCGAGCCCCGTGGTCAGCCCGAACGCGAGGATCGGCAGGACGAGCGCGACCGTCGCGATGATCTCCGTGACCAGGTTGGCGACAGGGTTCCGGATCTCCGGGATGGTGGAGAAGATGCCCAGGGTCGGCAGCGGCTCCTCCGCCGTCCCCTCGGTCGTCCCCGTCTCCCGGACGTTGGCCTGGAACTGGGCGAAGTACGTGAGATAGCACAGGACGGCGCCGAGCATGGCGCCCACCATCTGGCCCAGCAGATAGACCCAGACCTTGCCCCACTCGCCGGTGTCCACGGCGATGCCGAGCGTGACGGCCGGGTTGAGGTGCCCGCCGGAGAGGGGAGCGGCGGTGTACGCACCCGCCAGCACACCGAATCCCCAGCCGAACGCGATCACGATCCACCCCGAGGCTCTCGCCTTGGAATATCTCAGGGTGACGGCGGCGCAGACGCCGGCACCGAACAGGATCAGAATCGCGGTACCGATGATCTCGCCGACGAAGATGTCTCCATTGCTCATGGCGGCTCCTAGGCCCTGGGCCCTGAGTCCGGGACGATCGGCCCCGGCCCTGCGTGCGGGATGCGGTTCCCCTGGCGAACTGCCGAGGGCAGGGAGAGTCCCGCGCCCCGCCCGGCGTCCGCGACGAGCGTGCCGTCGCAGCCGAATCGCCCACGAGAGTTCGGGCCTTGGTTCAGATGGGCCCGCGCAGCGCAGTGCCTGAATACGCCGAGAATGTACGGCGATGTCGACTGACACCGGAAGTGTTCACCGGCGCCCAGAGAGCGTCAAGGTCGCCGACGACAACGGTTGAGGGGCATGCGGCCACCGACTGCCCGCCCGCCTCTCCCGACGCGCAGACTGCCCCCGCCCTCACCCCCTACACCGTCGGCACGGCCGTCACTCCCACCCCCCGACGAACCTCGTGCCCCGGCATCCCCGCTCGCCCCACTACCCAACTCGCCCCGTCGAGCGACTTCGCGGCCTGCTTCAGCGGGGCCAGACAGGCCGCCGCTTCCCGGTGGTCCGTCACACTGCCCGGCACGCACAGCACCGTGGCGAGGGACAGGGTGACGGCACGCCCGCCCGCCGACCACGGGACGTCCAGCACGGCGGCGGCGAGCGGTTCCAGTCCCTCCGGATCCGCGAGCACCAGGAAGTCGTCCCCGCCGATGTGGCCCACGCGGGCACTGCCGGACACGGCGTGCAGCAACGCCCGCCCCACGGACCGGATCAGCTCGTCGCCGACCGCGAAACCGGCTCCGTCGTTGACCTGCTTGAAGTGGTCCACGTCCAGCCAACTCAACGCGAACGTCCGCCCGTCCGCGATATACCGGTCCACCTCGCCGGTGATCGCGTCCGAACCGGGCAGCCGGGTCAGCGGGTTGAGCCCGGCCGCCTCCTCGACCCGGCTCTCGGCCAGCGCCCGGACCAGGTCCGCGAGCCGTACGACGCCCACGCACCGGCCGTACCGGTCGACGACCGCCACGTCGTCCGACGTCCGGTCCCGGTCGCCGACCGCCAGCACGTCCAGGACCTCCCATGCGGTGGCGTCGACGCCCACCGTCCTGGGCGGGTCGCCGAGCTTGGCGGCGGGCCGGTCGGCGTACAGGGCATGGCCGTAGCGCCCCGACATGGACAGCAGGAAGCGGGACCGGTGCACCGACCGCACCGGCACCCCGTCCTGGTCGACGAGCAGCACCCCGGAGACGTGTGGCGACCCTGTCAGCAGCGCCCGCACCTGGCTCGCGGACGCGGTGACCGGCAGCAGCGCCGCGGGCCGGACGAACTCTCTTACCGTCGGCCCCGAACGCGGCGCCTCGACGACGTCGGGGGAGCGGGGCGGAACGTAGACGTCCGCGGCCGGCAGCCTGGACGGCGGCGCGAACAACTCGCCCTGCGCGAGCTGCGCACCGGCCGACAGCGCCCCGGCGCACTGCAGTTCGGTCTCCACCCCCTCGACGCACAGCAACGCACCCACCTCGTCGCACAGGGTGCGCATCGCCCGCACCGCCGCCGGCCGCGCCAGCAGCGACGCGTCGAGTTTCACCAGGTCGGGCCCGAGGTCGGTGAGCAGCCGCAGCGGTACGTCCCCGTCGCCGACACCGTCCGCGCTGATCCGGAACCCCTGCTCCCGCAGCCCGGCCACCGCCTCCAGCAGCGCCGGCTGCGGTACGTGGGTGTACGGCGGGCCGACATCGATCGTCACCTCCCACGGCAGCCGCCCCGCCTGGCGCACGGCGTCGTGCAGCGGCGTGAGTCCGCCGAGGTCGGCGAGCGTGCCGGCGAACACGTTGACGTGCAGCGGCAGCAGAGTCTCTCTGCGAACCGCCGAACGGACCGCCAACACCGCGAGCCGCCCGTCGAGTTCGGGGTCACGACGGGCCTCGGCCAGGATGTCCCCGGTCTCGGGGCGGGCGAGTATCTCCAGCCCCGCGACCCCGCCGGTCGTCAGATTGACCACCGGTTGGAAGGCGAAGCGGAGAGTATCCGTCCAGGAGCGCACGGGAGCATGATGGCGCGGCCGACGCACGCCCAGGCCCAGTTCATGAGCCGTTCACGCAGCATTCCCGGCCGGTCACGCACCGTACGGGAAAGCCCTTGCGTCCCCGTCTCGCCGCACGACCGCCCGGACTTCGGCCGCTCGTCTCTCACCGCACCGCGATCACCGCCGAACCGTGTCCGAACAGCCCTTGGTTCGCCGTGATCCCCACGCGCGCGCCGGCGACCTGCCGGTCACCCGAAACCCCCCTCAACTGCCAGGTCACCTCACAGACCTGGGCGATCGCCTGCGCCGGCACGGCCTCCCCGAAGGAGGCCAGTCCACCACTCGTGTTGACCGGTATGCGCCCGCCCAGGGCCGTCGCGCCCTCCCGCAGCAGCTTGGCCCCCTCGCCCTCCCCGCACAGCCCCAGGTCCTCGTACCACTGCAGTTCCAGCGCGGTGGACAGGTCGTACACCTCGGCGAGGGAGACGTCCTCGGGCCCGATGCCGGCCTCCTCGTACGCCGCCCGCGCGATGGACGCCCGGAAGGGCTCGGTGGCGGGTTCGGCGGCCACCGCGGAGTCCGTCGCGATGTCCGGCAGGTCCAGCACGGTCTGGGGGTAACGCGGCGTCACCGTGGACACGGCCCGGATACGCACCGGATCAGCCACCCCGTGCCGACGGGCGAAATCCATGCTGGACAGCACCACGGCTGCCCCGCCGTCGGAGGTCGCGCAGATGTCGAGCAGCCGCAGCGGATCGGCGACCACGGCGGAGGCGGCGACCTCCTCGGCGGTGACCCGCCTGCGATAGCGGGCACGCGGATTCAGCGCGCCCAAGGCGGCGTTCTTCACCTTGACCTGTGCGAAGTCCTGCGTGGTGTCGCCGTGCACGGCCATCCTCCGGCGCGCGTACAGCCCGAAGTACGTGGGGTTGGTCGCCCCGAGGACCCGGAAGCGCAGCCAGTCCGGATCGTCGGGCCGGTCCCCGCCCGCGGGCCGGAAGAACCCCTTGGGTGCGGCGTCGGCGCCGACCACGAGCACCACGTCCGCGAGACCGGACAGGATCTGCCCGCGCGCGGTGTCGACGGCCTGCGCCCCTGACGCGCACGCCGCGTACACGCTCGTGACCCGCGCCCCCTGCCAGCCCAGCGCCTTCGCGAACGTCGCCCCCGCCACATACCCGGGGTAGCCCCCGCGCACGGTGTCCGCCCCGACGATCGAGTCGACCTGCCGCCACTGGAGCCCCGCGTCGGCGAGCGCCGCACGGGCAGCCACCACTCCGTACTCGACGAAGCCGCGCCCCCACTTGCCCCACGGGTGCATGCCCGCGCCGAGCACCGCCACGTCACCGGTCACCGCGTCACCCCCGTCGGACGCCACTGCCAGGTCGTCCAGATGGTCTCTGAGTCCTCATGGAGCACCCCGGGCACGATCTCCACCTCCATGCCCACCGCCAGATCGCCGACCGTGACCCCGGGAACCGCCTGTCCCAGCACCACCATCCGCTCTGCCTCCAGCTCCACAGCGATCAACGCGCACGGCTCCCACGGAAGTTCCGGATCGGTCACATAGGGTGACGGTGGCCGGTACCGGCTGTCGGTGTACGACCAGACGCGTCCGCGCCGGGAGAGCGGAACCACCTCCAGGTCACCGCCGGAACACCCGGGATTGCGGCAGTGAATCTCCTCGCGAGGAAAGAACACCGAGGCGCAGGCGCTGCAGCGCGTGCCGAGCAGCCTGAAGTCGTCGCCGTCGCCGGCGAACCACCCCTCGACCACGGGCGTGTGTGTACGCGACAAGGTCCCTCCCTCCATCGAATCTGACGGTACGTCAGAAGTGTGCCACGGGCGGCGCCGCACGGGCAGGGCCGTCGTCGAGGGTGCTCTCTTCGAGGCGAACCGCATCCGATCGCTTCCCCTGCGCAACACACCCCTGATAGACGCAGGAGACATGACACGACTCACGAACACAGTGCGCGGGCTGGTCACCTTGTGCGCCGCCCTGCTGGCCGTGGCCACGCCCTCCGCCACCGCCCGGGCGAACACCGACCCCAAGGCGCCGGAGAACTTCGTGGCCCTGAGAACCGTCGACCCGACGATCCTCCAGGAGATGCGCTACTTCACCCCGCACAACTTCGTCGGCGAGCGCATCGACGGCTACCGCCAACCGCTCTGCATCCTCACCCGCCCCGCCGCCGAAGCGCTCCACCAGGCACAGGTGACCCTCCTGCGCCAGGGCTACACCCTCAAGGTGTACGACTGCTACCGGCCGCAGCGCGCCGTGGACCACTTCGTCCGCTGGGCGAAGGACCTCGACGACCAGGCCTTGAAGAGCGAGTTCTACCCGGATGTCGACAAGACCCGGCTGTTCGAGGACGGTTACATCGCCGAGAAATCCGGTCACAGCCGCGGCTCGACCATGGACCTCACGATCGTGAAGCTCCCCGCGAAGCCGACCAGGCCGTACGTCCCGGGGGAGCCCCCGGTGCCCTGCTACGCCCCCAAGGACGAGCGTTTCCCGGACAACTCCGTCGACATGGGCACCGGCTTCGACTGCTTCGACACCCTCTCGCACACCCTCGATCCCCGCATCCAGGGCGAACAGCGGACCAACCGGCTGCTCCTCAAGAGCACTCTGGAAAGCCTCGGCTTCGTGAACCTCGCCGAAGAGTGGTGGCACTACACGTACAAGCCGGAGCCCTACCCGGACACCTACTTCGACTTCCCGGTGTCCGCGAAGTCGCTGACCAAGAGCCACTGACTCCTGACCGACCGCAATGGGGCCACCTCCGGAAGACGCTCTTCCGATGATCGGATACAGTCCGCCGCGTGTCCGAAACTCAGCACTCCATCCCCAACTCCGCGCCCGGCTCCCACTGTTCCGCCTGTGGAGCTCCCTACGGAGCGGGCGTCTCCGGCTGGCCCCGCACCTGTCCGGCCTGCTCCACCGTCGCCTACCGCAACCCGCTCCCCGTCGCGGTGGCCCTCCAGCCCGTGTACGACACACAGGGCAGCGCTCTGGTGGTCATCACCCGAACCGTCGCCCCCGCGCGCGGAGGCATCGCGTTGCCCGGCGGCTACATCGACGACCGCGAGGACTGGCGGCAGGCCCTCGTCCGTGAACTCAAGGAGGAGACCGGCATCGACGCGGCGAGCCGCGACGTACGACTCGTCGACGCGCTGAGCTCGCCCGACGGCCACCTCCTGCTGTTCGGGGCCCTGCCGGAGCGCCCGGCCGACGGCCTCGCGCCCTCCCAGGCCACGGACGAGACTGAGGGCTGGCACCTCCTGCGGCGGCCTCAGGAGCTCGCCTTCCCCCTGCACACGCTGGCCGTGCGGGCCTGGTTCGAGGGCCGGTACCTCTGACCTCAGCCCGTCTCCAGCCCTCGTACGCGCACCGGGTGAGGCGGCTCGCTCACGCCGTCCTCACCCTCCTGCTCGACGACCACCCGCGACCCCTCCCAGCGAGTGACATAGCGCTCGATCGCCGGCTCGTCCCAGCCGTCGCCCCCGTCCGGCACCACCAGCCCGCCCCCGGTACGTCCCCGGGCGGGCGCCCAGACCTCCAGTTCCAGCCCGCCGTCGTCACCGCGCACCGGAATGACGGCACCCGCCCGCGCGAGCACCGGTATCCGTGACAGCGGAGCGTCCAGGAGGACCTGCGCCGGCCCCTCGTAGGCCTGCCCCGTAGCCGTGTCGTACCAGCGCCCCCGCGGCAACCGCACGGCACGCCGGCCCGCGCCCGGATCGAACACCGGCGCCACCAGCAGACAGTCGCCCAGCGCGAACGCGTCCTCGCAGTCCCGCAGCGCCCGGTCCTCGGGCGCCGACCACCACAAGGGGCGCACATAGGGCGCGCCCGTACGGCGGGCCAGATGCGCGAGCGTCACGAAATACGGCAGCAGCCGACGGCGTTCGACGAGCGCCACGCGCGCGTACTCCAACACCTCCGCACCGAACTCCCACGGCTCCCGGCGCCCGGCCCGCATGCTCGCATGCGTGCGGAAGAGCGGCAGATACGCGCCCAGTTGGAACCATCGCAGATACAGCTCGGGCGACGGACTCCCGTCGAAGCCGCCCACGTCCGGCCCCGAATACGGCACCCCGCACAGCCCCAGCCCCATGACCAGCGACAGTGACGCCCGCAGCCCGGGCCAGCCGGTGGCGACGTCGCCGGACCACGTCCCGCCGTAGCGCTGCATCCCCGCCCAGCCGGAGCGCGAGAAGACGAAAGGACGTTCCTGGGGAGCCAGTTCGCGCAGCCCCTCGTAACCCGCCCGGGCCATGCACAGCGCGTACACGTTGTGCGCCTCCCGATGGTCGCCGCCCCGCCCCTCCAGAGAGTGCCTGGCCGACCGCGGCAGCGTCGACTCGCCGAAGGCCGTGAACGAGGTGGGTTCGTTCATGTCGTGCCAGAACCCCGAGAAGCCCTGCGCGAGCCGCTCCTCATAGAGGCGCCCCCACCACTGCCGCACGCGCGCGTGCGTGAAGTCCGGATGGGCGGCCTCTCCGGGCCACACGACACTCCGCACGAGCCGCCCGGTCGCGTCCCGCACGAACGCGTCCTTCGCCGTCCCACTGTCGAACACGGTGTTCCCCGGTTCGGCCTTGACGGCGGGATCGACGATCGACACCAGCCGGATCCCGTCCCGCCGCAACTCCTCGGCCAGCACCGGCAACTTGGGAAAACGATCCTGATCGACGGTGAACACCTGGTGCGCGTCGTAGTGGTCGATGTCCAGATGGACCGCGTCGAGGGGCAGGGCGCGCTCCTGATAGCCCGAGCCGATCCGCCGGACCTCCTGCTCGTCGCCGAAGCCCCACCGCGCATGGTGATGACCGAGCGCCCACGCCGGCGGCAGCGCCGGCGCCCCGGTGAGCGAGGCCCAGGCGAGCAGCACGCGCGCGGGGGTGCCCACCATCACCCAGGAGCGCAACGGCCCCCCGTCCATCCGCACTTCGCACGTGCCGGCCAGGTCGTGACCGGACCCCGCGCCCTCCTCACCCTCCCGCAGGGTGACCGTGCCGTCCCACGACGTGTCGTGGAACACCAGATGCGTGGCCGCGTCGGCCACCACCAGCTGCACCGGCATCGTCACGTACAGCGGATCGTCGCCGGGGCCGAAGGGCCGGCCCGGGTCCGTGTTCCACAGCCGGTAGGCCCCGTCCCGCAGCCGGGGCCCCGAAGCGCGCCCGCCGAGTCCGAAGAACCGCGCGTCCGCGGCCACCTCCGAGCGCTGCATCCACCGGGCCGGTCCGCCGCCGACCGGATCCCACCACCGGGGCGGCAGATCCCGGCGCAGCATCACCCCTCCGGGCGTAAGCACCTCGATCGATCCGTGCCGCGAGACGACGACCGTCACCCGCTCGGCCACGACCCGCCAGCCCCCGTCCTTGTCCGGCTCCAGCCGCGCCCGCGGGTCCGGCTCCGGACAACGGTTCGCGAGCGCGTACGACGGCTCCGGGCCCGCCCCGTCCCAGCCCCAGAAGACAGCTCCGTTCACGGCGACGCTGATCCGCAGCTCGGAGCGGCTGAACCGGACGACACCGCCCCCGGGACCAGGCTCCACCTCCCGCACCGGCCCGGGAACCCGAGCCCGCTCGGCCCCCCGCGACGGCAGCCCGGAGGCATCGGCACGCCTCCTGCGCCACGCGGCTCGTACGGTACGCAACCCCTGGGCCGCCCCCGCCGAACCGACCGCCTTCACCGAACGCACCAGGTCACGACCATCCATGCTGCTCAGCCTGCCATTGACCGGCTCACACAGGTGTCTCGTTCAACTGCCGTTCACCCGTGCCTGGACCACATCTTCACGACACGGACTATGTGGGGCACACCCTGGTGTGAGAATTGATCACATGGCATCGTCCGTGTCAGCCGCGTCACGCGCACACCCAGCCCGTGCGCGGACGACGCACACGACGCGCACAGTCCGGGAGCCGCCCCATGCCGACCACGAACCCCCAGCCGCTCTGGCAGCCCGATCCGGAACGCATCGCCCAGGCACAGGTCACCAGGTTCCAGGCCTGGGCGGCGGAACACCACGGCGCCCCTTCCGCGGGCGGCTACCCCGCACTGCACCGCTGGTCCGTCGACCAGCTGGACACGTTCTGGAAAGCCCTCACGGAGTGGTTCGACGTACGGTTCTCGACCCCCTACGCGCGCGTGCTCGGCGACCGCTCGATGCCCGGCGCCCAGTGGTTCCCCGGAGCGACCCTGAACTACGCCGAGCACGCCCTGCGGGCCGCCGAGACCCGCGCGGACGAACCGGCCCTCCTGCACGTCGACGAAACCCACGAGCCGCGCCCCGTGACCTGGTCCGAACTGCGCCGACAGGTCGGCGCCCTGACCGCCGAGCTGCGCACCCTCGGCGTCCGCCCCGGCGACCGCGTCAGCGGCTACCTTCCCAACATCCCGCAGGCCGTCGTAGCCCTCCTGGCCACCGCCGCCGTGGGCGGCGTATGGACCTCCTGCGCCCCCGACTTCGGCGCCCGCAGCGTCCTGGACCGCTTCCAGCAGGTCGAACCGGTGATCCTGTTCACCGTCGACGGCTACCGCTACGGCGGCAAGGAGCACGACCGCCGTGACACGGTCGCCGAACTGCGCCGAGAACTGCCCACCCTGCGCGCCGTCGTCCACATCCCCGTGCTCGGCACCGAGGCTCCCGAAGGCGCCCTGGAGTGGTCGGCCCTGACGGCCGCCGACACGGAGCCCGTCTTCGAGCAGGTGCCCTTCGACCACCCCCTGTGGGTGCTCTACTCCTCGGGCACGACCGGCCTGCCCAAGGCCATCGTCCAGTCCCAGGGCGGCATCCTCGTCGAGCACCTCAAGCAGCTCGGCCTGCACTGCGACCTGGGCCCCGAGGACCGCTTCTTCTGGTACACGTCCACCGGCTGGATGATGTGGAACTTCCTCGTCTCCGGCCTCCTCACGGGCACCACGATCGTCCTTTACGACGGCAGCCCCGGCTATCCGGACACCGGCGCCCAGTGGCAGATCGCCGAACGCACGCAGGCCACCCTCTACGGCACCTCGGCCGCGTACGTCATGGCCTGCCGCAAGGCCGGAGTCCATCCCGGCCGTGACCACGACCTCTCCAGGGTGCGCTGCGTCGCCACCACCGGCTCGCCCCTGCCGCCCGACGGTTTCCGCTGGCTGCACGACGAGGTCCGCGACGACCTGTGGATCGCGTCCGTCAGCGGTGGCACGGACGTCTGCTCCTGCTTCGCCGGAGCCGTACCGACCCTCCCCGTGTACATCGGCGAGCTCCAGGCACCCGGCCTGGGCACCGACCTGCAGTCCTGGGATCCGAGCGGAAAGCCCCTGGTCGACGAGGTCGGCGAGCTCGTCGTCACCAACCCCATGCCGTCCATGCCGATCCACTTCTGGAACGACCCGGACGGCAGCCGCTATCACGACAGCTACTTCGACACCTATCCCGGAGTGTGGCGTCACGGCGACTGGATCACCGTCACCTCGCGCGACTCCGTCGTCATCCACGGTCGCTCCGACTCGACGCTCAACCGCCAGGGCGTCCGCATGGGTTCGGCCGACATCTACGAAGCCGTCGAACGACTCCCCGAGATCAAGGAATCGCTCGTCATCGGCGTCGAACAGCCCGACGGTGGCTACTGGATGCCTCTCTTCGTACACCTGATCCCGGGAACCGCCCTCGACGAGGCCCTCCTGAACCGCATCAGGCAGACCATCCGCGAACAGCTCTCCCCCCGCCACGTCCCCGACGAGGTCATCGAGGTGCCCGGCATCCCGCACACCCTCACCGGCAAACGCGTCGAGGTCCCCGTGAAACGCCTCCTCCAGGGCACCCCCTTGGAGAAGGCCGTCAACCCTGGCTCCATCGACAACCTGGACCTGCTCCGCTTCTACGAGGACCTGGCCCACAAACACGCCTGACCAAAACCGGAGGGCACGGCTCACCCTCCCGTAGCCGGCCTCGGGCTCGCCCAGCACACCTGCGAAGCCCGAGGCCGACAAAGCCACCTCGCCCGGACACCGTTGTCAGTGCCGCCGATTACTGTGAGTGAGCATTGATCGACCGGACCCAGGGGGAACCATGGCGCACACCGACCACCAGACGATGCGACGCGTCCTGCGCCGCGAAATCGCCGGCACCATCGGCCTGCTGACCGACGAGCACGACTTCCGCGCCATGCGGCGGTACCGCAGCTTCACCTTCGACGACCACAAAACCTATCTGCGACACGTCGAAGAGCTCCTCAAACACCGCGTCGCGCAAGGCAGCCACACCACCGTCGCCCTCTTCGACCCACAGGAGTACGCCGAGTTCTGCACGGCCGCCGGCCTCGACCCGGACATCCAGTCAAGCCGCACACGCTTCACAGCGGAGCTCGCGACAACGGGCCCGACCATCCCCTACGACGGCCAACCCCTGGCCGACCTCGTACCGGCCCTCGTCGACGAAGCCGTCCGGCAGGCCACCTGGGAGTACGCGAGCACCCTGCTGGCACGTCTCGGCGCCTGTGCCGCCTGCGGCGAGGACATCGGCCGTGCGGCCTTCATCCGCGCCTCCCACCTCCTCGTCCGCATCCTCGAAACAGCCCAGAGCGGAGACCGACACCTCGTCTGCAGCGTCACGGGCACCCCGGAATCAGTCGTGTCCGTGCTCCGCACAGAAGAGGAGAGCGACGGCGCCACCCACCTCGACGAGGCCGAAGCCCTCGAGTTCACCACCGTCCTGGCCCTCGGCCTCGCCACCCACGGCCCCGGCGGTCTCGTCATGCGCACCAGCACCCCCGGCGCCCCGGACCGCATCTACGGCTGGCGCATGCGAGGGGAAGGCCTCGAACCCCTCACCGCCGGAGAGGTCTTCGACGCCTACTGCACCGACATCGACTCCGGAGACCTCATCTCCCCGGAATCGGACGTCGACTACTGCGTGCCGCCCGAGCTCGGTGACATGGGGCAGACACCGGGGCACCACCACTGAACGCGTGAGGGGCGCCCCACCCGCAGGTGGAGCGCCCCTCACGGCACAGCCGACGGCCGGCCCGACCGCTACTCGCCGGACAACACGGCCTGCGCCGCGTTCCGCGCCCCCTCAGCACTGTCCGAAGCCCGCGCCGCAGCCGCGGCCCGCTCACACTGCGCAAGCGTGTACTTCGCCAGCGTCGCCCGGACGTAGGGGATCGACGCCGCACCCATGGAAAGAGAGGTGACGCCCAGACCGGTCAGCACACATGCGAGCAGCGGGTCGGACGCGGCCTCGCCGCAGACACCACAGCTCTTGCCCTCGGCCTTCGCCGCCTCGGCGGACAGCGCGACCAGGTCGAGCAGCGCGGGCTGCCAGGGGTCCTGCAGACGGGACACGGCACCCACCTGACGGTCCGCGGCGAACGTGTACTGCGCGAGGTCGTTGGTCCCCAGGGACAGGAACTCGACCTCCTGCAGAATCGAGCGCGCCCGCAGGGCGGCCGACGGAATCTCCACCATCGCGCCGAACTTCGCCTGCAGCCCAGCGTCACGGCACGCGTCCGCGAAGGCCCTCGCGTCGGCACGGTCCGCCACCATCGGAGCCATGACCTCGAGGTAGACCGGCAGTCCCTCGGCAGCCTTGGCGAGCGCGGTCAGCTGCGTGCGGAGCACATCGGGATGGTCGAGCAGGGCCCGCAGTCCACGCACGCCCAGTGCCGGGTTCGGCTCATCCGCCGGCGTGAGGAAGTCCAGCGGCTTGTCCGCACCCGCGTCCAGCACACGCACCACGACACGTCCCTCGGGGAACGCCTCGAGCACCTGACGATAGGCGTCGACCTGCTTCTCCTCCGACGGAGCGTTCTTGCTGTCGTCGAGGAACAGGAACTCGGTACGGAACAGACCGACACCCTCGGCCCCGGCCTCGACGGCCGCCGGCACGTCGGCCGGACCGCCGACATTGGCCAGCAGCGGCACCTTGTGCCCGTCGGAGGTGACGCCCGGCCCCGTCGAGGCGGCCAGTGCGGCCTTGCGCTCGGCGGCCTCGGCCGCCATCCGCCTCTTCCGTTCCTCACTGGGGTTCACGAAGATCTCGCCGGTGCTCCCGTCCACCGCGATCATCGTGCCCTCGGCCAGCTCACCCGCTCCGGGCAGCGCCACCACGGCCGGAACTCCGAGCGCACGGGCGAGAATCGCACTGTGGCTGGTCGGGCCGCCCTCCTCGGTGACGAAACCGAGGACCAGCGTCGGATCCAGAAGCGCGGTGTCGGCCGGCGCAAGGTCCCGAGCAATAAGGACGTACGGCTCGTCACTGTCCGGCACACCCGGCATCGGCACCCCGAGCAAGCGTGCGACGATACGATTCCGCACGTCATCGAGGTCGGCGACACGACCGGCCAGGTACTCACCAGCTCCGGCGAGCAGGGCGCGGTACGCGGCGAACGCGTCGTACGCCGCCCGCTCGGCCGTGCTCCCGACGGCGATCCGCCGCTCCACGTCCGCCATCAGCTCGGGATCCAGGGCCATCATGGCCTGCGCCTCGAGCACCGCCTGGGCTTCTCCTCCGGCCAGGTTGCCGCGTGCCGTCAGATCGGCGGCCACAGCCTCGACGGCTTTACGAGCGCGCCCCTGTTCACGCTCCGCGTCCTCCGCCGGTATCTGCTTGGCAGGCGGTTCCAGCACCGCCGTTCCCATGTGCCGAACCTCGCCGATCGCCACACCATGGCTCACGCCGACGCCTCGCAGCGTTGTCTCCATCTCACCCGTCCCGATAGTGCGGCGGGTCCCGCCGCCGCGGTGGTTGTCCCTACTTGCCGTCATCAGACGGTGTCGGCGTCACTTCCAGACGAAGAGACTGTCGCCGGCCTTCACGTCGCCGTCCTCACGGAGCTCGGCGAGCGCCTCGGCGGTGGCCTCGAGCGCCACGATCGGGCAGACCGGAGACTTGCCCGCGGCCTCGACCGCCGCCGGATTCCAGCGCACCACGCTCTGACCGCGCGTGACGGTGTCGCCCTTGTTCACGAGCAACTCGAAGCCCTGGCCGTTGAGCTGCACCGTGTCGATGCCGAGGTGGGTGAGTACGCCGTGTCCGGCCTCGTCGACGACGACGAAAGCGTGCGGATGCAGCGAGACGATGACTCCGTCGACGGGCGCGACAGCCTCGGAAGGCTCACGCACGGGGTCGATGGCCGTTCCGGGGCCGACCATGGCCCCGGAGAAGACCGGATCGGGCACCGCCGCCAGTCCGATGGCGCGTCCGGCAAGAGGGGACGTCACGGTGGTCATGGGAAGCCTCCCAGGGGTGGAGATCTATATGGACACCGTCACTGCCTGTCCCGGACGGCGCACTGATCAGCAGGGTATGTCATACGAAGTACCGGTTCCGCACGAGAGCTCACCTTAGAGGTCTAGACCATACCTCGAATCGATTTGCACCTGCTCTGCGGCTCCGTGTACAGTCGTACTCCTGCTCGGGGCTGAGCGACGCACACCTGGCGTCCTTGCCTGGCAGCACCCAACTTGTCAGATCCTATCTCGGGGTCACCTTCTGCATGCCTGCAGGACGGTGGTCAGGGGGCCGGAAAAACACTGCTAGAGTTGGAAACGCAAGACCGAAGGGAAGCCCGGAGGAAAGCCCGAGAGGGTGAGTACAAAGGAAGCGTCCGTTCCTTGAGAACT
>NZ_JBXEJE010000011.1:0-231454 GCF_056820935.1 Streptomyces sp. Q2 | reverse complement strand
GGCAACGGCCCCGCCGGCTACGCCCCGCAGGGCGGCCTCGGCAACGGGGCCGGCCGGCCCGGCGGCACGCCGTCCGCGCTGCCCACGAGCACGGCCACCGCCACGGCCACCGCCACTCCCACCTCCACGAACTGACCGGGACGCAGTCATGACTTCGACGACGCCCTCACGCGGCCGCCGGCGGGCCCCCTCCCGGATGGAACGGGCGGCGGGCAAGGCCGCGGCGCTGCAGAAACCTCGGGTCATCCTCGCCCTGCTGCTCCTGCTCGCCCTGACCAGCATCATGCTGCTCGACGGCTACCTGCGCGCCGAGGTCGGCGGCGACCAGCGCGTGCGCGACGGGGCCAGCGCCAGCAAGGTGCCCGACAAGATCCTCAACGGCGGGCCGATCGTCAGCTTCCGGGGCGGACAGGCCACGACGCTGTCCGTGCCGGACAAGACGATCGCTCTCACCTTCGACGACGGCCCGAACCCGACGTACACGCCCCGGGTCCTGGAGATCCTGGAGAAGTACGACGTCCCCGCCACGTTCTTCGTGGTCGGCTCGATGGTCTCCCGCTACCCCGGCATCGTGCGGGACATGGTCGAACAGGGCAACGAGGTGGGCATCCACACCTTCACCCACGTCGACCTCTCCTACCAGAGCGACGCCCGCATCCGGCGCGAGATGGAGCAGACACAGCTGGCGCTCGCGGGCGCGGCCGGCATCACGACCACGCTGTTCCGGGCGCCGTACTCCTCGGAGACGGACGCCATCGACAACTACAGCTGGCCCGTCTACGAGGCGCTCGGCGCGGACGGCTACACCAGCGTCTTCGTCGACACCGACAGCGACGACTGGAAGAAGCCGGGCGTCTCGAAGATCGTCAAGTGGGCCACCCCGTCGGGCACCGACGGCGCGTCGGTGCTGATGCACGACGCGGGCGGCGAGCGCGAGCAGACGATCAAGGCGCTGCCGGCGTACATCGAGAAGATGCAGGCGAAGGGGTACACCTTCACCACCATCAGCGGTGTCATGGAGCAGCAGAACGGGGGCGCCGCGGGTGCCGCCGGAGTTCCGGATGCTTCGGGGGCTTCGGAGGCCGCCGGTTCCGAGCAGCCCGGCGGGGTGCCGGACGGGCAGACGCAGGGCCGGGCCGGGACGCAGACGCAGGGCCGGGCCGGGACCCAGGGCTCGGCCTCGGACCGGCTCCAGGCCGCCCACCGCGAGGCCACCGGCGCGACCCTCTACGAGGGCAAGGCCCTCATCGTGGCCGTCGCCGTCGCCGAGTGGACCGTGCCGACGCTGTCCGTCGGACTGGTCGTCGTGGGCGTGGCCGTCATCGGCCGGTTCGGCATGATGCTGATCCTCGCCCGCAGCCACTACCGGCGGCGCAACAGACGCCGCTTCAGCTGGGGAGTGCCGGTCACCCGCCCGGTGAGCGTGATCGTCCCGGCGTACAACGAGAAGGAGTGCATCGCCAACACCCTCAAGTCGCTGGCGCAGAGCACTCACCCCATCGAGGTCATCGTCGTGGACGACGGCTCGACGGACGGCACCTCCGAGATCGCGCGTGGCGCGGCCGAGTCGCTCGGCATGAGGAACGTCCGGGTCATCCGCCAGGAGAACGCGGGCAAACCGGCCGCCCTCAACAACGGCGTGCGCAGCGCCAGTCACGACGTCGTCGTCATGATGGACGGCGACACGGTCTTCGAGGCGGACACCGTACGACAACTCGTACAGCCCTTCGCCGACCCCGGGGTGGGCGCGGTCGCCGGCAACGCCAAGGTCGGCAACCGCGACACGATCATCGGCGCCTGGCAGCACATCGAGTACGTGATGGGCTTCAACCTCGACCGCCGCATGTACGACCTGCTGCGCTGCATGCCGACCATCCCCGGCGCGATCGGCGCGTTCCGCCGCGAGGCGGTCCTCCAGGTCGGCGGCATGAGCGAGGACACCCTCGCCGAGGACACCGACATCACCATCGCCATGCACCGCCAGGGCTGGCGGGTCGTCTACCAGGAGCACGCACGCGCCTGGACCGAGGCGCCGGGTTCCCTGAAGCAGCTGTGGTCGCAGCGCTACCGCTGGTCCTACGGCACGATGCAGGCGCTCTGGAAGCACCGCAAGTCCCTCACCGACAAGGGCCCCTCCGGCCGCTTCGGCCGGGTCGGCATGCCGCTGGTGGTCCTCTTCCAGATCGTCACGCCGGTCTTCGCCCCGCTCATCGACGTGTTCACCGTCTACTCGATGATCTTCGTCGACTTCCGGGCGGCGCTGCTGGCCTGGCTCGCGGTCCTCGGCGTCCAGCTGATCTGCGCGGCGTACGCCTTCCGCCTCGACCGCGAGAAGTACCGCTACCTGCTGATGATGCCGCTGCAACAGCTGGCCTACCGCCAGATGATGTACCTCGTCCTCATCCACTCCTGCATCACCGCCCTCACCGGCGGCCGCCTGCGCTGGCAGAAGCTGAAGCGGACCGGCGAGGTCGGGACCCCGGCGGGGGCGAGCTGATGGGCGCACACGGCAAGGGCGCGGCGCGCGCGGTTCCCGTGCGAGCGGTTCCGGTGCGAGCGGTTCCGGTCGTGGACACGGCCCCGCTGCCACGGGTCGACTCCGCCGCCCGGCCCGAGGCGGCCGGCCGCGACCGCTACTTCGACACCCTGCGGGCCGTCGCCCTGGTCCGCGTCGTCACCTACCACACCTTCGGGTGGGCCTGGTGCGGCCTGGTCCTCCCCTCCATGGGGATCATGTTCGCCCTGGCCGGCACGCTGATGGCGAAGTCCCTGGAGCGCCCGGCGTCCCAGGTGGTGAGGAGCAGGCTGCGCCGCCTGCTGCCCCCGTTCTGGTTCTGGGGCCTCTTCGTGGTCGTCGCGATGCTGGTCCACGGCTGGATGCCGGGCTGGCAGATCGTCTACTGGATCGTCCCGCTCGGCGACCCGCCGGGCAACGCGTGGGGCGTCCAGGCGTGGGAGATCCTCTGGTACCTGCGGACGTACCTGTGGTTCGTCCTGCTCTCCCCGGCCCTCCTGCGGATCTTCCGCAGGGCGCCGGTGCCGGTCCTGCTGCTGTCCCTCGCGCCGGTCCTGGTCCTGACCTTCGGGTGGGCCGGCCCGGACAACCGCTTCGGCAGCGCGCTGTGGGACCTGTCGACGTACGTCTTCTGCTGGATCCTCGGCTTCGCCCACCGCGACGGCGTGCTGCAGCGGATGAAGCCGGCCGCGGTCGTCGCCCTGTCACTCGCAGCGCTGGGGTACGGCGGCTGGTACGCCTTCGGCCACCAGGCCGAGTTCGGCACGTACGACCTCGACGAGATCCCCCTCGCGCAGGCCTTCTGGTCGGCCGGTTTCGTGATGCTCCTGATGTGGGCCAAGGCCCGCTTCCGGATCGACTTCGCCGGGCTGACCCGCCTGCGGCGGCTGGACAGGGTCGTGACCGTCTTCAACGCGCGCGCGGTGACGATCTACCTCTGGCACGAGATCGCGCTGATCCTGGCGGTCCCGCTGATCGACCAGTTCTGGAAGGTGCCGGCGTTCGAGACGTACCTGCCGCTGGAGAGCCAGTGGTTCATGTTCGGCGTCGGCTGGGTCCTGATCGCGGTGTTCGTCCTGTCGTGCGGATGGGTGGAGGACGTGGCGGCGAGGAAGAAGGCGCGACTGCTCCCCTGAGCGGGCGCGGGGGACGTACTGCAACAATGGCCCCGTGACCCGCGCTTCCCTGAACAAGCAGCCGCACGAAGTCGCCTCGATGTTCGACGACGTGGCGGAACGGTACGACCTGACGAACGACGTGCTCTCGCTCGGTCAGGACCGGGTGTGGCGCAGAGAGGTCGCCAAGGCCGTCGACGCCCGGCCCGCGCAGAAGGTCCTGGACCTGGCCGCCGGTACGGCCACGTCCTCGCTGCCCTTCGCCCGCACCGGCGCGTACGTCGTCCCCTGCGACTTCTCCCTCGGCATGCTCCAGGTCGGCAAGCGCAAGCACACCTGGCTGCCGTTCACCGCGGGCGACGCGACGAAGCTGCCCTTCAAGGACGACACCTTCGACGCCGTCACCATCTCCTTCGGGCTGCGCAACGTGCAGGACACCGACTCGGCGCTGCGCGAGATGTACCGGGTGACCAAGCCCGGCGGGCGCGTGGTGATCTGCGAGTTCTCGCACCCGACCTGGGCGCCCTTCCGGACCGTGTACACCGAGTACCTGATGCGCGCCCTGCCGCCGGTCGCGCGCGCGGTGTCGTCCAACCCGGACGCGTACGTCTACCTCGCCGAGTCCATCCGCGCCTGGCCCGACCAGCCCGCGCTGGCCGAGCGCCTCCAGAAGGCCGGCTGGTCGAGGGTGGCCTGGCGGAACCTGAGCGGCGGGATCGTGGCGCTGCACCGGGGCTTCAAGGCGAGCGGTCAGTAGGGCGAGGCGAACCCGGCCACGGCGAAGGGATCTCCCGGCTCGTCGAGTTCGCGCTGCATGCCGCCGCCGCCCGGGCGCGGTATGCGGGGCTCGTGCACGCCCGCGCCGCCGCCGCCCTCACCCTCGCCGAAGTCGAACCACACGGTGACCACGGCCCCTCGCGGCACCGGGGCGCCGGGTGGTGGGTACTGCCGTACGACGTACTCCACGACCGTGCGGCGGAAGTCGGGCCGGTCGGGGGCGGCGAGGCGCACGCCGCCCGTCTCGGCCGCCTCGCGCGCGTCGACGGCCATCAGACCGACCAGCTTCGGCACCCGCACCTCGGGCGAATTGGGTGTTATGCGCACAGATGTCACCCCCAGCGGTACTGGCAGGGTAACCCCGGCCGTACAGCGCCCGGAAGCATCAAGTGTCTTTCTGTGACAGTCGGTTACTGTCGGTCACCTTCGGCTGGGTCCAGATCGAGCCGGTAGCAGTGGCCTTCCCGCTCCGACGTCGGCGTCCGGAACACCTCGGCGAGGCGCATGCCCAGCCGCCGGGTGACCGCCACGGACCGGGTGTTGCGCGCGTCGACCATGGCGACCACGCTCGGCACGCCCACCGCACGCAGCCGTTCCAAGGTGATCCGCGCGGCCGCGGTGGCGTATCCGCGACCCCACTGCTCGCGCCCGAGCCGCCAGCCGATCTCGATCTCGCCCGTCGGCCCCCAGGTCCGCTCCCACGGCTGGGCACCCGTGAAGCCGATGACCTGCCCGGACTCGTCGAGCATGGTCCACAGGCAGTACCCGCGCTCGGCGTCGTGCCGGCGCTGGCGGGCGGTGAGCTCCTCGTAGACGGACAACTCCGCGGGCTTGCCGCCCTGGAACTCCATGACGTCCGGGTGGGCGAAGGTCCGGTGCCAGGCGACGGCGTCCTCGTCGGTGGGGACACGCAGCCGTACTACGGGGAGAGCTCGGTTCACTGGGCAGCCCTTCAGCCGGGTGATCAATTCTGCTGAATAGACTGCCCATGTCCAGTGCCCGTCGGCACGCAGATTCCGAACTTGGGGAGATCCCGCCGTGACCGAGCCCCTCTCCGAAAACACCGCCGATGTGATCGTCGTCGGCGCGGGGCCAGCCGGCTCCACCACCGCCTACCACCTCGCCAAGGCCGGGCTCGACGTACTCCTGCTGGAGAAGACCGAGTTCCCGCGCGAGAAGGTCTGCGGTGACGGACTCACCCCGCGCGCCACCAAACAACTCGTCGCCATGGGCATCGACATCTCGGAGGAGGCCGGCTGGCTGCGCAACAAGGGCCTGCGCATCATCGGCGGCGGCGTCCGCCTCCAGCTCGACTGGCCGGATCTCGCCTCCTTCCCGGACTACGGCCTCGTCCGCAAGCGCGACGACTTCGACGAGCAGCTCGCGCGCCAGGCGCAGAAGGCGGGCGCGCGGCTGTACGAGCGCTGCAACGTGGGCGCGCCCATCATCGACGACCGCACCGGCCGCATCACCGGCGTGCACGCCAAGCTCGGTGACACCGGGGAGAAGCGCGAGGTCACCTTCCACGCGCCGCTCGTCGTCGCCGCCGACGGCAACTCGACCCGGCTCTCGCTGGCGATGGGCCTGCACCGCCGCGAGGACCGCCCGATGGGCGTCGCGGTCCGTACGTACTTCACCTCGCCTCGCCACGAGGACGACTACCTGGAGTCCTGGCTGGAACTGTGGGACCGGCGGGGCGCCGAGGACCGTCTCCTGCCCGGCTACGGCTGGATCTTCGGCATGGGCGACGGCACCTCGAACGTCGGACTCGGCGTCCTGAACACCTCGGCCTCCTTCAAGGAACTCGACTGGCGCGAGGTCCTGAAGGCCTGGTGCGCGTCCATGCCGGAGGACTGGGGCTACACCCCGGACAACATGACCGGCCCCATTCGCGGTGCCGCGCTCCCCATGGCCTTCAACCGCCAACCGCACTACACCAAGGGCCTGCTCCTGGTCGGCGACGCCGGCGGCCTGGTGAACCCCTTCAACGGCGAGGGCATCGCCTACGCCATGGAGTCCGGCCAGATCGCCGCCGACGTCATCGTCCAGGCCCACGCCCGTTCGACCCCCGCGGGGCGGGAACTGGCCCTCCAGCGCTACCCGCGTGTCCTCAAGGACACCTACGGCGGCTACTACACGCTGGGCCGCGCCTTCGTGAAGCTCATCGGCAACCCGAAGGTCATGAAGATCGCGACCCAGCGCGGACTGTCGCACCCCCTGCTGATGAAGTTCACGCTGAAGATGCTCGCGAACCTCACCGACCCGACGGGCGGCGACGCGATGGACCGCATCATCAACGGCCTGAGCAAGGTGGCGCCGAAGGCGTGAGGCGGGTGACGGGTGCGACGAGGGCCTGTCGAGGGTTCCCCCGCCGATGGGCAGCGCTGAAGCGGGGTGCGACTACCCGTTGAGGGCCTCGATGTTGGCGGCCCGGCGGGCGAAGACCTCGTCGCGCCGGTCCGCCACCTGCCGCAGCGCGTCCTTCCGCTCCCGCTTGGAGAGCCGGTCGAGATACACGTGCCCGTTCACATGGTCGGTCTCGTGGGCCAGGCAGCGGGCGAAGTACCCCGTGCCCTCGATGACGAGCGGCTCGCCGTCCTTGTCGAGCCCGCGCACGACGGCCAGGTCCGGACGCGGTACGTCCATCACGGCGCCGGGCACCGACAGGCACCCCTCGTGCTCGTCGAGCAGCCGCCGCCCGGCTGGGTCGAGCGGTTCCAGCACCGGGTTGACGATGTGCCCGACATGCCGGACACCGTCGTCGTCCGGGCAGTCGTAGACGAACAGCCTCAGATCGACGCCGACCTGGTTGGCGGCAAGTCCCGCGCCGTCGGCGACGTACATCGTCAGGAACATGTCGTCGATGAGCGCGGCGAGATCGGGACCGAACTCGGTCACGTCCCGGCACGGCTTGTGCAGAACCTCCTCACCCACCTCGGTGATACGCCGGACCGACCCGCGCCGGGCCTCGGGTGAGAGCGGGGGATACGCGTCGACGGGCTTGCCCTGGACGAAAACGCTCGGCATGACTGTTTCTCCTGTCCTGTGCGGAAGCACAGGACATCAGAACAGGCACAGCATCCCCAGAAGCAGACCGGCCAGACCGGCCAGACCGGCTCGACGAGGTGGGCCGTGAACCCGGAAGGGGCCGCTGCCCCCGAGCGGCTGCGGCCCCTTCCGTACGGTTGTGCGTCAGAGCACCCGCACCGCTCCGGTGGGCGGGTCGTAGGACATCGGCTTCTCGGCGACACCCGTGGACGGGTTCTGCGCGCCGACGAACATGCCGTCGCCGACGTACACCGCCACGTGGTACGCGCTGCCCGCGCTTCCCCAGTACAGGATGTCGCCCGGCTGCAGGTTGTCGAGCGAGACCTGGGTGCCGGCGGTCGACTGGTCCTGCGAGACGCGCGGCAGGCTGACGCCGATCTGGTTGAAGGCGGCCTGGACGAGGCCGGAGCAGTCCCACGAATTGGGGCCGGTGCCGCCGGAGACGTACGCGTCGCCGACCTGCGCCTTGACGAAGGCGATGACCGCGGCGGCCGAACCGGTGGCCGTGGACGTGCTGGTGGACGTGCCGGCGCTCGCCGAGGCGGACAGGGTGGCCCGCTCGGTGCTGCGGGTCGCGCGCTCGGCAGCGGCCTTGCGAGCGGCCTCCTCGGCGGCCTTCTTCTTGGCCTCGGCCTTCTGCTTCGCCTCCGCGAGGTCCGCCTTGGCCTGCTTCGCGGCCTTTGCGGCGGCTGCGTCACGCTCAGCCTGCAGCTGGTAGTTCGCCGCCGCCTGCTGTGTGGCGTCGGCGGACTCGGCGACCTGCGCGGCCAGGTCGGCCGTCAGGGTGGGCAGTTCGAGCGTCTGCGTCACCGGTTCGGCAGCGTTCGCCGAACCTGACGCCCCGGCCACTGCCAGGGTGCTGAGAACGCCACCGGCAACTCCGGCCCGCATCGCGATTTTCGACGCGCTGCGGCGGGGTTTCCGGTGGCTGCGTATGTGAGCGGTGTGGGACATGAGAACAACCGGTATCAGGGGCTCCTCCATACCTTCAAGAAACGTGTGGTGCGCCACAGTTGTTCAATCGACCCCCCGAACACCTGCCGCACGGTTCCTTATTGACGCCGTAACGGACATTGCGGGCACGGGTCATCAAGCCCGTGATCACGCTCTTTCGTTGTTACGTCCGAATTGCCCGCCACCTACCACTGGTTGGGACAGGTGGCCAACCCCGCTTCCCAGGTGCTTCTCATGGATGTGGTGGAGGTCACGCAACGGTTACGGGAACGGGTGCGTCCTGTGTGCGGAATCCGCCGGCCCGGGCTCGTGAATGTGTGCACGTGTCCACATCGCGCATCGCGGCTCCCCCTGATGTGTGAACGCGATCCTCTACCAAGGCGCCTCGTCCAACACCAATTTGCATGCAAGGGAAGTCTCTTGATATTGAGACGCGTCCTTCGACCTGCGCCGACGAGCGGAAATGTCACCTCTCGTGATCACTCGGACGCTTCTCGTACGAAGATCGACACTCATCCGGCTTCATGATCCTTCATCAGGTGGTGGAGATCACAAAGCTTGTGCAATACCCCGTGTCGCAGATCACAGAGCGGCAGGCATAGGATGCGAGGCAGTTGGGCTTGTGACCTGCTTCACATGTTCGCGATCTTCGCCGGGATGGGCGGGGTTCGTGAGACACGTGGGGCGCTGTGAGCCCGATGTGCCATCGCCAGCAGTCAGTGCCGACTGAGAGGAGCGAGGAGCGGTGAACGCGTATGCGCCCATCCTCGTACTGGGAGCCCTCGGGGCAGGCTTTGCGATCTTCTCCGTGGTCATGGCCACGCTGATCGGTCCGAAGCGGTACAACCGCGCCAAGCTCGAGGCCTACGAGTGCGGAATCGAGCCGACCCCCACGCCGGCCGGCGGCGGGCGCTTCCCCATCAAGTACTACCTGACGGCGATGCTCTTCATCGTCTTCGACATCGAGATCGTCTTCCTCTACCCCTGGGCCGTCACCTTCGACGCCCTGGGTGTTTTCGGGCTCGTGGAGATGCTGCTCTTCGTGCTCACCGTCTTTGTCGCGTACGCGTACGTATGGCGGCGCGGCGGCCTGGAATGGGACTGAGGGGCCTTTAGACATGGGACTCGAAGAAAAGCTGCCGAGCGGTTTCCTGCTGACCACCGTCGAGCAGGCCGCGGGCTGGGTGCGCAAGTCGTCCGTCTTCCCCGCCACCTTCGGCCTCGCCTGCTGTGCCATCGAGATGATGACCACCGGCGCCGGCCGCTACGACCTGGCGCGCTTCGGCATGGAGGTCTTCCGCGGTTCGCCGCGCCAGGCCGACCTGATGATCGTCGCCGGCCGGGTCAGCCAGAAGATGGCGCCGGTGCTCCGGCAGGTCTACGACCAGATGCCGAACCCGAAGTGGGTGATCTCCATGGGGGTCTGCGCCTCCTCGGGCGGCATGTTCAACAACTACGCCATCGTCCAGGGCGTCGACCACATCGTCCCGGTCGACATCTATCTGCCCGGCTGCCCGCCACGGCCCGAGATGCTGATGGACGCCATCCTCAAGCTCCATCAGAAGATCCAGTCCTCCAAGCTCGGCGTGAACGCCGAGGAGGCGGCCCGTGAGGCGGAGGAAGCGGCGCTCAAGGCCCTGCCGACGATCGAGATGAAGGGGCTGCTGCGGTGAGCGACGCGAACGGCACCAACGGGGCGTCGAACGGGGTGAACCCCGAAAAGGACCTCGGCGCCTCCAACCTCCCCGGCCGGCGCGGCGAGGGCGGCGAGGAGATCCGCGTCCAGCGCGGCATGTTCGGCGCCAGCAACGGCGGCGACACCTCCGGCTACGGCGGCCTGGTCCGCTCGGTCCGGCTCCCGGGCCCGGCCGGCCGGCCGTACGGCGGCTGGTTCGACGAGGTCGCCGACGAACTCGAGGGCGCGCTGGAGGAGCAGGGTCTCCTCCCCGGCAACGCGATCGAGAAGACGGTCGTCGACCGCGGCGAACTCACCTTCCACATCGAACGCGAGCACCTGCCGCGCGTCGCCCGCACCCTGCGCGACGACCCGGCCCTGCGCTTCGAACTGTGCACCGGCGTGAGCGGGGTCCACTACCCGCACGACAAGGGCCGTGAGCTGCACGCCGTCTACCACCTGCGCTCGATCACCCACAACCGGCTGATCCGCCTCGAAGTCAGCGCTCCGGACACCGACCGGCACATCCCGTCCCTGGTCCCGGTCTATCCGACCAACGACTGGCACGAGCGCGAGACCTACGACTTCTTCGGCATCGTCTTCGACGGTCACCCGGCCCTGACGCGGATCATGATGCCGGACGACTGGCAGGGCCACCCGCAGCGCAAGGACTACCCCCTCGGCGGCGTCCCCGTCGAGTACAAGGGCGCCCAGATCCCGGCTCCGGACCAGCGGAGGTCGTACTCGTGAGCACTTCGCATGCCTCCCCCCGGGAGACCACAGAGGGCACCGTATACACGGTCACCGGCGGCGACTGGGACGAGGTCGTCCAGTCCGCGGCCCGCGCCGACGACGAGCGCATCGTCGTCAACATGGGCCCCCAGCACCCCTCCACGCACGGCGTGCTCCGCCTCATCCTGGAGATCGACGGCGAGACGGTGACCGAGGCCCGCTGCGGCATCGGCTACCTCCACACCGGCATCGAGAAGAACACCGAGTTCCGCACGTGGACGCAGGGCACCACGTTCGTGACGCGCATGGACTACCTGACGAGCTTCTTCAACGAGACCGCCTACTGTCTCGCCGTCGAGAAGCTCCTCGGCATCGAGGACCAGATCACCGACCGCGCCACCCTCATCCGGGTGCTCCTGATGGAGCTGAACCGGCTGTCCTCGCACCTGGTGTGCATCGCCACCGGCGGCATGGAACTCGGCGCGACCACGATCATGATCTACGGATTCCGTGATCGTGAAATGATTCTCGACATCTACGAGCTCATCACGGGCCTTCGGATGAACCACGCGTACATCCGCCCCGGCGGACTCGCCCAGGACCTGCCGCCCGGCGCGGTGGACCACATCCGCGAGTTCGTGAAGAAGATGAAGAAGAACCTCCCGGAGTACGACAAGCTCGCCACCGGGAACCCCATCTTCAAGGCCCGCATGCAGGACGTCGGCTATCTCGACCTGGCCGGCTGCATGGCCCTCGGCGCCACCGGCCCGATCCTGCGCTCGACCGGCCTGCCGCACGACCTGCGCAAGGCGCAGCCGTACTGCGGCTACGAGACGTTCGACTTCGACATCCCCACCGCCGACACCTGCGACTCCTACGGCCGCTTCCTGATCCGGCTGGAGGAGATGCGCCAGTCCCTCAGGATCGTCGAGCAGTGCCTGGACCGGCTGCAGCCCGGTCCGGTCATGGTCGCCGACAAGAAGATCGCCTGGCCCGCCCAGCTCGCCCTGGGACCGGACGGGCTCGGCAACTCCCTCGACCACATCAAGAAGATCATGGGCACGTCCATGGAGGCCCTGATCCACCACTTCAAGCTGGTCACCGAGGGCTTCCGGGTCCCGCCGGGACAGGCGTACGTGGCCGTCGAGTCGCCCAAGGGCGAACTCGGGGTGCACGCCGTTTCCGACGGAGGCACCCGCCCCTACCGGGTCCACTTCCGGGACCCGTCCTTCACCAACCTGCAGGCCATGGCGGCGATGTGCGAGGGCGGCCAGGTCGCCGACGTCATCGTCGCCGTCGCGTCCATCGACCCCGTGATGGGAGGCGTCGACCGGTGACCACCTCTTCTTCGGAGCGGGGCGTCAGCCTGGGCATGCCCGAGCTGCCCGCGCCCGCGTACCCGGACGACGTCCGAGCAAGGCTGGAGACGGACGCGCGCGAGATCATCGCCCGCTACCCGGACTCCCGCTCCGCCCTGCTGCCGTTGCTGCACCTCGTGCAGTCGGAGGAGGGCCACGTCACGCGCACCGGGATGAAGTTCTGCGCGGACGTCCTGGACCTGACCACCGCCGAGGTGACCGCGGTCGCCACCTTCTACACCATGTACCGGCGCCGGCCGAGCGGTGACTACCAGGTCGGCGTCTGCACCAACACCCTGTGCGCGGTGATGGGCGGCGACGCGATCTTCGAGTCCCTCCAGGAGCACCTGGGTGTCGGCAACGGCGGGACCACCGAGGACGGCAAGGTCACCCTGGAACACATCGAGTGCAACGCGGCCTGCGACTTCGCGCCCGTCGTGATGGTCAACTGGGAGTTCTTCGACAACCAGACCCCGGCGAGCGCCAAACGCCTCGTCGACGACCTGATCGAGGGACGGCCGGTCGAGCCCACGCGCGGGGCGCCACTGTGCACCTTCAAGGAGACGGCCCGGATCCTGGCGGGCTTCCCCGACGAGCGGCCCGGGGCCGTCGAGGCGAGCGGCGGCGCGGGACCCGCTTCGCTGGTGGGCCTTCGCCTGGCAAGGGGAGAGGCCGCACCCGCACGCGTGGTCCATCCGCGCGACGGCGGACCGCACAAGGAGCCGCAGGACAAGGCGGTGCACCACCCGTCACCGACAGAGCACCTGAGCTCACACGACGCGCCGCAGGACACGTCGGCCTCCGACCCGGCCCACCCGGCAGGGCCTACCGCCGAGGAGGGGGAGTGATGACCTTGGCACCCGAGATCAAAGACACCAGCCCCGAGAAGCTGCTCGCACCCGTGCTGTCGGCCTTCTGGGACGAGGACAAGTCCTGGACGCTGGACGTCTACCGAAGGCACGAGGGATACGAGGGACTCCGCAAGGCGCTGGCCATGTCACCGGACGACCTGATCGCGTACGTCAAGGACTCCGGTCTGCGCGGCCGCGGCGGTGCGGGATTCCCCACGGGAATGAAATGGCAGTTCATTCCCCAGGGGGATGGAAAGCCGCACTATCTAGTTGTCAACGCCGACGAGTCGGAGCCCGGAACGTGCAAGGACATTCCGCTCCTCTTCGCGAACCCGCATAGCCTCATCGAGGGCATTGTCATCGCGTGTTATGCCATCAGGTCTTCGCATGCCTTCATCTATCTGCGCGGTGAAGTCGTCCCTGTATTGCGACGGTTGCACGAGGCCGTGCGTGAGGCCTACACGGCGGGCTACCTGGGCGAGAACATCCTGGGCAGCGGACTCGACCTCCAGCTCACCGTGCACGCGGGCGCCGGCGCGTACATCTGCGGTGAGGAGACCGCACTGCTCGACTCGCTCGAAGGCCGCCGGGGTCAACCGCGGCTCCGTCCCCCTTTCCCCGCCGTCGCGGGCCTCTACGCGTGCCCGACTGTTGTGAACAACGTCGAGTCGATCGCGTCGGTTCCCGCGATTCTGCAAAAAGGAAAGGAATGGTTCAGGTCGATGGGCAGCGAGAAGTCCCCGGGCTTCACGCTCTACTCGCTCAGCGGCCATGTCACCAGTCCCGGTCAGTACGAGGCCCCGCTCGGCATCACACTCCGCCAGCTCCTCGAGATGAGCGGCGGCATGCGAGCCGGGCACCGGCTCAAGTTCTGGACACCCGGCGGGTCCTCGACGCCGATGTTCACCGAGGAGCACCTCGACGTCCCTCTTGATTACGAAGGAGTGGGCGCCGCGGGTTCCATGCTCGGCACAAAAGCTCTGCAGTGCTTCGACGAGACGACCTGCGTCGTGCGTGCCGTGACCCGCTGGACCGAGTTCTACGCCCACGAGTCCTGCGGCAAGTGCACGCCGTGCCGCGAAGGTACCTACTGGCTCGTGCAGTTGCTGCGCGACATCGAGGCCGGCAAGGGCGTCATGTCCGACCTCGACAAGCTGAACGACATCGCCGACAACATCAACGGCAAGTCCTTCTGCGCCCTCGGCGACGGCGCGGCCTCGCCGATCTTCTCCTCGCTCAAGTACTTCCGTGAGGAGTACGAGCAGCACATCACGGGCCGCGGCTGCCCCTTCGACCCGGCCAAGTCGACGGCCTGGGCCGACCGCACGGAGGTGAACGCATGACTGTGACCACCAACGCTCCCGCCGGCGGGGGAGAGGCGGCGGTCCCGCCGGAGGACCTCGTGTCGCTGACGATCGACGGCGTGGAGATCAGCGTGCCCAAGGGCACCCTGGTCATCCGGGCCGCCGAGCAACTCGGCATCGAGATCCCCCGGTTCTGCGACCACCCCCTCCTCGACCCGGCCGGCGCCTGTCGCCAGTGCATCGTCGAGGTCGAGGGCCAGCGCAAGCCCATGGCGTCCTGCACCATCACGTGCACCGACGGGATGGTGGTGAAGACGCACCTCACCTCGCCGGTCGCCGAGAAGGCACAGCACGGTGTGATGGAGCTGCTCCTCATCAACCACCCGCTGGACTGCCCGGTCTGCGACAAGGGCGGCGAGTGCCCCCTGCAGAACCAGGCCATGTCGCACGGCCAGTCCGAGTCCCGCTTCGAGGGAAAGAAGCGGACGTACGAGAAGCCCGTGCCGATCTCCACGCAGGTGCTGCTCGACCGCGAACGGTGCGTGCTGTGCGCCCGCTGCACCCGGTTCTCCAACCAGGTCGCGGGCGACCCGATGATCGAACTGATCGAGCGGGGCGCGCTCCAGCAGGTCGGCACCGGTGAGGGCGACCCCTTCGAGTCGTACTTCTCCGGCAACACCATCCAGATCTGCCCGGTCGGCGCCCTCACCTCTGCGGCGTACCGATTCCGCTCCCGCCCCTTCGACCTCGTCTCCTCGCCGTCGGTCTGCGAGCACTGCTCCGGCGGTTGCGCGACCCGCACCGACCACCGGCGCGGCAAGGTCATGCGGCGACTCGCGGCCGAGGACCCCGAGGTCAACGAGGAGTGGATCTGCGACAAGGGCCGGTTCGCGTTCCGGTACGCGCAACAGCGGGACCGGCTCCAGCACCCGCTGGTGCGCAACGCCGAAGGCGACCTGGTGCCGGCGTCCTGGCCGGAGGCGCTGCAGATCGCCGCCCAGGGGCTGCTCGCCTCACGGGGCCGGACCGGTGTCCTGACCGGCGGCCGGCTCACTATCGAGGACGCCTACGCGTACAGCAAGTTCGCGCGCGTCGCGCTCGACACCAACGACATCGACTTCCGCGCACGCGTGCACAGCGGTGAGGAGGCCGACTTCCTGGCCGCCCGGGTCGCCGGGCGGGGACGGGACCTCGACGGTACGGGCGTCACGTACACCGCTCTGGAGAAGGCGCCCGCCGTTGTGCTGGTCGGGTTCGAGGCCGAGGAGGAAGCGCCCGGCGTCTTCCTCCGGCTGCGCAAGGCCTGGCGCAAGCACGGGCAGAAGGTGTTCTCCCTCGCCACGCACGCGACGCGCGGCCTGGAGAAGGCGGGCGGCACGCTCCTGCCCGCCGCTCCCGGCACCGAGACCGAGTGGCTGGACGCGCTCGCGAGCGGGGCCGGCCTGGAGGACGACGGTGCGAGGGCCTCGGAGGCGCTGCGCACCGAGGGCGCGGTGATCGCCGTGGGCGAGCGGCTGGCCGCCGTGGCGGGCGGGCTGACCGCCGCCGCACGGGCCGCCTCAGCGACCGGTGCCCAGCTGGTGTGGATCCCGCGCCGGTCCGGGGAACGCGGTGCCATCGAGGCGGGCGCGCTGCCCACGCTGCTGCCGGGTGGCCGTCCGGCCACCGACCCGCGCGCGCGGGACGAGGTCGCCGCGGCCTGGGGCCTTGCCGAACTCCCGCACCGCTACGGGCGTGACACCGGCCAGATCGTCGAGGCCGCCGCGGGCGGTGAACTCCAGGCGCTGGTGGTCGCGGGCGTCGAGGTCGCCGATCTGCCCGACCCGGCACGCGCGCGTGAGGCGCTGCGCGAGGTCGGCTTCCTGGTGTCGCTGGAACTGCGGCCCGGCGAGGTCACCGAACTGGCGGACGTGGTCCTGCCGGTGGCGGCGGTCGCCGAGAAGGCCGGTACGTTCCTCAACTGGGAGGGCCGGGTGCGCTTCTTCGAGGCCGCGCTCAAGCCCGACCAGATGACCCGCCGCCTGGCTCCCACCGACGCGCGCGTGCTGCAGATGCTGGCCGACGCCATGGACGTACACCTGGGTCTGCCGGACCTGCGCACCGTGCGCGCGGAGCTGGACCGGCTCGGGGCCTGGGACGGACCCCGGGCCACCGAACCCCTGGAGAGTGCCGCGCGGTTGCCACGGCCGGCCGCCGGGGAGGCCGTACTCGCCGGACACCGGCTGCTGCTCGACCAGGGCGTCCTCCAGGAGGGCGACGAGGCGCTCGCCGGGACGCGGCACGCGGTGCACGCGCGCGTGTCGCCCGCCACGGCCGCCGAGGCGGGCGTGAAGGACGGCGATCTGCTCGCCGTGACCGGAACCGCCGGGACGGCCGAATTCCCGCTCCGGGTCACCGAGATGCCCGACCGGGTGGTGTGGCTCCCGCTGAACTCCTCGGGCGGGGGCGTCGCCTCCGACACCGGGGCGCTGCCCGGCTCACTCGTCCGCATCGGCCCGGCGAAGCCCGCCGCCGAAGCCCCCCAGGAGGTGGAGGCATGAGCCCGTACCTCGCCGCTGAAGACCTCTCGATGTTCGGCACCGATCCCTGGTGGCTGGTCGTCGTCAAGGCGGTGTTCTGCTTCGCCTTCCTGATGCTGACCGTGCTCTTCTCCATCGTGTGGGAGCGCAAGGTCGTCGCCTGGATGCAGCTGCGCATCGGCCCCAACCGGCACGGCCCCTGGGGCATGCTCCAGTCGCTCGCCGACGGCATGAAGCTGATGCTCAAGGAAGACGTCATCGTCAAGCGCGCGGACAAGGTGGTCTACGTCCTCGCGCCGATCGTCGCGGCCATCCCGGCCTTCATGGCGATCGCGGTCATCCCCTTCGGCCCGGCCGGCAACGAGATCTCGATCTTCGGGCACCGCACCGCGATGCAGCTCACCGACCTGCCGATCGCGATGCTCTACATCCTCGCGGTCGCCTCGGTCGGCATCTACGGCATCGTCCTCGCGGGCTGGAGTTCCGGATCCACCTATCCGCTCCTCGGCGGCCTGCGCTCCTGCGCGCAGATGATCTCGTACGAGATCGCCATGGGCGCCGCGTTCGCCTCGGTGTTCCTCTACTCGGGCTCGATGTCCACGTCGACGATCGTCGAGCAGCAGCACGATCGCTGGTACATCGTCCTGCTGCCGGTCTCCTTCCTGATCTACATCGTGACGATGGTGGGCGAGACCAACCGCGCCCCCTTCGACATGCCGGAGTCCGAGGGCGACCTGGTGGGCGGCTTCAACACCGAGTACTCGTCGATCAAGTTCGCGATGTTCATGCTCGCCGAGTACGTGAACATGGTGACGGTCTCGGCCGTGTCGGTGACGCTCTTCCTGGGCGGCTGGCGGGCCCCGTGGCCGGTCAGCACCTTCTGGGAGGGCGCGAACCACGGCTGGTGGCCGATGCTCTGGTTCGTGATCAAGGTGCAGCTGCTCTTGTTCTTCTTCATCTGGCTGCGCGGCACGCTCCCCCGTGTCCGCTACGACCAGCTGATGAAGCTCGGCTGGAAGGTCCTCATCCCGGTCTCGCTGGTCTGGCTGATGCTCGTGGCCACCGTGCGGACCCTCAGGAACGAGAACTACGACTTCGCCGACATCGCCCTCTACATCGGCGGCGGCGTCCTCGTCCTGCTGCTGCTCTCGTTCGTCTTCGACATGTTCCGCGAGAAGGCGAAGGAGGCCGAGCGGCCCGCCGAGGAACCGGTCGGCTTCGACCCGATGGCGGGCGGGTTCCCCGTACCTCCGCTGCCGGGACAGGAGCTCCTGCCCGTGCCGCGGCGCCGCTCGCACCGCGAGCGGGAGTTGATTGTCAGTGGTGGACCGGATACTGCGAGTGACGGATCTTCGGATGGAAAGGAGGCGTCCGATGGCTGAGGAGCCGAAGGAGACCAAACCCGGTTTCCAGAACCCCGTGGCCGGCTTCGGTGTGACCTTCAAGGCCATGTTCAAGAAGCGGCTGACCGAGCAGTACCCGGAGCAGCAGAAGACCACTGCCCCCCGGTTCCACGGACGGCATCAGCTCAACCGCCATCCGGACGGCCTGGAGAAGTGTGTCGGCTGCGAACTGTGCGCCTGGGCCTGTCCCGCCGACGCCATCTACGTGGAGGGCGCCGACAACACGGACGAGGAGCGCTACTCGCCGGGCGAGCGGTACGGCCGCGTCTACCAGATCAACTACGCCCGCTGCATCCTGTGCGGCCTGTGCATCGAGGCGTGCCCCACGCGCGCGTTGACGATGACGAACGAGTTCGAGCTCGCCGACTCCAGCCGCGCCAACCTCATCTACACCAAGGAGCAACTGCTCGCCGGCCTCGAAGAGGGGATGGTCGACAGTCCGCACTCGATCTTCCCGGGGACGGACGAGCAGGACTACTACCGGGGTCTGGTGACGGAGGCCGCGCCGGGCACGGTGCAGCAGGTCGCTCTCTCCAAGGGCGAGGTTCCGCAGGAGGCCGCGTCGACCTTCGGCGAGGACGAGCCGACCTCGGAAAAGGTGGTCGGCCGATGAGCGCGCAACTCGCCGCCTACTCCACCTCCACGGGTGAGGCCTTCCAGTTCTGGGTCCTCGGGACCGTCGCCGTGATCGGCGCCCTGTGCACCGTCTTCATGAAGCGGGCCGTGCACAGCGCGCTCTGTCTCGCCGGAACCATGATCATCCTGGCGGTGTTCTACCTCGCCAACGGGGCCTACTTCCTGGGCGTCGTGCAGATCGTCGTCTACACCGGCGCGATCATGATGCTGTTCCTGTTCGTGGTGATGCTCGTCGGCGTCACCGCGGCGGACTCCCTGAAGGAGACCATCAAGGGTCAGCGCTGGCTGGCCCTTGTGTGCGGTCTCGGCTTCGGGGTCCTGCTGTTCGCGGGCATCGGGAACGCCTCCCTGAACGAGTTCAACGGCCTCGCGCAGGCGAACGCGGGCGGCAACGTGGAGGGCCTGGCAGCCCTCATCTTCACGAAGTACGTCTTCGCCTTCGAGATCACCGGCGCCCTGCTCATCACCGCCGCCGTCGGCGCCATGGTGCTCACCCACCGCGAGCGCACCGAGCGGGCCAAGACCCAGCGCGAGCTGTCCGAGGAGCGCGTCCGCGAGGGCAAGCACCTGCCGCCGCTGCCGGCCCCCGGCGTGTACGCCCGGCACAACGCCGTGGACATCGCGGGCCTGCTGCCCGACGGCACCCCGTCCGACCTCACCGTCAGCAAGACGCTGCGGGAACGCGGACAGATCCGTGACGTGTCGCAGGAGGCGCTCAACGACCTGCGGGCCCTGGAACAGCGCGCCGAGGAGCGCCTGGAGCGCACCGGGATCGAGCAGGCGAACCTCAAGCGGGCCGAGGAGGCGTCGAAGTGAACCCCGTCAACTACCTCTATCTCGCCGCCCTGTTGTTCACGATCGGCGCCACCGGCGTGCTGATCAGGCGCAACGCGATCGTGGTCTTCATGTGCGTCGAGCTGATGCTCAACGCCTGCAACCTCGCGTTCGTCGCCTTCTCCCGGATGCACGGCAACCTCGACGGCCAGATCATCGCCTTCTTCACGATGGTCGTCGCCGCCGCGGAGGTCGTGGTCGGGCTCGCGATCATCGTGTCGCTGTTCCGTTCCCGCCACTCGGCCTCGGTCGACGACGCCAGCCTGATGAAGCTGTAAGGGGTCGCTGAATCGTGGAGAACCTGATTGCGCTGCTGATCGCGGCGCCTCTGCTCGGAGCGGCGGTCCTGCTGTGCGGCGGCCGGCGACTGGACGCCGTCGGCCACTGGATCGGCACGGCCCTGGCCGCCGCGTCCTTCGTGTTCGGTGCGATCCTCTTCGTCGACCTGCTCGGCAAGGACCCCGAACACCGGACACTGACCCAGCACCTGTTCAGCTGGGTGCCGGTCGAGGGATTCCAGGCGGACGTCGCCTTCCAGCTGGACCAGTTGTCGATGACGTTCGTCCTGTTGATCACCGGTGTCGGCTCGCTGATCCACCTGTACTCGGTCGGGTACATGGAGCACGACGAGCGGCGCCGCCGCTTCTTCGGCTACCTGAACCTGTTCCTCGCGGCGATGCTGCTGCTCGTCCTCGCCGACAACTACCTCCTGCTGTACGTCGGCTGGGAGGGCGTCGGTCTGGCGTCGTACCTGCTGATCGGCTTCTGGCAGCACAAGCCCAGCGCCGCCACCGCCGCGAAGAAGGCCTTCCTGGTCAACCGTGTCGGCGACGTGGGCCTGTCGATCGCGATCATGCTGATGTTCACGACCTTCGGAACCTTCGCCTTCGGCCCGGTGCTCGGTACCCAGGAGGAGCCCGGGCTCGTCGGTGACGCCTCCGAGGCCACGCTCACCGGCATCGCGCTGATGCTGCTGCTGGCCGCCTGCGGCAAGTCCGCCCAGGTGCCGCTGCAGTCCTGGCTCGGGGACGCGATGGAGGGCCCGACCCCGGTCTCGGCCCTCATCCACGCCGCGACGATGGTGACCGCGGGTGTCTACCTGATCGTCCGTTCCGGGGCCATCTTCAACGCGGCGCCCGACGCGCAGCTGGTGGTCACCATCGTCGGTGCCGTCACGCTCCTGTTCGGTGCGATCGTCGGTTGCGCGAAGGACGACATCAAGAAGGCGCTGGCCGGCTCGACCATGTCGCAGATCGGCTACATGGTCCTCGCCGCGGGCCTCGGCCCCATCGGCTACGTCTTCGCGATCATGCACCTGGTGACGCACGGCTTCTTCAAGGCCGGGCTGTTCCTCGGCGCCGGTTCGGTCATGCACGGCATGAACGACGAGGTCGACATGAGGAAGTACGGCGGCCTCAGGAAGTACATGCCGGTCACCTTCATCACGTTCGGCCTCGGCTACCTCGCCATCATCGGCTTCCCGGGCCTGTCAGGCTTCTTCTCCAAGGACAAGATCATCGAGGCGGCCTTCGCCAAGGGCGGCACCGAGGGCTGGATCCTCGGCGGTTGCGCCCTGCTGGGCGCGGCCATCACGGCGTACTACATGACGCGCGTGATGCTGATGACGTTCTTCGGAGAGGAGCGCTGGCGTCACACCCCGGCGCCGTCCCCGGCCGAGCCGAGCGTGGAGCCAGCCGCCGAGCACCGCGGCGAGCACACGGAACCGCACCCGCACGAGTCGCCCAGGTCGATGACGATCCCCATGATCGTGCTGGCCTTCGGATCGGTGTTCGCGGGTGGCTTCTTCAGCATCGGCGACCGCTTCCTGCACTGGCTGGAGCCCGTCACCGGCCACGACCACGGACACTCGCCGGTCAGCGCGCTGACGGTGACCCTCGCCACGATGGTGGTGCTGGTCGTCGGCGTGGCGATCGCCTGGGGCCAGTACGGGCGCCGTCCGGTCCCGGTCATCGCCCCGCGCGGGTCGCTGCTCACCCGGGCCGCCCGGCGCGACCTGCTGCAGGACGACTTCAACCACGTGGTCCTGGTCCGCGGCGGCGAGCACCTCACGCGCTCTCTGGTGTACGTCGACCACACCCTGGTCGACGGCGTCGTCAACGGCACGGCGGCCTCGATGGGTGGCCTCTCCGGGCGGTTGCGCAAGCTGCAGAACGGCTTCGCGCGGTCGTACGCGGTCTCGATGTTCGGCGGTGCGGCGGTCCTCGTCGCCGCGACCCTGCTGATGAGGGCGGTCTGATACCGATGTCCTTTCCCCTGCTGACAGCGACGGCGCTGCTACCGGCGGTCGGGGCGGTCGCCACGGCCGCCGTGCCCGCCGCGCGGCGCACCGCCGCCAAGTGGCTGGCGCTGCTCGTCTCGCTCGCCACACTCGCCCTCGCGATCACGGTCCTGGTGCGCTTCGACCCGGGCGGCGACCGCTACCAACTCACCGAGTCCCACGCCTGGATCGCGGACTTCGGCGTCAGGTACGAGTTGGGCGTGGACGGCATCGCGGTGGCGCTGATCGCGCTGACGGCACTGCTGATGCCGTTCATCATCCTCGCCGGCTGGCACGACGCCGACCCGCTGGAGACCGGCAACAAGCGCTGGCGGCCCACTCAGGGCTTCTTCGCCCTGATCCTGGCCGTCGAGGCGATGGTGATCATCTCCTTCGAGGCCACCGACGTCTTCCTCTTCTACATCTTCTTCGAAGCCATGCTGATCCCGATGTACTTCCTCATCGGCGGCTTCGGAGACCGTGCCCACGCCGGCTCGGACGAGAACGCGGCGACCCAACGCTCGTACGCCGCCGTGAAGTTCCTCCTCTACAACCTGGTCGGCGGTCTGATCATGCTGGCCGCGGTGATCGGCCTGTACGTGGTCGCCGGGAACTTCAGCCTCCAGGAGATCGCCGAGGCGCGCGCCAACGGTTCGCTGGACATGGCGACCAACACCGAACGCTGGCTGTTCCTGGGCTTCTTCTTCGCCTTCGCGGTGAAGGCGCCCCTGTGGCCGCTGCACACCTGGCTGCCCAACGCGATGGGGGAGGCCACCGCCCCGGTCGCCGTCCTCATCACCGCGGTCGTCGACAAGGTGGGCACCTTCGCGATGCTCCGCTTCTGCCTCCAGCTGTTCCCGGAGGCGTCGAAGTGGGCGACGCCCGTCATCCTCGTCCTCGCCGTGATCAGCATCATCTACGGGGCGCTGCTCGCCGTCGGCCAGCGGGACATCAAGCGGCTGGTGGCGTACGCGTCGATCTCGCACTTCGGCTTCATCATCATGGGCATCTTCGCGATGACCAGCCAGGGCCAGTCGGGCGCGACGCTCTACATGGTCAACCACGGCATCTCGACCGCCGCGCTCATGCTGGTGGCCGGCTTCCTGATCTCGCGGCGCGGCTCGCGGCTCATCGCCGACTACGGCGGAGTGCAGAAGGTCGCTCCGGTGCTCGCCGGCACCTTCCTGATCGGCGGTCTGGCGACCCTGTCGCTGCCGGGGCTCGCGCCGTTCGTGAGTGAATTCCTCGTCCTGGTCGGCACCTTCGCGCGCTACCCGGTGATCGGGATCATCGCCACCTTCGGCATCGTGCTCGCCGCGCTCTACACCCTCGTCCTCTACCAGAGGACGATGACGGGCCCGGTGAAACCCGAGGTCGCGGCGATGCCCGACCTCAGGATCCGGGAGGTCGTGGTGGTCGCCCCACTGGTCGTCCTGCTGATCTTCCTGGGCGTCTATCCGAAACCCGTCACCGACATCGTGAACCCGGCGGTCAAGCAGACCATGTCCGACGTGGACAAGAAGGACCCCCAGCCCGAGGTGGAGGCGGCCAAGTGAGCGCAACAGCCGTCCACAGCCTGTGGACAACCGCGGTCGAGCCGATCACCAAGATCGACGCGCCGACGTTCGAATACGGACAACTGTCGCCCACCTTGATCGTCGTCGGCGCGGCGATCGTCGGGGTTCTGGTCGAGGCGTTCGTCCCGCGCAAGTCCCGCTACTACGTCCAGATGTTCGTGTCCGTCGTCGCGCTGGTCGCCGCCTTCGCCGCGGTCGTCGCGCTCGCCGCGGACGGATACGGCACGACCAAGGCGCGCATCGCGGCGATGGGCGCGATCGCCGTCGACGGACCGGCCCTCTTCCTGCAGGGCACGATCCTGCTGGCGGCCCTGGTCGGCCTGTTCACCTTCGCCGAGCGGCGGCTCGATCCGGAGGCGCACGGCAACCGCGTCGACTCCTTCGCCGCGCAGGCCGCCTCGGTGCCGGGCAGCGACAGTGAAAAGGCCGCGGTGAAAGCCGGGTTCACCACCACCGAGGTGTTCCCGCTGCTGCTGTTCGCCGTCGCCGGCATGCTGATCTTCCCCTCGGCCAACGACCTGCTGACGCTCTTCGTGGCCCTGGAAGTCTTCTCGCTCCCGCTGTACCTGCTGTGCGCGCTGGCCCGCCGCAAGCGGCTCCTGTCGCAGGAGGCGGCGGTCAAGTACTTCCTGCTCGGCGCGTTCGCCTCCGCGTTCACGCTGTTCGGCATCGCACTGCTGTACGGCTACGCGGGCTCGATGTCCTACGCGACGATCGCGCAGGTCGTCGACGGCCAGATCCAGACCGTCAATCCGGCGCTCGCGGACACCATGGGCAACGACGCGCTGCTGCTCATCGGCGCCTCGATGCTCGTCATGGGCCTGCTGTTCAAGGTCGGCGCGGTGCCGTTCCACATGTGGACGCCCGACGTCTACCAGGGCGCGCCCACGCCGGTGACCGGATTCATGGCCGCGGCGACCAAGGTGGCGGCGTTCGGCGCGCTGCTCCGCGTCCTGTACGTCATCCTGCCCGGCCTGCGCTGGGACTGGCGGCCGGTCATGTGGGGCGTCGCGATCGTCACCATGCTCGGCGGTGCGATCGTCGCGATCACACAGACCGACATCAAGCGCCTGCTGGCGTACTCGTCCATCGCGCACGCGGGATTCATCCTCGCGGGTGTCATCGCCACCACCCCGGACGGGGTCTCCTCGGTCCTCTTCTACCTGGCCGCGTACTCGTTCGTGACGATTGGCGCCTTCGCGGTGGTCACCCTCGTGCGCGACGCCGGTGGCGAGGCGACGCACCTGTCCAAGTGGGCCGGGCTCGGACGCAGGTCACCCCTGGTGGCGGCCGTGTTCGCGGTGTTCCTGCTGGCCTTCGCGGGCATCCCGCTCACCTCCGGCTTCGCCGGGAAGTTCGCCGTCTTCAAGGCGGCGGCGGAGGGCGGCGCGGCCCCGCTGGTCGTGGTCGGTGTGATCTCGTCCGCGATCGCGGCCTTCTTCTACATCCGCGTCATCGTGCTGATGTTCTTCAGCGAGCCGCAGCCCGACGGCCCGACCGTGGCCGTGCCGTCGCTGCTGACGACGACCACGATCGGGGTCGGCGTGGCGGTCACGCTGGTGCTCGGTGTGGCCCCGCAGTACTTCCTGGACCTGGCGAACCAGGCGGGAGTGTTCGTGCGCTGACCGCGACAGATGCGCTGACCTGCGGTGTTCGAGCGGTGGGCCCCGGTTTCCCTCATGGGAGCCGGGGCCCGTGCGCGTGCGGTGCGCTCAGGTGGCCGTGCACGTCAAAGCGGGCCTCCCCCGCCCCGCCCGAGCAGCATGTTCCGGCCGTCGTGGGCGCGCCATGTGACGCAGGCCATCGGGCTGAGTACGGAGTGTCGCCGAACCGGCCTGTGGATAACTCCGGCGGTGTCAGTCCGGACCCCTATCGTTGAGGCAGTGGTCGAGGGACGACGTACGGGGGACACGGCAATGAGCGGGACGGGCGGGATCACCGAGATGGCAGGGACGATCGACAGCGAGGCGCTGGCCACGCTGCACCGCGTCTTCGGGTACGAGACCTTCCGCGGCGCGCAGGAAGAGGTCATCGAGCACGTGGTGGCCGGCGGGGACGCCGTCGTCCTGATGCCGACCGGCGGCGGCAAGTCGCTGTGCTACCAGATCCCATCCCTGGTCAGACCCGGCACGGGCATCGTGATCTCGCCGCTCATCGCGCTGATGCAGGACCAGGTGGACGCGCTGCGGGCGCTCGGCGTGCGCGCCGGGTTCATGAACTCCACGCAGGATTTCGACGAGCGGCGGGTGGTGGAGGCCGAGTACCTGGCCGGCGAGCTGGACCTGCTGTACCTGGCGCCGGAGCGGCTGCGACTGGAGTCGACCCTGGACCTGCTCTCGCGCGGCAAGATCTCGGTCTTCGCCATCGACGAGGCGCACTGTGTGTCCCAGTGGGGCCACGACTTCCGCCCCGACTACCTGTCCCTGTCGCTGCTCGGCGAGCGCTGGCCGGACGTCCCGCGGATCGCGCTCACGGCGACGGCCACGGACGCGACGCACCGGGAGATCACCCAGCGGCTGAACATGCCGACGGCCCGCCACTTCGTGGCGAGCTTCGACCGGCCCAACATCCAGTACCGGATCGTGCCCAAGGCCGATCCCAAGAAGCAGCTCCTGGGCTTCCTGCGCGAGGAGCACGCGGGTGACGCGGGCATCGTGTACTGCCTGTCGCGCCGGTCGGTGGACACGACGGCGGAGTTCCTGTCGCGCAACGGCATCGAGGCGGTGCCGTACCACGCCGGTCTGGACGCGGGCACCCGCGCCGCCCATCAGTCCCGCTTCCTGCGGGAGGACGGCCTGATCGTGGTCGCGACCATCGCCTTCGGCATGGGCATCGACAAGCCGGACGTCCGCTTCGTCGCCCACCTCGACCTGCCCAAGTCGGTCGAGGGCTACTACCAGGAGACGGGCCGCGCCGGCCGTGACGGACTGCCGTCCACGGCCTGGATGGCGTACGGCCTCAACGACGTCATACAGCAGCGCAAGATGATCCAGTCCAGCGAGGGCGACGAGGCGTTCCGGCGCCGGGCCGCCGCCCACCTGGACTCGATGCTGGCGTTGTGCGAGACGGTCCAGTGCCGCCGCGGGCAGCTCCTCGCCTACTTCGGCCAGGACCCCGACCCGGTGGGCTGCGGCAACTGCGACACCTGCCTCACCCCGCCGGAGACCTGGGACGGCACGGTCGCGGCCCAGAAGGTGCTGTCCACGGTGGTACGGCTGCAGCGCGAGCGTGGGCAGAAGTTCGGCGCGGTGCAGATCGTCGACATCCTGATGGGCAAGCGCTCGGCCAAGGTCATCCAGTTCGACCACGACCAGCTGTCCGTGTTCGGCATCGGGGAGGACCTCTCCGAGGGGGAGTGGCGGGGCGTCGTACGGCAGTTGCTGGCGCAGGGACTGCTCGCGGTCGAGGGGGACTACGGCACGTTGGTGCTGACCGAGGCGANCACGACCAGCTGTCCGTGTTCGGCATCGGGGAGGACCTCTCCGAGGGGGAGTGGCGGGGCGTCGTACGGCAGTTGCTGGCGCAGGGACTGCTCGCGGTCGAGGGGGACTACGGCACGTTGGTGCTGACCGAGGCGAGCGGGGCGGTGCTGCGGCGGGAGCGGGAGGTGCCGCTGCGGAAGGAGCCGAAGAAGGCGGTGACCGCGCGCACGGCCTCGGGTTCGTCGGGCTCCGGGCGGGGAGAGCGCAAGGCCAAGGCCGCGGCGGCCGAGCTGCCCGAGGCGCTGGTGCCGGCGTTCGAGGCGCTGCGGGCGTGGCGGGCCGAACAGGCTCGTGAGCAGGGGGTTCCGGCGTACGTCATCTTCCACGACGCGACGCTTCGAGAGATCGTGACGGTCTGGCCCACTTCCGTGGCACAGCTCGGCGGGATCGGCGGCGTCGGCGAGAAGAAGCTGGTGACCTACGGGGAGGGCGTGGTCGGGGTGCTCGCCGGCCTGGACGGGTCTCCCACAGGCGCGGCGCCGGGCCCGCAGCAGGAGGCGGACCCGGGCGCGGACGACTGGCCCGAGATGGATGCCGAGCCGGAACCGGACGACTGGATATGAGGGACGACCGGAGGTAGGGCGTATCCGGCAAGGTCACAGGGGCTCGGTCACAGGGCTCGGGCCGCGTACGCCCTGACGTCGGCGTCGGAGTCGGTCGTGGCCGTGGCCAGGGCCGCGCGGGCGTCCTCGCTCGCCTGCCGGGTCAGTGCGAGGACCGCCGCCTTGCGGACGTCGGCGTTGGGATCCGCGAGGGCCTTGGCGAGGGCGGGGACGGCCACCTCGGGAGCCGCGGCGGACAGCGCGGTGGCCGCGCCGGCCCGGACCTGCCACGCCGGATCCGACAGGGCGGCCGTGGCCCGATCGGCGAGCGGTGCCGGGCAGCCGGTGGTGCCGAGCGCGCCGTAGGCGGCCGCACGCACCAGGGCGTCGGGGTCGTCGATGAGTTCGGTGAGGGCGGCCCGGACGGGATCGGGTTCGGGCCCGACGGAGGCCGGACCCGCCGGGACCAGGCGTCCCGCGGACACCGTGGCCAGGCCCTTGGCGATCGTGACGCGGACCTCGCGCGACGGGTCGGCGGTCGCGGCTCGGGCGAGGTCCTCGGCGGCGTCGACCGACACCAGCGCGCGCACGGCCTCGATACGGACGGCGACGTCGGAGTCCGTCAAGGAGCCAGCGAACAGTGCGGCGTCGCCCAGGAGCAGGGCACGCAGGACGTCCAGTGAAGCGGCACGAACGACCGGGTCGGGCTCTGCCAGGGCCGCGACCAGGCCGTCGCGCAGGGCCGGTTCGGGAGGCAGGGTCTCGACGAGTTCGCGCATCGAGGCCGCCGCGGCGGCGCGCACCTGCGCGGCGGTGTCGCGGAGCGCCTCGGCGAGGGCGGGGCCCGTTCCCGGCGGCAGCGCCTCCGTCAGCACGGCGACCGCCTCGCGTCGGACGGCGGGCGCCGGGTCGGTCAGGTACGGCCGCAGAGCGTCGAGTTCGGGCTGCTCCTCGGCGAGGGCGACGAGCTCCACGAGACGGGCCGAGGACTGCTCGTGGGCCGGGCGGGAGGCGGGATTCTCCGGGGCACTCCTCCCTGCCGGCTCGGCTCCTTCGGCCCCGGCCGCCACCGGAGCCACCTGCCGCGCCCCGGCGGTCGCCACCTGTTCCGGGTGGACCTCGCCGAGGTGACGGGAAGGACCGCCGGTCGGGTTGAACTCCTCTATCGGGACCAGATAGGGAGCCACGGGACGAGCCGTGAACTCCATCGCACCAGAGGGGGACTTGTGCAGATCGAGGTGGTGGAACCAGGACGCGTCGTCGCGACGGGGGTGGTCGAGACGGTCGTGGTAGAGACCCCAGCGGGACTCCGTGCGGGCCAGGGAGGCGCGCGCGGCCATCTCCGCGCAGTCACGGATGAACGAGACCTCGGCGCAGCGCATCAGCTCGTGCGGGGTGCGGGCACCCATCTCGGCGATGTCGGCACGCATCCGCTCGAACGCCTCCAGAGCCAGGGAGAGCCGGGCGCCGGACTTCGGCGGAGCCACGTAGTCGTTCACGAAGCGGCGCAGCTTGTACTCGACCTGGGGCTGCGGCGGGCCGTCCGGGTTGTGCAGCGGACGGTAGACGAGCTCGTGGGCCTCCTGGAGCTGATCGAGGGGAAGCTTGCCGGAGTACGGCGCGTACTGGGCCGCGTCCGCGCCCGCCAGGTCGCCGAAGACGAACGCGCCGATCATGTAGTTGTGCGGGACGCAGGCCAGGTCACCGGCGGCGTACAGGCGGGGGACGGTCGTACGGGCGTGCTCGTCGACGCGTACGCCGGAGGCCGAGTGGCCGCCGCACAGGCCGATCTCGGAGATGTGCATCTCGATGTCGTGGGTGCGGTAGTCGTGGCCGCGGCCGGAGTGGAAGGTGCCGCGGGTCGGACGCTCCGTCGAGTGGAGGATCGACTCCAGGGCCGCGACCGACTCCTCCGGGAGGTGGCTCAGCTTCAGGTACACCGGGCCCCGGTCGGAGGCGACCTCCGCGGCGAACTCCGCCATCATCTGGCCGGACCAGTAGTCGGAGTCGACGAAGCGTTCGCCGTGCCGGTTGACCTGGTAGCCGCCGAAGGGGTTGGCGACGTAGGCGCAGGCCGGGCCGTTGTAGTCCTTGATCAGCGGGTTGATCTGGAAGCACTCGATGCCGGTGAGCTCGGCGCCCGCGTGGTACGCCATCGCGTAGCCGTCGCCCGCGTTGGTGGGGTTCTCGTACGTGCCGTACAGGTAGCCGGAGGCGGGCAGGCCGAGGCGGCCGCAGGCTCCGGTGGCGAGGATCACCGCGCCCGCGCGGACGGTGACGAAACGTCCGGTGCGGGTGTTGAAGCCGGCCGCTCCCACGGCACGGCCCTCGGCCGTCAGCACGCGCACCGGCATCACCCGGTTCTCGATGCGGATCTTCTCCCGCATCTCACGCCGCCGCAGTTGCCGGTACAGGACCTTCTTGACGTCCTTGCCCTCCGGCATCGGCAATACGTAGGAGCCGGAGCGGTGGACCTGGCGGACCGCGTAGTCGCCGTGCTCGTCCTTCTCGAACTTCACGCCGTACGACTCCAGGCGCTGGACCATGGCGAAGCCGCGGGTGGCGGTCTGGCGGACGGTGGACTGGTCGACGATGCCGTCGTTGGCGCGGGTGATCTCGGCGACGTAGTCGTCGGGTTCGGCGCGGCCGGGGACGACCGCGTTGTTGACGCCGTCCATGCCCATGGCGAGGGCGCCGGAGTGCCGGACGTGGGCCTTCTCCAGGAGCAGCACGTTCGCGCCGTGCTCGGCCGCGGTCAGGGCGGCCATGGTGCCGGCGGTGCCGCCTCCGATGACGAGGACGTCGCAGGTCAGTTCCTCGGCGTCGCCGAGAGCGGGAATCGCCAGCGGGCCGTCGGCAGGCCTGTCGGCAGGGCTGTCCGTGGCGCCGGCCGTGGGGGTGTCCGGGGTGGTGTCCACGCGGGTGCCTTTCACGTGCTGAGGGAGGTGAGGACGTCGCGCCGCAGCGCCAGGCGCGCCGGGTCGTCGTGCGCGGTGCGGTCGCGGGGGCGCGGTACGTCGCGTACGGCGGTCAGCCGGCCGGAGCCGAGGAGGGCGACGCGGTCGCCGAGGAACAGGGCCTCGTCCACGTCGTGGGTGACGAAGACGACGGTCGCGCCCGTGCCGTGCAGTACCTCCACGAGCAGGTCCTGCATGCCGGCGCGGGTCTGGGCGTCGAGGGCGCCGAAGGGTTCGTCCATGAGGACGGCACGCGGGCGGGCGGCGAGGGCGCGGGCCAGTTGCGCGCGTTGGCGTTGGCCGCCGGAGACGTGGTGCGGCAACTGGCGGGCCCGATCGGAGAGTTGGACGCGGTCGAGCCAGGCGTCTGCCTGCTCCCTGCGCTGCCTGCGCGGCAACCCCTGGATGGCGAGCGGCAGTTCGACGTTGGCGCGCAGGGTGCGCCAGGGGAGGAGGGCGTCCTCCTGGAAGACCAGGGCGCGGTCGGCGCAGGGGCCCACCAGCGGGTGGTCGTCCTGGCTGATCTCCCCGGCGAGCGGGGACAGCAGGCCGGCCAGCGTCCGCAGGAGCGTCGACTTGCCGCAGCCGGAGGGGCCGACGACGGTGAGGATCTCGCCGGGGGCGACGTCCAAATACACGCCGGTCAGCGCGGAGGCGTCGGGGCGGCCGAGCGTGGCGTTCCGGAGGGCGAAGCGGATACCGCGGACGGCCGAGGACGTGCCGGCCCCCGCCTCTGTCGCGGAGGCGCCGGTCTCCACACCGGGCGAAAGGGCGCCCGTCTCGGGACCGGTGAGGAGCCGGTCGCGCGGGTGGGACCTGGACGTTTCAGACGAGGTGCTCATCGCGTGCCTCCTCGGTCACGGGCACGGTAGGGGCGGCCGGCGTGGTGGGGCGGCGGGTCAGGGCCCGGGGGCCGGGGACGTACGACGTGCGGGGCAGCCAGCGGGTGAGGCGGCGGCCGAGCAGTTCCACGGCGGTGGAGGTCAGCCAGCCGAGGATGCCGATGGTGGCCATGCCGACGAACACACCCGGGTAGTCGACGACCGTGTAGTCCTGCCAGGTGCGGTAGCCGACGCCGTACTGGCCGGAGATCATCTCGGCGGAGATGACACAGATCCACGAGACGCCGATGCCGACCGACAGTCCGCCGAAGATGCCGGGCAGCGCGCCGGGCAGCACGACCGAGCCGAGGATCCGCCACCGGCCGCCGCCCATGGTGAGCACCGCTTCCTCCCACACCGGGATCAGGGCGCGGACCGCGTGCCGGGTGGAGACCAGGACCGGGAAGAAGGCGGCGGTGCAGGTGATGAAGACGATGCCCTGTTCGTTGGAGGGGAAGAGGAGGATCGCGACGGGGACGAGGGCGATGGCCGGGACCGGGCGGATCACCTCCAGCACCGGGCCGAGCAGGTCCTCGGCGAGACGGGAACGCGCCACGAGCACGCCCGTCGCCACGCCCAGGACGGCGGCGAGCAGGAAGCCGGTGAGGATGCGGGTGAGGCTGTCGGTGAGGTCGGTCCAGTAGTCGGGTCCGGACAGCCGGCCGGCGAAGGCGCTGGCCACGTCGGTGACGGTGGGGAACTGCGAGAAGCGCAGCCACAGGTCGATGTCCAGGCTGGTCAGCAGCTGCCAGAGGCCGAGGGCCGCGGCCAGCGAACCGACCCGCAGCGCGAGCCGGCCCGCCCGCCTCGGATAGCGATAGGACGCGGTCCGGGTCATGACGCCCGTTCCAGTGCGTCGGCGTACGGGATGACGCGGGCGCCGCCGTGGTCGGCGACGTACGCCTTCGCGGTCGCCGGTGCGACGAAGGGGAGGAGTTGGTCGCCGTCGCTCACCCAGACGGCCTGGTCGGCGAACCAGAGGGTGCCGGTGGTGGCGTCGGGGACGTAGGCGGCGCGGATGCCGGCCTGGTGCCGGGCGACGTAACGCAGCAGCTCGGCGGGGGACTTGAAGGTCCGGGTCCGCGTCGAGTTCTCGGGCCAGACCTCGCTCGCGGCCGGGGCGGGGGTGGCGGCCAGGCGCTTCGCGTAGGCCGGGCCCAGGGCCTTCTTGACGTAATGGTCGTCGACGAAGGCGTCCACGTCCACGTCGCCGGTGAGTTTCGCCGATTTGAGGACCGAGACGTCCTGCTTGAGGGCGGAGACCAGTTGGGGCCTCAGCGCCGGGTCGAAGGTGGCGATGCCGTGGGCGCCGTTGTAGAGGTAGACGACCTCGGCGGGCAGGCCGGTGGCCTTCGCGACCTTCTCGGCGGCGGCCACCGGGTGGGCGTTCAGATAGTCGGTCGCCTCCGCCTGGGCCTTGAGGAAGGCTTCCAGGACCGCCGGACGCTTCTTGGCGAAGTCCTCGCGGGCGGTGACGCCGTGGAAGGTGGGGAGGTTCAGGAGGGCGCCGTCGTACAGGGCCTTCGCCTTGCCCTGGAAGGCCAGCAGGCCGGGCCAGGCGACGAACTGCGAGAGCGCGTCCGCGCTGCCGGCGGAGAGGGCCGAAGCGCCCACCGCGGGCTGCTGGTTGAGCTTCTCGACGCCCCGGTCGGGGTCGATGCCGGCGCGTTGCAGGGCGCGTACGAGGGTTCCGTCGGCGGCCGAGCCGACGCTGGTGGAGACCTTCTTGCCGCGGAGGTCTTCGAGTGAGGTGAGTTTCGAGTCCGGGGAGGTGACGATCGTGTTGAGGCCGCCGCGGAGGTTGTAGCCGGTGACGGACACCAGGTGGGTGGGCTTGCCGAGCTGCTTGCCGCGGGCCGCGTTGATGAGGAGCGGGAAGTCGCCCATCGAGCCGATGTCGATCTTCCCGGCGGTCATCTGGGCGGTGATGGGGGCGCCGGTGGCGTAGTCCTGCCAGTCCACCTTGTAGGTGATGCCGTCGCCCAGGGCGTTGAGCTGCTTCTCGAAGGAGCCGAGGGAGCGGAGGAGGGTGCCGGCCGTGACCGTGTTGATCGTCTTGGACTGGTAGCCGACGGTGACGGTGACCGTCGAGCCGTCGCCGGCCTCCGCACTGCCGCCGCAGGCGGTGAGGGGCAGGAGGAGCGTGACGGCGGCGGTGGTGGCGACTGCGGTGCGTTTCATGGGAGTTGGTGGCCTCTCACCGGAGCAGATAGGGCATGTTGACCGTGACGGCTCCGGTGGGACAGCGGGCCGCGCACGGGCCGCAGTACCAGCACTCGTCGACGTGCATGTAGGCCTTGCCGTTGCTCTCGTCGATGGCGAGGGAGTCCAGCGGGCACATGTCCACGCAGAGCGTGCAGCCGTCGATGCACTTCGACTCGTCGATGGTCACGGGCACGTCGGCCCGCTGGGGCGCCAAGGGCATGGCTGTCTCCAGGAAGGTGCGCAAGGTGCGCAGGCAGGGATGTCGAGCGGAACCGGGGGTGGGTTTCGAGCGGAACGGGGGCTTACAGCGACCGGTGCAGCAGGCCGCTCATCGTGATGCGGTCGCCGCGGAAGCGGATGAACTCCAGGTCGACCGGGCGGCCGTCGGCGAGGTGCGTGAGCCGTTCCAGCATGAGGACGGCAGCGCCGCGCGGGGCTTCCAGCACGGCGGCGGAGTGGGCGTCCGCGTTCACCGCCTCCAATGTGATCTCGGCGTGGCCCAGGGGCTGGCCGGTGATGGCTTCCAGGAGGCGGAAGACGTCGGTGTTCTCCAGGTCGGCGCCGAGCAGGGCGGTGCCGAGGTCGAGGGGGACGTAGGTGAGGTCGAGGGAGAGGGGGAGGCCGTTGAGGCGGCGCAGGCGTTCGATGTAGAGGACGTCGGTGCCGGGGGCGACGTGGAGACGTTCGGCGACGGGGACGGGAGCGGGGGCGGGGCCCATGGTGCGGACCTCGTTGGTGACGCGGCCGTGTTCGCGGAGGGTTTCCGCGAGGCCCATCAGGCGGTCGAGGCCGTGGGGGTACTTCTGGGCGACGACGACCGTGCCGACGCCGGGGAGGCGTTCCACCAGGCCTTCGGCGCGCAGCAGGTCCAGGGCTTGGCGGACCGTGTTGCGGGAGGCGCGGTAGTCGGCGGCGAGGGCGGACTCGTGGGGGAGGGTGCCGTCCGGGAAGCCGTCGGTGAGGAGCTGGTGGCGTAGGAGGTCGGCGAGTTGGCGGGCCTGGTCCGCGCGCAGCCGACGACGCGTGCGGTGGGCGGCGACTGTGGTCGCGCCTTGGCCGGCGTGGTCGCGGATGCGGTCGGAGGGGGGCATGGTTCGAACCATACCGAGGTGGTAGGGAAAGTCGTGTTGCGGGATTGTTGCGCCACCGGGGGCTCTGTTGGTGGGGCTGTTGAGCTGGGGTTTCTTGTGGTCGTGGGGGAGATCTGCCACCGGGTGGGCGGCGTGGCCGGGTGTGCGGTGCGGTCGGGTGTGCGGTGCGGTCGGTGTGCAGCGTGGCCGGGGTGGGGCTGGGCGGGGGTGGGTCGCGCAGCCCGGCGCTGACGGGGTGCCGCCTGCGCCCACCCGTGCCGCCCCAGCGGCACGACTGCCCGCGGGCTGGGTGCCCCAGCGGCACGACTGCTCGCAGGCTGAGCCACCCATGCCGCCCCAGTGGCGCGACCGCTCGCAGGCTGGCCTATGACAGTGCTGTCAGGCCTGGGGCGAAGGTGATCAGGAGGGGGAGGAGGGGGATCAGGGTTGCCAGCGTGGTTGTCAGGGCTCGGTGGCGGGGGCCGAGGCGGGGCTGGGGTTCCAGGAGGCGGTCCACTCGTTCGCCGAGGAGGCGGTGGGTGGAGGCGCAGGAGAGGACGCCTCGGTGTTGGTTCAGCTCGATCAGGGCCAGGGCCGTGGTCAGGTGGCCGCAGCGGCGGGAGGCCGTGTCGTCGGCGGACAGTTCGACCAGGCGGTGGGTCTGGTCGCAGAAGTGGGCGAAGAGCGGGATGCGGGGGAAGCCGGTGGCGAGGGCGGTGGAGAGGTGGAGCAGCCAGTCGTGGCGGGCACGGGCGTGGCCGCGCTCGTGGGTGAGGACGGCGTCCAGCTGGTGGTCGGTGAGGCGGTGCAGGGCACCGGTCGTCACGATCAGCTGGGGTGGGTTGCCGGGCATCCACCAGGCGTCCGGGTACTCGTCCTCCAGAACGAGCAGGGGTCCGCGTGAGGCGGGCAGGCCGGCCGGCAGGTCGGGGGCGCGTTCGCGCAGGTGGGCGCGGGCCTGGCCGCGGCATCGGCGGGCCTCGACGAGCTCGCGGGCGAGCATCGCGGTCGTCCAGGCGGCCCCGCAGGCCAGCAGCAGGGTGAGGGCGACGGCCCAGGCCGGGGCGGCGGAGAGGTCGTACGCCGCGGTCACGGCCGGCGGTGCCGGTGCGAAGACGTGGTCGCGGACGGTGTGGAAGACCGCCGCGGTGCCCAGCACGAGGGCCGCCAGACAGCACAGCATGACGGTGGCGACCAGGCACTGCCACACCCACAGCGCGACCACGGGGTCCCGCTCGGGCCACGCGGCCCGGGTCAGCGCGCGGGGAGCCGGTACGGCGGCCGCCAGGGCGACGGCGCTCAGCAGGAGCAGGCTGACAGTCATGCCACGGGCTCCGGATCATGGTCGGAAGAAACGGCTGCTATGGGTGCACGGTGCGCGAAAAGGCAAGCGCCGTACGGGCTGTGGGAGCGGCGCCGGCATCGTCCGTCGTCCTCGCAAGCCACGCCGCCCGTCGCCAGTATGACGGCGGCGGGCGGCGTACGGCAGGTGTCGGAAGTCGTTCAGTGGGGCGTGGGGTGGTGTGGGGTGGGCACCACCCGGCCGGAGACCTCGCCCAGTCCCACCCGGACACCGTCGGGGCCGGGGGCCCAGGCCGACAGGGTCACCTCGTCGCCGTCCTCGAGGAAGGTCCGTTTGCCGTCGGGGAGTTCGAGGGGATCGCGGCCGTTCCAGGTCAGTTCCAGGAGGGATCCCCGTTCCCGCTCGGAGGGGCCGCTCACCGTGCCGGAGCCGTACAGGTCGCCGGTGCGCAGGGAGGCGCCGTTGACCGTCATGTGGGCCAGTTGCTGGGCGGCCGTCCAGTACATGGTGGAGAAAGGGGGCTCGGAGACGACGTGGCCGTTGACGGCGACCGAGATGCGCAGGTCGTAGCCGCCGGGTTCGTCGTCCGTGTCGTCCAGGTACGGCAGCAGGGGGTGGGTCCGCTCCGGGGGCGTCACCCGTGCCGACTCCAGGGCGTCCAGCGGAGTGATCCACGCCGACACCGAGGTGGCGAAGGACTTGCCGAGGAACGGGCCGAGCGGGACGTACTCCCAGGCCTGGACGTCACGCGCGGACCAGTCGTTCAGCAGGCACAGCCCGAAGACGTGTTCGCGGAAGTCGGTGAGGGCGACGGGCTCGCCCCTGTGCGAGGGCACCCCGACCACGAAGCCGACCTCGGCCTCGATGTCCAGGCGGACGGAGGGTCCGAAGACGGGCGCCGGGTCGGAAGCGGCCTTGCGCTGCCCCGACGGGCGTACGACGTCCGTGCCGGACACCACCACCGTGCCGGAGCGGCCGTGGTAGCCGATCGGCAGGTGTTTCCAGTTGGGGGTCAGGGAGTCGGCGGCGTCGGGTCGGAAGATCTGGCCGACGTTGCGGGCGTGGTTCTCGGAGGCGTAGAAGTCGACGTAGTCCGCCACCTCGAAGGGGAGATGCAGGGTCACCGAGGACAGGGGGTGGAACAGCGACTCGATGGCCTCGCGGTGCGAGGGCACCGTCACCCATGCCGTCAGCGCGCGCCGCACGTCCGACCAGGCGGTGCGGCCCGCGGCGAGCAGCGGGTTCAGGGAGGGCCGCGCGAGCAGGGTGACGTACGGGGAGCCGAGGGCGACGGCCGCCGCGCCCGCGTCCAGGACGTGGTCGCCGAGGCGGACGCCCACCCGGCGATCGTCGGATCCGGGGAGCGAGAACACGCCGTACGGGAGGTTGTGCGTGCCGAAGGGGTCGCCCTCGGGGACATCGAAGGGGGGCATGGGTGCTGCCTCACTCTCGTGCGTACCGTGCGTTCGATGTGGTCGCGCCACACACTGTCGGGCCACACGTTACGGCTGAGTTGCGTGGGCGGACAGACAAAATGGTCTTGCCCCGTCCGGACGGTCGCCCAGCCCCCGCGAGGTGGAGCGGAGTACCCGCCGGACTCCCGTCACGTCGTGCGGGGCCGGCGGTCTCGGCCCGGCGGCGGCGGGCCGGACATCACGCCGGATCCGCGGGCGCCACGGAGGGTGCCGTCGTGCCTGCTTCGCCCGCCCGCTGCCAGGCGAGGAAGTCCTCGATCAGCTCCGGCGGGTTGGCCGCCTCGGTGGCCTCGATCTCCCAGCCGGGACAGTCCATGTCGAAGACCACGACCGGCAGGGGGCGGCCGAAGAGTTTCTCGATCCGCCCGCTGCTGTGCAGGTGGCGGGCGAGGTCGAGGCAGGCGTCGGCGAAGTGGAGACGCAGGAGGTCGCACTTGGCGTCGATCTCGTCGTCCTCGCCGACCCGCATGATGTCGTGCTCGCCGTCGTACCAGATGCCGAGCCGCTTGACCTCGTCCTCGTACAGGGGGCCGCCGGCCGGGTCCTGTGGGACGTTGCCGAGCATCTCGAAGCCGTCGAGGAGCCAGCAGGCGTAGTTCCAGCGGGCCTCGCCGGGGTCCTGCGGGTACCTCTCCCGCTCGTACTGGGTCTCGGTGTTGTAGCCGATGGCGACGTACGGGTGGCGGTCGTCGTCGATGCGCCAGATGCGGAAGGAGAGGGCGTAGATCTCGGGCCGCAGGGGCTCGGGGAAGCGGTCCAGGATGCCGGCGGCGCCCTGACGCAGATGCGTCGGGAAACCGCTCGGCACTTCTTCCGGCCGGTCCGTCACAACCGCTGCCTCCCCTTGGTCAGTGCAGTGAGACCGAGAGCGAACGGTATCCGCACCGTGGTCGAGCTGTGGCGAACGGGGGGCCGGTCACGAGGTGCAGACGTCCTTCAGCTTGTCGGCCGCCGCGTCGATCCTGCCGGTGTCCGGGTCGGTGTCGCCGTTCAGGACGGCCTTGTTGTAGTCCTTGATCGCCTGGTTGAGCTCGTCGGCCGCCCTGTCGACCTCGCTGTCGTCCGTGTCGTCGTTGATCTTGTCGAGGTTCTTCTCGATCGTGTCGATCGACTCGTCCGTGCGGGAGGGGTCCCTCGCCGCGTCCCAGCCGGCCTCGTGGATCGCCTTGAGGCTGTCGGAGATCGTGTCGGCGTCGGACACGCAGTCCAGCGAGTTGTCGAAGTCGTCGGGACCGCAGGCGGTGACGAGCCCCGCGGTCAGGACGACGGCGGCGACGGCGCCGGTGAAGCGGGTGATGCGGGTGATACGGCGGCGGCGCGGGCGGTTCGCGGACATGGGGGCCGGTCCCTTCGTAGAGGAGAGGAGGAGAGAGGAGTGGAGGAAATCCGTGAGGATCTCTGTCGGCCACGATCCCGTCGCCCGCCCGCCACCACGAGGGAACGGTCACCCGTATCGGTGGTGTAGCCCACTACACCGTCCGGCGGCGACAGCGCCGTCGCCGCCGGTGAACAGGCCCTACGGACTAGGACCGGTAGCGGCCCAGCGTCCTCAGTCCCGGCAGCGCCCGGTCCTCGAAGTCGAACAGCGCGAGGTTCTCCCACGCGTTGCCGGACGCCGGGTCCTGGGGGTTCCAGCCGCTGCCGGCGCGGTAGGTCCACACGCCTTCCCAGTAGCAGTAGCCGAGGCCCTGCCCGCCGGGGACGGCGGCGGCGAGGTCGGCCACCGCGCGCAGCCAGGCCGCCTGGCCCTCGGGCGTGGCGGGGAAGCCCTCGGTGAGCTGCGAGGGGTCGTTCATGATGTCGTTGACGTCGTCCTCGCTCTCCAGCGTGAACGGGTACGCCGTCTCGGCGATGACGCACGGCTTGCCGTAACGGGCCGTGATGTCGGCCATGTTGGCGGCGGCCTGCTCCACCGGACCGTGCCAGAAGGGGTAGTACGAGAGGCCGATGACGTCGAAGTCGACCCCGCGGGAGACCGCGTTGTCGAACCACCACCGGTACAGCCCGTTGTCGCCGCCGTTGGCCAGGTGGAGGATCGTGCGGATGCGCGGGGTGGTGTCGCGGGCCGCGCTGAGGCCGGCCTTGAGGAAGGCGGCGAGGTTGTCCCAGTGCTCCCAGTTTCCGTCGGGCCAGAGCATGCCGCCGTTGAGTTCGTTGCCGATCTGCACCAGGTCGGCCGGGGTGCCCTGGCGCTTCAGCGCGCCGAGGACGTCGGCGGTGTGGTCGTAGACGGCCCGGGTCAGGCCCGCCACGTCCAGGTCGGTCCAGGCGGCGGGCTTGGTCTGGTGCGCCGGGTCCGCCCAGGTGTCGGAGTAGTGGAAGTCGACCCAGATGCCGATGCCGGCCCGCTTCAGGCGACGGGCCAGCGGAAGTATGTGGGCCTTGTTGTTGTAGCCGTCGGCCGGGTTGACCCACACCTTGAGGCGGGCGTGGGTGACGCCCGCGTCGGCGAGGATGCACAGGGGGTCGTCGCGGCGGCCGTCGGCCCGCCGGTAGACGGCACCCTTGTCCTCGTTCTTGGGCAGCGAGGAGATGTCCACCCCGCGGATCTGCAGGCGGCGTCGATCTCCGGTCGGTGCGGCGTCGGCGGGTGCGGCCACGGCGGGTGCCGCGCCCAGCACGGGTATCGCCAGCGCGGCGGCTCCGGCGGCGGTCAGAACACTGCGTCTGCGCATGTCAGGGTCCCTTCACAGTGAAAGTCACAGAGGAAAACCAAACGGGGAAAAGGGAGGGGAAGCTCAGCGCGGCTCGCGGAACACCTCGACCGCGCCCGCGGGAACGGCCGCCCGGCTCCCGTCCGGCAGCACCACCTTCACGTCGGCGTCGGTGTGGTTGACGGCGAACCGGAACACCCCCGACTCGCCCTCCCGTACGACGAGTTCGACGTCCCGGGGCAGGTCCAGGGGCGTGACCCCCGCGTCCGCGAGGGCCAGGTCCACGACCGCCGCCAGATCCGCGCCGCTCAGCCGGGTGGCCAGATACCAGGCGGCCCCGTCGCCGAGCGCGCGCCGGGTGAGCGCCGGGCGTCCGGCCGTACGGCCGTCGGCGAAGACGGCGACGGTCTCGCAGCCCTCGCCCGGGACGACGTACTCGGACCACAGATCGGCCTCCCACGCGTCACCGTGAGAGGTGCGTACGGCGATCCGCTCGCCCGGCAGCAACGGGTCGAACTCCTCGACGGTCAGCCCGAGCACGTCCCGCAGCGCCCCCGGGTACGCCCCGGGGTGCACGGTGTCGTGCTCGTCGACGATGCCGGAGAAGAAGGAGACCAGCAGCGTGCCGCCGCGTGCGACGTACCGCTGCAGGTCGGCGGCGACGGAGGCGGGCGCCGAGTACAGCTGGGGGACGACGAGGAGCGGGTACCGGGAGGGATCGACCTCGCCCAGCCCGGCCGGCGGGAAGAAGTCCACCGTCAGGTGCCGGTCGTACAGCGCCTCGTAGAAGGCGTCGAGCCGTTCCCGCGCGTCCAGGTCCTCGCTGGGCCGCCACTGAAGACCCTGCGCCCACCAGGAGTCCCACGACCAGACCATGGCCACGTCGGCCCGGGTGCGGGTGCCGCGCAGGTCGGCGAGGTCCGCGACCCGGCGGCCCAGATCGGTGACCTCCCGCCACACGCGCGTGCCCGTCCCGCCGTGCGGCAGCATCGACGAGTGGAACTTCTCGGCGCCGCTGCGGGACTGGCGCCACTGGAAGAACATCGCGCCCTCGGAGCCGCGGGCGACATGGCCGAGGGAGTTGCGGGCCATCTGGCCGGGTTCCTTGGCCGGGTTGTGGCGCTGCCAGTTGATGCCCGACGTGGAGTGTTCGAGCAGGAGCCAGGGGGCGCCGCCCGCGACGGAGCGGGTGAGGTCGGCGGCGAGAGCCAGGTTGACGTGGGTGCGGCGGCCGTCGGTGATCAGGTAGTGGTCGTTGGTGACGAGGTCGACCTCGCCCGCCCAGGCCCAGTAGTCGATGGACGCGCACTGGCTGGGCGCGACCATGAAGTTGGTGGTCACGGGCACACCGGGGGACAGGCGGTGCAGGATGTCCCGCTCGGCGGCGAAGTTGGCGCGGGCCTGACCGTCGGCGAACCGCTGGAAGTCCAGCTGGTGGGCCGGGTTGCCGACGGTCGGCGTGGTCCGGGGCACCCCGATCTCCTCCCAGTCGCCGTAGAGCTGGCCCCAGAAGGCGGTGCCCCAGGCCTGGTTGAGGGCGCCGAGGGTGCCGTAGCGGTCCTGGAGCCAGGCCCGGAAGGCCTGGGCGCAGGTGTCGCAGTAGCAGCTCAGGACCGGGGCGCCGTACTCGTTGTGGACGTGCCACAGGACCACGGCGGGATGCCGACCGTAGCGCTCGCCGATCCGCGAGGTGATGTCCGCCGCGGCGGCCCGGTAGTGCGGGTCGGAGTGGCAGATCGCGCCGCGTGAGCCGAACGCCAGCCGCACGCCCTCCCGGGTCACGGGCAGGGCTTCGGGGTGGGCGCGGTAGAACCAGGCGGGCGGTACGACGGTCGGGGTCGCGAGGTCCACGAGGATGCCGGCTTCGTGGAGCATCCCGATGATCAGGTCGAGCCACTCGAAGTCGTACTCGCCGGGCCGGGGTTCGATTTTGGACCACGCGAAGATGCCGAGCGAGACCATGGTGACCCCGGCTTCGCGCATCAGCCGTACGTCCTCCTCCCACACCTCCTGCGGCCACTGCTCGGGGTTGTAGTCGCCCCCGAAGGCGAGTGGCAGTCGGTCGTGCGGGGCGGCGGAGGGCATGCGGTGGCTCCCAGGGATCGAGGACGGGATCGGCGGAGGTGACGCCAGGTTTCTGTGATCGTGCACAGTACTGATGGCAGCTGACATCCGCGAGCAACAAGTAGGTAACCCCAGGCACTCGCCATTGACAAGGGGCCGAAACAATTCTCTACTGTGCACGATCACAGAGCCGCGCGGCCCTCGCGCACAGCCCCTCGGTCACGTCCCGCAGAACCTCCCCCCACGGCGGTTGCCGCGTACGCGGGACGTTGACGAGGTCGGCTCGTCCAAGTCAGGGGAGATGAAGATGTCGATCAACCGCCGCCAGGTCAGCAGGCGCAACATCCTCGCCGGGGCCGCAGCCCTCGGCCTTACCAGCACCCTCGCCGCCTGCGGCGGTTCCGACGACGGAGACTCCGGAGAGAGCAGCGGGCCGGTCAAGCTGACCTACTGGTCGTGGGCGCCGAACATGGAGAAGGTCGCCGCGATCTGGAACAAGAAGAACCCGGACATCACGGTCACCGTGTCGAAGCAGGGCAGCGGCGCCGAGATCCTCACCAAGGTGATCACGGCGAAGAAGGCCGGCAACGCGCCCGACCTCATCCAGGCCGAGTACCAGTCGCTGCCGACCCTGGTCTCCAACGACGTCCTCGCCGACATCTCGAAGTACGTCGGTGACGCCAAGGGCGACTTCGCCGCGGGACTGTGGGACATGGTCACCCTCGGCACCGACGCGGTCTACGGCGTCCCGCAGGACTCCGGGCCGCTGATGTTCTACTACCGCGAGGACGTCTTCAAGAAGCACGGCCTGTCCGTGCCGAAGACCTGGACGGAGTTCGCCGAGACCGCGCGCGCCGCCAGGAAGGCCCTCCCGGACGCCTACCTGACCACCTTCTCCTCCAACGACCCGGGCCTGTTCGCGGGCCTCACCCAGCAGGCCGGCGCCAAGTGGTGGACGGTCGACGCCAGCGGCAAGTGGACGGTCGGCATCGACGACGCGGCCAGCCGCAAGGTCGCCGAGTTCTGGGGCGGCCTGGTCCAGGAAGGCGTCATCGACAACCAGCCGATGTACACGCCGGCCTGGAACAACGCCCTGAACAAGGGCACCCACATCGGCTGGGTCTCCGCCGTGTGGGCGCCCGGTGTGCTGGTCGGCTCCGCCCCCGCCACCGAGGGCAAGTGGCGCATGGCCCCGCTGCCGCAGTGGAAGGCCGGCGACAACGTCACCGGCAGCTGGGGCGGTTCCTCCACCGGTGTCTCCACCGACTCCAAGCACGCGGAGGCCGCGGCGAAGTTCGCCCACTGGATCAACACCGACCCCGAGGCGCTGGCCGCCCTGGTCAAGGAGGTCGGCATCTACCCGGCGGCCACGCAGGGCCAGTCCGGCGACGTCCTGACCACGCCCGCGTTCTTCCCGAACCAGAAGGACTTCTACACCACGGCCGCGTCGATAGCCGCCACCACGGCCACCGCCGCCTGGGGCCCGAACGTCCAGACCGCCTACACCGCCTTCAACGACGGCTTCGGCAAAGCCACCAAGGCGAAGAAGGAGGCCCAGTTCACCTCTGCCCTCAGCACCATGCAGTCGAAGACCTTCGACGACATGAAGAAGCAGGGCTTCGAGGTGACCGAGGCATGACCAGCGCTCCGCTCAAGGGCTCCGACCGCATCGCGGTCGGGCCCTTGGCGGACGGCACCGGCACCGCCAAGTCCGTCCGCCCCAGCCGCCCCCGCCGCCGTGGTCGTGGCCGCAGCGCACCGTACTGGTTCCTGACGCCGACCCTGGTCCTGTTCGCCGCCTTCACCGTCGTCCCCATCGGGTACGCGATCTGGCTCAGCCTCCACAAGGTCAAGGTCAAGGGCATCGGACTCGGCAAGGGCGCCCGCGAACAGGTCTGGAACGGCTTCGGCAACTACACCGACGTCTTCCAGGACTCGGAGTTCGGCCACAGCGTGCTGCGCGCCTTCGGCTACGGCCTCATCGTCATCCCGACGATGCTCGGGCTGGCGCTGCTGTTCGCGCTGATGCTCGACACCCCGAAGGCACGCAGCGCGCCCTTCGCCCGGCTGATGATCTTCCTGCCGTACGCCGTGCCCGGCATCATCGCCGCCCTGATGTGGGGCTTCCTGTACCTCCCGGCCGTCAGCCCCTTCTACTACCTGCTGGACAAGTTCGGCCTGCCGCAGCCGGACCTGTTCGACGGCGGCAACCTGTACCTCTCCTTCGCGAACATCGCTGTCTGGGGCGGCACCGGCTTCAACATGATCGTCATCTACACCGCGCTCCGGGCGATCCCGCCGGACATCTACGAGGCGGCGCGGATCGACGGCGCGTCCAACCTCAAGATCGCACTCAGGATCAAGATCCCGATCGTGATGCCCTCCCTGGTGCTCACCTTCTTCTTCTCGGTGATCGCCACCCTCCAGGTCTTCACCGAGCCGATGACGCTCAAGCCGCTGACCAACGGCCTCCCCACCACCTGGAGTCCGCTGATGGCCATCTACGACAGCGCCTTCCTGAAGTCCGACATCTACGGTGCCTCCGCCACCGCCGTGGTCCTGGCCCTGGCCACCTACCTCATCTCCTTCACCCTGCTGCGCGTCTCCGACCGCTACACCCGGGAGGACCGGGCATGACCCCCCTCACCCTCACCGCCGACACCGCGGGCAACCTTCCCGTCAAAAGCCGTGCGCGGCGCACGGCCTGGGTCCCCACCCTCGTGCTGATCCTCGGCGCGCTGTACTGCCTGGTCCCCATCGCCTGGGTCGTGATGGCGGCGACCAAGGACCGCGCGGAACTGTTCTCCACCTTCACCTTCGCGCCCGGCACCGGCTTCCTCGACAATCTGAGCGAGCTGAACGCCTACCGGGACGGCATCTACTGGACGTGGATGGGCAACTCCGCCCTCTACGCGGGCTTCGGCGCCCTGCTGTCCGCCGCGGTCTCCGCCGGCGGCGGCTACGCGCTGGGCCGGTTCGCCTTCCGGGGGCGGGAGGCCATCTTCAAGCTCATCCTGGCCGGCGTCCTGGTACCGAGCATCGTGCTGACCGTCCCGCAGTACCTGCTGCTGTCGAAGATGGGCATGGCCGACTCGTACTGGTCGATGCTGCTGCCGTCCATCCTCTCCCCGTACGGCGTCTACCTGGTCCGCATCTACGCGGCCGCCGCGGTGCCCGCCGAACTCCTCGAGGCCGCCCGCATGGACGGCGCGAGCGAGTGGCGGATCTTCTCGCGGATCGCCGTACCGATGATGATGCCGGGCCTGATCACGGTGTTCCTCTTCCAGTTCGTCGCCATCTGGAACAACTTCCTGCTGCCGTACGTGATGCTGGCCGACGACACCAAGTTCCCGCTCACCCTCGGGCTCTACACGCTGCTCGCGCAGGGCGCCTCGCAGCCCGCCCTCTACACCCTGGTCATCACCGGATGTCTGCTGGCGATCATCCCGCTGATCGCGCTCTTCCTGGTGATCCAGCGGTTCTGGTCCCTGGACCTGCTGAGCGGCTCGGTCAAGGCCTGAGGTATCCGCCGACCCCACCGTCACGAACGAGGAACATGACCACCAGCGCCAACGCACGCCGCCGACCGCCCACCATCCACGACGTGGCGCGGGAGGCCGGCGTGTCGCGGGGCACCGTCTCCCGCTTCCTGAACGGCGGCCACTACGTCTCCCCGGCCGCCCGCCGGGCGGTCGAGTCCGCCATCAGGAAGACCGGGTACGTGGTCAACCGGCATGCGCGCAGCCTCAGTACGGGACGTTCGGACTCGGTGGCCTACCTCCTGACCGAGCCGCAGGAGAAGTTCTTCGAGGACCCCAACTTCAACGTGCTGCTGCGCGGCTGCACCGAGCACCTCGCCCGGCACGACATCCCGCTGCTGCTGATGCTCGCCGCGACCGACGACGACCGCCGCCGCGTGACCCGCTACATCACCTCGGGCCACGTCGACGGCGTCCTGCTGGTCTCCAGCCACAGCGGGGATCCGGTCGCCGCCGAACTGCGCGCGGCCGGGATGCCGTTGGTGGCCTGCGGCAAGCCCATGGGCCTCGGCTCCAGGGTGAGTTACGTGGCGGCCGACGACCGCGACGGGGCCCGGGAGATGGTCCGCCACCTCCTTGGCGGCGGCCGCCGCCGCATCGGCATGATCACCGGTCCGCTGGACACCCCCGGCGGCACGGACCGGCTGGCGGGCTACCGCGAGGTGCTCGCCGAGGCGGGGCTGCCCTACGACGAGGCCCTGGTGACCGAGGGCGACTACCGCCGCACCGGCGGCGAGCAGGCGGCCCACCGGCTGCTCGCCCAGGCGCCCGACATGGACGCGGTGTTCGTCGCCTCCGACCTCATGGCCCAGGGCGTCGTCAACGCCCTGCAGCAGAGCGGCCGTTCGGTCCCCGATGACATCGCTGTCGGAGGCTTCGACGACTCTCCCGCGGCCACCGCCATCACCCCCGCCCTCACCACCGTCCGCCAGCCCTTCGAGCGCATCAGCGCCGAGATGGTCCGCATGCTGCTCGCGCAGATCGCGGGGGAGGACACGTCGGGAGTGATACTCCCCACGGAACTGGTGGTACGGGACTCCGCGTGAGGGTGCCAACTGCCGTAACCGGAGCAGGCGTCAACGCATGTGAAGGCTGTAGCCGTCCGGTTCGCGTCGAGTCGCCGGCGCGTTCCATCCGTATTCTCTGATCATGGCCGCACCCACCGCATATTCACTCATCGCCACCGACCTGGACGGAACGCTGCTCCGAGGCGACGACACCCTCTCCGACCGGTCGCTCGCCGCGCTCGCGCGGGTGGCGGCGGCCGGGGCCCGGCATCTGGTGGTGACCGGCCGCCCGGCGCCCAGAGTGCGGCCGCTCCTCGACGACCTCGGCAGCGAGGGGCTCGCGGTGTGCGGGCAGGGCGCGCAGGTGTACGACGCCGGCGCGCACCGTCTGCTGTGGTCGGTCACCCTGGACCGGGAGCTGGCCGAGACCGCGCTCGGCAAGATCGAGGCCGAACTCGGCCAGGTGTACGCGGCCGTCGACCAGGACGGCGTGGACGGGCTGACCCTCATCGAGCCGGGCTATCTGATGCCCCACCCGACCCTTCCCGCGGTACGGGTCGGGCGGCGCGACGACCTGTGGAGCGCGCCCATCAGCAAGGTGCTGCTGCGCCATCCCGACCTGTCCGACGACGAGTTGGCGGCGACGGCCCGCGGAGTGATCGGTTCCCTGGCGACGGTCACCATGTCGGGCCCCGGGACCGTCGAACTCCAGCCATGCGGCATCACCAAGGCGACGGGCCTCGCCCTGGCCGCCGACCATCTGGGCCTCGGGCCCGAAGACACCATCGCCTTCGGGGACATGCCCAACGACATCCCCATGTTCGACTGGGCCGCGCACGGCGTGGCCATGGCCAACGCCCACCCCGAACTCCGGTCGGTGGCCGACGAGATCACCCTGTCGAACGAGGACGACGGCATCGCCGTCGTCCTCGAAAGACTGTTTCCCCGCCGGTAGGTCCGCGGTCGGCAGGGCTCAGTAGGCCCCGAAGACGTTGTCGATCGAGCCGTACCGCGCGGCCGCGTAGTTGCAGGCCGCGGTGATGTTCGCGACCGGGTCGTACGGGTCCCACGACGTGCCGTCCACGTGGTACGCCTGGAAGGTCGGGTCGATGGTCTGGAGCAGGCCCTTGGACGGGGTGCCGGCGGCGGCGTTGGAGTCCCAGTTGTTGATGGCCTGCGGGTTGCCGGACGACTCGCGCATGACGTTGCGGTAAATGCCGTCGTACGAGCCGGGAATTCCCTTTTGCGCCATGATGTCCAGCGCTTCGTTGATCCAGCCGTCGAGGTTGTTCGCGTACGTCTTGACGGAGGCCTGGGTGGCCTGGGTCACGGACTGGGTGGCCTTCTTGGCGGGCGTGCTCGCCTTCTTGGCCGTCCTGACCGTCAGATCGAGACCCGCGTGGATCAGCCGGGGGTTGTCACCGACGGCCTTGCGGTTGTCCTTGTAGAGCTGCCGCCAGCCGCCGGGGGTGTCGTACTTGTCCGCGATGTCGTAGAGCGTGTCGCCCTTGACCGTGGTGTATTTGAGGGACTTGACCTGCGCCGCGGCCTGCGCGGTGGCGGGGGCCTTGGCCGGCTGTGCGGCGCTCGCGGTGGTCGCGCCCAGGAGCGGGAGGGCGAGGGCGGCGATGCCCGTTCCGGCTGTGATGACGCCTCGGGTGAGCGGGTTGGTGCGGGTACGACGGTGCTTGCCTCGTGCGGCCATGGCGCTGTTCCTCTCCGGCGCCTACGAGGTGAGCTGTCGGGTTCGGGCGGGAGCTGCCCGGCCGTGCCGCCGTGAGGCGGCGCGACTTCACCCCTAGCCGTACCGGCGTGATCTCCGGTGCGGCGGCTTACCTGGTTCCCCCGCTCCTGCCGTGCGGTGATGGTCGATGGGTGTCCTGTGGGGCGGCGGCAGGATTAGGCGTCCGCCCGACAGGCCCGGAACGTATGCGAGAGCACATGTCCGTAACAAGTGGCGGAATCACACATCAACCTGTTGACCTTGGTCTGAGGCATATGGGGCGCTTGATTCTTTGCGGTTGCCAAGACTCAACTCGCGCATTGGGCAAGGGTGAAAGCGGGCTGGTGGCGTCGAGGCCGAAAAGGGGCGCGAGTGACCCAACTCACGCGCGTTCGCAAGAGTGTCAAATCGGGCAATGGGCCCAACTCGGAGTCAACCGGCCGTCCGTGGAATCCGCTTCTCCCAGGTCCGGTGGAAGACCACCTCGCCACCATCCATGCAAATCGCCTCGTTGGAGGTGAAAAAGCCCGTTTCGTCGCAGCCGAGCTCCGACCGGGTGCGGACCGTCGCCTCCCAGGCGAGCTCCGGGCGGTGCAGCCCGACCGACCAGTCCGAGCGGGCATGGGCCGACAGGGGGTCCGACTCGTTGATCGTGTACGTCTCCAGCGCGTCCTCGGTGCATTCCAGACCGTCGGGATACACGCGGGTGCCGCCGTGGCGCGGATCGACCTCCAGCCGCCACTCACCCTTGGCCACATCGCGCACGACCAGGCGCTCCGGCCGCGGTTCGTCCAGGGTGACCGGGGAGTTGACGCCGAGCGGCTCGGACTGCTCCGGTTCCTCGAAGGTGATGCCGGAGGTGATGGGGGAGGGGATGTCGGCGGCGGGTTCCCCTGTCCGCACCGGGAGTTCGAGGAAGCTGCCCTCCGGGTCCAGCGTGAAGCCCGCCCCCGAGTCGGGCTGCGGCCAGATCCACGGCCAGTACGTGGAGGAGACCGACAGGCGGATGCGGTGACCGGGAGGGAAGGCGTGGCCGATGCCGTTCAGCTCGAACTCCACGTCCTGCGTGACACCCGGCTCCCACGGCACGACCCTGTCCCGCCCCTGCCGCGCCGACAGGTTCAGCACGCCCCGGGTGACCAGGGTCGAGGAGTCGTCCGGGGCGACGTCGCAGACCCGGGCGATCACCTGGCCGCGCGGCACCTGGGAGGTCAGCCTGAGCCGAACCCTCGGCCGCCCCAACACCCAGGTCTCCTCGGAGGCTTCGAACTCGAAGCACACCGACCTGCCGTCCTCCTCGCGCTGGTCGGGCGGCAGGTCGGCGTCGTTCCCGATCGGGAAGAAGCGGCCGGCGTCGATGCCCGTGTGCTGCGGGGAGCGGACGAGGAAGGGGGAGCCCTGAAGGCCGTACGAGATCGTCGAGACGTTGGGGGAGGGCCAGGCCGGCTCGCCGACCCAGCGGCCGGGCAGGGTGTCGTAGACCGTCGCCGGGGGGTGGGAGTCGCTGACGTAGGCGCGCAGGAGGGGCTCCGACATCGCGCCCGTGTCCTTGCCCTTGAGCCAGTGGTCCCACCAGCGCAGGGTCTCCTGGAGGAAGCCGATCGCCGGGCCGGGCGGCAGGCCGCGGTCGGGGTACTGGGGGGACCAGGGTCCGATCAGGCCGCGGATCCGGTCGGCCGGGAGATGCTCCACGAGGCGCAGGACCGTGTCGCGGTACGGGTCGTGCCAGCCGCCGACCGCGAGGACGGCGGCGTCGATCGCGCCGTAGTCCTCGCAGACGCTGGCGTGGCGCCAGTAGCGGTCCCGGGTCTGGTGGTCGAGCCAGGTGTGGATGAGGGGGTCGACCTCCTCCAGGCGCTTGAGCCACATGTCCCGCCACGCCTCGCCGACGTACCGCGGGTCCGGCGGGCGGCAGACGAAGGCCAGCATGGTGGCCGCCCATGCGTGCATGTCCACCGCGAGGACCGAACCTCCCATGTAGTGCACGTCGTTGTCATAGCGGTCGTCGGTGGCGCTGACCGTGACGATCGCCTTGAGCGGCTCGGGAGCGAGGGCCGCGATCTGGAGGGAGTTGAAGCCGCCCCAGGAGACGCCGAACATGCCGACCTTGCCGTCGCACCAGGGCTGCGCCGCGATCCAGTCGATCACGTGGACGCCGTCGGCCAGCTCCGTCGCCGAGTACTCGTCGCCGGGCATGCCCTCGCTGTTGCCGTGTCCGCGCACGTCCACTCGTACGGAGGCGTAACCGTGGCCCGCGTACCAGGGATGGCGTTGCCAGTCGCGGGGCGCGGTCCAGTCGGTCAGGCGGTACGGCAGGTATTCGAGGATCGCGGGTACTGGTTCGTCCGTGAGGGGACGCCACACGCGCGCGTAGAGGAGGGTCCCGTCCGGGAGTGGGATGCGGAGGTCCTCGTGGGCCGTCTCGTAGGGGAAGGACGTACGGATGTGCATGAGCGTGACCCCGTGAGTTCAGTGGACCGCGAGGGACAGGAAGCAGAGGGGCGTGGCCGTCATGCCCATGCCGTCGTGGGCCGTGAGCAGGCCCTTGGGCCGGCCGGAGAAGGCGGTGTCGTCCCCGGGTGGCGGCCGGCCGCTGGACGGGGTATCGACGAAGGATCGGGACACACTCCACTACTTCCATGTAAGTCGATAGATATCCGTTCTTTTCAAGTGATCAAAAACATACCCGTCGTGATCCGATACCGCCCGGGCTGGACGGGCGGGCGCTATCGGTGATCGAAACGTGACCGGATACGCTGACTTGAGTGATGGCAGCGACCTATCGACAAACCGTGTAATCGCCAGTAGACACCAGCAGACAGGAGACCCCTCGTGACCGTCGTCGGGCCGTTCGGGCTGAGCGTGCGGGACCAGGCTCTGGAAGCCGATGTCCAGGCCGGATTGACGGCTGTCGAGGAGGGACTGCTCGAAGCCACCAAGAGTGAGGTCCCCTTCATCACGGAGGCCGCCCAGCACCTGGTGCGGGCGGGTGGAAAGCGGTTCCGGCCGCTGCTCGTGATGCTCGCGGCCCAGTTCGGGGACCCCTACGCGCCGGGGATCGTGCCGTCGGCGGTGGTGGTGGAGCTGACCCACCTGGCGACGCTGTACCACGACGACGTGATGGACGAGGCCGAGGTGCGGCGCGGGGTCGCCAGCGCCAACGCCCGCTGGGGCAACTCGGTCGCCGTCCTCACCGGCGACTTCCTGTTCGCGCGCGCCTCGCACATCCTGGCCGACCTCGGCCCCGAGGCGGTCCGGGTCCAGTCAGAGGCGTTCGAACGGCTGGTCACCGGCCAGATCCTGGAGACGGCCGGTCCGACGGACGGGCGTGACCCGGTCGAGCACTACCTCGACGTGCTGGGCGGCAAGACAGGCTCCCTGGTGGCCGTGGCGTGCCGGTTCGGCGCCATGATGTCGGGCGCCGACGAGACGGTCGTCGACGTGCTGACGCAGTACGGCGAGCGGCTGGGCGTGGCCTTCCAGCTCGCGGACGACGTCCTGGACATCGCGTCCGACTCGCACGAGTCCGGGAAGACGCCGGGCACGGATCTGCGCGAGGGCATCCGGACCCTTCCGGTGCTGCGTCTGCGGGAGCGGGCGGAGCGCCTGGGGCTGGCCGAGGACCTCGCGCTGTGCGAGCTGCTGGACTCCGACCTGACCGACGACGCCCGGCACGCGCAGGCACTGGAGGCGCTGCGGGCGCATCCCGCGTTGGAGCAGGCCCGGCGGGACACGGTGCGGTACGCCGAGGACGCGCGGGCGGCACTGGCTCCGCTGCGGGAGTGCGACGCGAAGGCCGCGCTGATGGAGATGTGCGAAGCGGTGGTGCACCGGGCCGGCTAGCGGCCGGGAAGTGACGTAGGTCACTCATGCGGGGCTGATCCCGTGTGAGATCGCTCCCGTATGCATGCCCAGAAGCTGACGCAGGGTGTGTCGGCTGCGAAACGGGAAGAAAAAACCATCATGGGCATGAGCACGACGTTCTCGAAGCGCCGTACCACCCTGCTCGTCACCGCCGCCGTCCTGACCACCGTCGGCGGTGTCGCGGTCACCACCGTTCCCGCCGTCGCCGCCGATGACAGCGCCGGTGACGGCACCGTCCTCGCCGCGAGCCTGAGGGGCGCCAACGAGGTGCCCGTCGAGGGCGGCCCCGCCGTCGGCGACAAGGACGGCACCGCGCTCCAGTTCGTCCAGGTCAAGGGCGACAAGGTCTCCGTCGCCGTCAGGTGGCGCGGCACCGACAGGCCGACCGCCCTCCACATCCACCGGGGCGCCCAGGGCACCAACGGCGGCGTCGAGATCGACTTCACCAAGCTCCTGAAGGGCAACGGCAAGAATCATGCCGTCACCGGGACCGTCAAGGTCACGGACGCGGCACTGCTCGACGCCCTCACGAGCGACCCCGGGTCTTTCTACGCCAACCTGCACACCGCCGCGTTCCCGGGCGGAGCCGTCCGAGGCCGGCTCCACAAGGTCACCGTCGCCGCCTTCGACTTCCGCGACGCCCTCCACAACGTCCAGGCCTCCGTCCTCAAGGGCAAGCAGATCTACGAGTGCAAGCCGACCGAGGGCGGCGGGTACGCCTTCGCCCAGCGGGACGTCAGCGCCGTGCTCGGCGGCGGCATCGCGCACTCCTTCGTGCAGCCCAACTCCGGTACGCCGCAGTGGATCGCGCCCGACCGCAGCGCGGTCACCGGGGCGGTCCTCTCCAGGACCCCCAACGGGACCGGCAACATCCCCGAACTCGACCTCAAGGCCACCGGGTCCGGCAAGGACCACGGCCTGCTCGCCGGCGTCACGGAGATCCTGCGGCTGAACACCGTCGGCGGCGTCGCCCCGGCCGGCTCCTGCACGCAGGGCGCGATCGTCGGTGTGCCGTACCAGGCCGACTACGTGTTCCTGCGCGACTGAGCAGCTGAGCAGAGCGACCGCGGACGGCGGCGTCTGCACCCCAACCGTTCCTAGAGACTGAGCGGGAGTGAGTCCTGTTGCCAGGTCTCATGCTCGGCCGAACGCCCCGGACGGTGTTGGGCGTTCTGGTTGCCCGCGTTCGCTCCGCGCCCGGGCGGCACGGATCGTGTCCGTGGTCCGGGGATGCGGGGGCGGGTTTCCTCACGCCCAAGCTCACCTGGTCGGGCCTGGACGGTCCGATGCCCCGCACGATCACTCCGGTCGTGTGGGGGCGGTGTCGTCCGTCGCCGGATCGGGTGTCCCTGGGCGCGTCTTCCGATCGCCACGGCGGCTGCGTCGTGGCGGGTGATGGTGCGGGTTGTGGTGGTGAGGGGTTTCTGCCAGTGCTGGGAGCCCCAGCGGCTGGTGTAGGCCGGGTCCACGGCAATGACCGCGATACCTGTGGCGTCGGCCATCGAGGACAGCCGGGCGCGGAGTTTGCCGGTGGGCATGCCGGAGATCAGCTGGCGGAAGCGTTTGCGGCGGCCGTGTTTCTCCCGGGTCTTCTCCGCGGCGAAGTCCAGGTCCTCCACCGCGATCGCCCGCACACCACAGACCGTGGCCCAGTGCAGGAGACGGGTCAGGGCGTGGCGGACCTGGGCGTCACGGTGTTCGGCGGTGCCGGTGAGGTCGTAGGAGAAGCGGCGGGGGCTGCCGGTGGGGTTGCCGTGGGTGTCGAGGCGCCAGGCGGCCAGGTGGTCGGCGTTCATGTCGACGCCGATCACCCCGTGCGCGAGGGTAGCCTCGATGGGGAGGGTGGGGGTGAGTGGGATCTGCCAGGAGGCGGTCAGGTACCAGCGGTCCCGGCCGGTGTCGTAGTGGATGCGGTAGGCGATGGCCCGGTTCGCCGTGACGCGGTCGGCCCACTCGGTGCCCCGGTGTGCGAACGTGACCCGGCTGGCGAGGATGTAGCGGCCGTGCGGGGCGTTGGCCAGATGCGCGAGCGGTGCGGGGAGCTTGATGCTGGCCTCGCCGTCGGGGCTGATGCGGATGGTCTCGTTGCCGTAGCGCTTGCCGGACTCGCCGTCCGCCTGGCAGAACCAGCGCTCCGCTTCCCAACGCCCACGCCACTGCGACTCCGTGAGCCCGGCCTCGTCCAGGTGGTGCCGGGTGCGAGCCAGGCGTTTGCCGCCGCGTACGACGTGGACGATGCCCACCTCGCGTTCGGCCCGCGCGGCAGTCAGCCGGTCCTCCAGTACCCGCAGGCGCCTTGACTTCGCGTGCCATTCCCGCTGGGACCGGTAACCCCCTGGCGCCTTCCTCGTCCCCTTCTGCCCGACCGGCAGGGACAGGCGGTGCTCGATGGTGCGGATGCCGGCTTCCAGGTTGTGGATGTGTGCGAGCTGGCAGCGGCGGGCCAGCACCCACTGGTCGTGCGTCGCTTTGGTGATGCTGCCCGCCCACCGTGATGACGACAGCGGCGTCAGCTCCCGCTTACGCACCGCCCACCTCTCACCGGAATGCCCCAGGCCGTCCCGGCACCGCGTCTTGAGGTCCTTCGAGGCCAGCGACCCCAGATGCGCGCCCACCAGACGCAGCACCTTCTCATCGCCGGGCGTCAGGTGCTTGAGACGGGTCCGCACAGCCACACCACCTGGGCCGGACGCGACGAACGGCGACGCGATGCTCCTCAGCTCACCCACCCCGTCACACCCCCGCCCGGCCCCACCCGAAGAACCCTGTCGCCATGGCAAACGAGCACCCCCCAGGAAGGTCACGTATTCGATGAAAGAACATCAGTTCCCTGCTGGAAGCGACCACACGGCCGAGGCACAACACACGACACAGACCACCCACACTCACTCCCGCGTACCAGAACACCTTTGAACGCACTCCAACGGCAGCAGCTCCAACCCCTACGGGTCGGGGGAGGCGCCGCCTCCGTGTGTCATACCGCAGGTGTACGCGGAGTTGAGTCCGGGGTCTGACGCTTCCTCCCGGCCGATTTGGTCAGATGGACACCAGGGAAAACACCACTCCTCACCGATTCGGGTGAGAATGGCGGCTACGGGGTGGACATAGGGGAGTTGGGCAGCCGCCGCCGACGACGGAGGTAAGGCACACATGGCACCGTACGAAACCGACGACAGCACGACCGCCGCGGAGGCCGACGACCGGCCCGCGGGGCGCCGCAAGGCCGCACGGTACGTCGTCCCGGTCGCGGTGGTGGGGGTGGCGGCGGCGACCATCGGGCTCGTCCCGGCGCTCGCCGACTCCGGCGACCCCGACCTGCCGAAGATCAGCGCACAGGCACTCATAGAGAAGATCGCCGCTTCGGACGTGCAGCAGCTGTCCGGCACGGTGAAGATCAGCACGGATCTCGGGCTGCCCGACCTCGGCGGTCTGGAGAGCAGCCTGACCTCCGGCGCCATGGGCTCGGACGACGGCGGTTCCTCCGCCGACCCGTCCACCAAGCTCACCGAGCTCGCGTCCGGCACGCACACCCTGCGGGTCGCGGCCGACGGCCCCGACCGGCAGAAGCTGTCTCTGCTGGAGAGCGGCTCCGAGTACAGCGTGATCCACGACGGCAAGGACGTCTGGGGCTACGACAGCAAGTCCAACGAGGTCTACCACGCCACCGCGTCCGACAGCGCGGCGGCCGAGAAGGAGAAGGACGTCCCCGCCACGCCCAAGGACCTCACCGAGGAGGCCCTGAAGGCGGTCGACGACACCACCTCCGTGACCGTCGACGGCACCGCGCAGGTCGCGGGCCGCGACGCCTACCGGCTCGTGGTCAAGCCCAAGGGCTCCGGGTCCACGGTCGGCCAGATCACCGTGGCCGTGGACGCGAAGACCGGGCTGCCGCTCAAGTTCACGCTGACCCCGGCGAGCGGCGGCGCCGCCGTCATCGACGCCGGCTTCACCCAGGTCAGCTTCGCCAAGCCGGCCGCGTCCACGTTCGACTTCACGCCGCCCAAGGGCGCGAAGGTCACCGAGGGCGATGCCATCGAGGGCGGCGGGCACGGCACGCACGACAAGGCGACCCGGAAGTCCGAGGAGGACCTCGGCAAGGACCTGGACAAGGACCTCGGCAAGGGCCTCGACGGCCTCAAGGTCATCGGCGAGGGCTGGAACTCCGTCGCCACCTTCGACAGCGGCGGCGAGGGCATGCCCTCCGGCGCCGACGCCGGCGGCGACCTCGGCGGCTTCCTCGGCTCGCTCGGCGACAAGGTGACCGGCAAGTTCGGCTCGGGCACGGTCTTCTCGACCCGCCTGGTCAACGCGCTGATCACCGACGACGGCAAGGTCTACGTCGGTGCGGTCACCAAGGACGCCCTGGTGAAGGCCGCCAACGCCGGGTAGTAAGGCAGCCATGAGCGAAACGCCGGCCTCGGAGCCGGAGCCGGAGCCGGAACCGGAGCAGCGGCGCGCGGGTGACGGCGTGATCGTCACCCGCGCGCTCACCAAGCGCTACCGAGGAGGGCAACTCGCCGTCGACGGTCTCGATCTGACCGTCCCGGCGGGCAGCGTCTTCGGCTTCCTCGGTCCGAACGGCTCCGGCAAGACCACCACCATCCGCATGCTGATGGGCCTCATCGAGCCCACCTCCGGCTCGGCCCACGTGCTGGGCCGGCCCATGCCGCGCGCGACGCGCGCGGTGCTCCCGCACGTGGGCGCGCTCATCGAGGGCCCCGCCCTGTACGGCTTCCTCTCCGGCCGCGACAACCTGCTGCGCTACGACGCCGCCGACCCGACCGCCGACCCGCGCACCCGGCGCACCCGCGTCGCGGCGGCGCTGGACCGGGTCGGCCTCGCGGCGGCGGCCGGCAAGAAGGCGAAGGCGTACTCGCTCGGCATGAAGCAGCGGCTGGGCCTCGCCGCCGCACTGCTCCAGCCGCGCAGGCTCCTCGTCCTGGACGAGCCGACCAACGGGCTCGACCCGCAGGGCATGCGCGAGATCCGTTCCCTGATCCGGGAGCTGGCCTCGGACGGCACGACGGTCTTCCTCTCCTCCCACCTCCTCGACGAGATCGAGCAGGTCTGCACGCACGCGGCGGTGATGGCCCAGGGCCGCCTGATCACCCAGGGCCCGGTGGCCGACCTGGCGGCGGGCACGCGCGGCCGGCTGGTCGTGACGACCCCCGACCCGGCGGACGCGGCCCGGACCCTGAAGGAGCAGGGCGCGGCCGACGTGGTCATCGTCGACGACCGGGTGAGCGCCGAGCCGCCCCAGGACCGCGACCTGGCCGACGTGAACGCCGCGTTGGTGACGGCGGGCGTCCGCGTCCGCGGCTTCGGCGTCGAACGGGCCTCACTGGAGGACGCGTTCGTGGCGCTGACCGGAGAGGGCTTCGATGTCGCAGGCTGAAGCGGTACGTACGCCGAGTGTGCTGTGGACCTTCGGGTTCCTCCGCAACGAGCTGTGGACCACCTTCCGGCGCTGGCGCACCCTCGCCCTGCTGGGCGTGCTGGCGGCCGTGCCGGTCCTGGTCGGGGTCGCCGTGAAGATCGAGACCGGGGACGGATCGGGGCCCGGCGGCGGAGGCGGCGGCGGGGGCCCGGCGTTCATCTCGCAGATCACCAACAACGGTCTGTTCCTGGTCTTCACCGCGCTCGCCGCGACGCTCCCGTTCTTCCTGCCGATGGCCATCGGCGTCATCGCCGGTGACTCGATCGCCGGCGAGGCGGGCACGGGCACCCTCCGCTACCTCCTGGTCGCCCCCGCCGGCCGCACCCGCCTGCTGCTCACCAAGTACGCGACCGTGCTGGCCTTCTGTCTGCTCGCCACCCTGGTGGTCGCGGTCTCGGCCCTGACGGTCGGGGCGCTGCTCTTCCCCTTGGGTGACCTGACGACCATCTCCGGCACGCAGATCAGCTTCGCCGAGGGTCTGGGCAGGGCCCTGCTGATGGCCCTGGCCGTCGCCGCGTCCCTGGTGGGCATGGCGGCCCTGGGCCTGTTCGTGTCGACCCTCACCAGCAGCGGCATCGCGGCGATGGCGACCACGGTCGGCCTGCTGATCACCATCCAGATCCTGGACCAGATCCCCCAACTGCACGCGATCCAGCCGTACTTCTTCTCCCACTACTGGCTGTCCTTCGCCGACCTCATGCGCGAGCCCGTCTACTGGGACGACCTGGTGAAGAACCTCGGCCTGCAGGCCCTGTACGCGGCGGTGTTCGGTTCGGCGGCGTGGGCGCGGTTCACGACGAAGGACATCGGCTCGTAGCCGTCTCTCCGCCTCGTGGCCCGGGCCCTTACGCGGTCTCGTACGGGAAGCGCGCGAGCGGCGCCTCCCTCGCGAAGAACGTCTTGGCGCGGGTCAGCGCCTCGGTGTCCTTGAGTACGTCACCGGGCTTGCTGCCGTTGCCGAGCAGCACCCCGCCGAAGCGCATCCCCAGGTACGCGGCCGAGTTGTTGAGCGTGCCGACCAGCGGGTCGGCGACCTCCCCCTCCTCGTGCGCGAGCGCGGTGACGCCCCACAGCGTGCGCCCGGCCAGCGTGGCCTTGAAGTCCACGCCCGGGGTGCGCAGCCAGCCCGCCCAGTGGTCCAGGTAGTGCTTGACGGGGGCGGAGACCGCGTACCAGTACAGCGGGGACGCGATCACGATGTCCGTCGCCGCGAGGGTCGCGTCGAGCAGCAGTGCGGCGTTGCCCTCCGTCGGGCGGGTGTGGTCGCTGTCGTGGCGCAGGTCCACGAAGTCGGGCAGCGGATGCCCGGCGAGGCTGATCCACTGCTGTTCGGCGTCGGTGGGGAGTTGCTCGGCGGCCCTGCGGGCCAGCATCTCCGTGTTGCTCTCGGTGCGGCTGCTGCCCAGGACGAACAGGAAGCGGCGGGTCATGGGATCCCCCAGTGGTCGGCGTGCGACAACATCATGCGCCTGCATTATATGCACACGCAATCAGTAGGGGGATGTGGACGGGCGAAGTGGTCGGGCAATGTGGTCGGCCGTCCGGAGCAGCAGGTCTTCCCGCCCGTGCGGTGCCACGATCTGGAGCCCGATCGGGCACCCGTCGTCGCCGAAGCCCGCCGGGATGCTGACCGCCGGGTGCCCGCTCAGGTTGAACGCCCAGGTCAGGGCGGTCGAGTAGCGGTCGCCGGGGCCTTCGTGGCCGTGCGGCGGGTTGGGCGTCGTCGGGGTCAGCAGCAACTCCGCGTCCAGGAACAGGGCGGCCAGACGGCGATCGTTCTCCGCACGGATGCGCTGCGCGGAGGCGGGGTCCGTGCCGGGGGACCGGAGGGCGAGCCAGGCCGGAGCCGGGTCTTCGAGGCGGAAGGGCGCGGACGGTCGGACGAGCCGTAGGGTGCCGGTTTCCGTGAGGCGTACGGCCGCGGCGTGGGCGACCGCCGCGATGTCCGGGTCGGGGACGGCGAAGCCGAGGTCCGCGGACCAGACGGCGGTGGGAGTCGCTCGGCCGCCCGCAGCCGGAGCGTCTCCCGCGACCACCCGCCAGTACGCCGCCGCGTCCGAGGCGCACCGGGTCAGCACACCGGGCGCCGTGAGCCCCGTACGGTCGGCCGTCGGCAGCCGTCCGTTCGTGACCTTCAGCCCCAGCACACCGCACCACGCCGCCGGGATCCGCACCGACCCCGCCCCGTCGCTCCCGGTCGCGAGCGGCACCAGCCCGGCCGCCACCGCGGCGGCCGATCCGGCCGAGGAGCCACCCGGCGTACGGTCGGGCCGCCAGGGATTGACCGTACGGCCATGGGCGCCAAGTCCCCAGGTCTGCCAGGGAGTTCCGGGACCCGGTACGGCCGTGGCACCCACCGCCACACACCCGGCCGCCAGTAGCGGAGCCGCCGTACGCAGCCCGCCTTGGCCCTTCACCCCGATCGGCACCCCGGCCAACGGCAGCCTCTCACCCGCCGAGACCCGCCCGTCCACCTCCTCCGCCCGCAGCAACGCCTCCTCGCCCCACACCTCGACGAACGCGCACAACTCCGGGTCCAGCCGACCGATGCGCTCCAGGGCCGCCGCGACCACGTCGACCGCCCGCAGCGCACGCGACCGTACGGCGACCGCGGTCTCCTCGGCGGAGAGCGCGGCGAAGTCGGAGGGGAAGGAACGGCTCGCGGACCCGGCGCCTGTCGTACGGCGATTGGCGGCTGTCATACGGCGATTGTCGGCACCGCACTCCGTCCACCCGTCAGCGGGACCGGTCCGCCGCCCCCGTGAGGCGGGCCAGTGCCTCGGTCCCGCGCGGCACGGCCCCGCTCAGATCGCCAAGACGCCAGTCGGACACCCAGGGCACGCGGTGTACGTCGATCGCCGACTCGATCACCTTGATCCGCTGGGCGAGGGGGCGCGGCAGCCGGCCGGGCGCGTCGGCGACCAGGACGACGGCGTCGAGGCCGAGACCGGGCGGAGTCCCGCCGCGCCGGAAGAGGTCCACGGTGCGCAGGGCGGCGCTCAGTCCGGCCGCGTGCGTCCGGGCGACGAGCAGGACCGACCTCGGGTCGGCGGGGCCCGGCCAGTCGCGTCCGCAGTCGTGGCCGCCGTAGACGATGGCGAGCGTGGAGGTGCCCGCCCCGCCGTGCACTCCGACGAAGGAGCAGGCGTGGCGCGGGGGCGTGGCGCAGGCGTGGGCGGGCTCCGGCGGCCCGTCCCGCCGTGCGGCCACCGGCCCGCGGAGCCAGATCTCGGGCCCTTGCCGCTTCTCCGTCCGCACTCCCGTCCCCGCGTCCGTCCGCATGCCCGCGACCTCCCTCGTCAACCCCGACACCCCCCTGCTACCCGGCGACACGCACGGCATCCTGAACGTGTCCTGACGAGGCATGAGTTCCTGGAACGAGTCTGTGACGTCGCGGTGACGTGAGAACCGTGAGCGAGCGGAGAGACTCGACAGTACGTGTACCACCGGATCTTGCGCTGAGGGTGCGGAAGACCGGCGGCGGGAGGGAGCACCATGGAATCCGAACGCGTCGCCCGGCGACTCCCCGACGCATCCGAGTGAGGGAACCGATGGCTCGACTCAGCCGCGACAAGAAGCGGGACCAGCAGCGCGCCGTGTCCCCGGCCGCCCCGGCGGCGGCACCGATCGACGTCCACGTCCCGGCGTCCGGCCCGGGCGCGGGCGCGGCGTGGATCGGTGCCATACGGATCGTCGCGGCCCCCGGCGAGGAGGTCCAGCAGGCCGTCCTCACCCACCTCCACCACCTCGCCGCCGACACCGGCCACGCCGTCCTCGCCACGATCCGCGACGAGCGCATCGGCTACGTCGTCCCCCTCCAGGTCGACCCGGACGGCGCGAGCCGCTTCACCGAGGACCCGACGCCGCTGGCTCCGCCGGTGGAGCGGGGATCTGCCGCGGGGGTCGACTCCAGAGGGACGGGGACGGGCACGGGGACTCCGGCATCGGGGGCGGGGGACTCGGGCCGGCCCGGGGTGCCTGCGGAGGGGCAGCAGCCCCGGCATGATCTGCCCACCCACCTTCTACGGCCGGTCGACGAGCCCGTGCGGGACGCGGTCCCCACGTTCCGGATGCGGGCGGTTCCGGAGGCGGAGCCGGGCGACGCGGCGGGCCCTGGCTTTCCTCCGGGCGCGGCTGCCGAGCCTGAGCCGCGAGTAGGCACGGCCACCGCGTTTCCGCCGGCGGCCGGGGAGGCGCCCCACGCCGGTGGAACGTCTCCGACCGGGGAGCTGCCCCATGCCGGTGGATCCACCCCGGCTGAGGGGGCGCCCTCGGCCGGTGGGTCGTATCCGGCCGACGAGTCGTATCCGGCCGGGGAGTCTTCCTCGGCCAGTGGGTCGTCCTTCGCTGCCGGAGAGGCGTATGCGGCCGATGAGTTGCATCCCGCCGAAGGGTCGTCGCCCGCCGTTGCACCGCCGTCGACCGGGTACTCCCCACCCGCCGGCCACTCCCCGCCCACCTTCCCCCTCCGCGCACTCCCGGATCCGCCCACCGGTCACGCCCCGGGCACGGTCGTCCCGCCCACCGGCGAGTTCGGGCCGCCACCGGTGATGGACGCGAGGCCGGACACCGTGAGCCCCGTGGAACCTCCCCCCTCCGCCCCTCCCGTACGGCCTTCCCCGTCCGTCACCCCCTTGCTCCCCGACCTCGGTCGTGAACCCGAACCCGACCCCAAGCCCACCCCGCCCCGCGGCTTCGACGCCGTCGCCGAAGCCGTGCTCGGGGACGATCCGATCACCGCCCCCGGCGACGGCACCTCGCCCCCGCTGCTCGCCGAGCCGTTGGCGCGGATCAACGAGGCCGTGAAGTCGGGGCGGACCGACACGGCGGTGGAGCTGGCGGACCGGACGCTGGCCGAGGCGTCGGGGACGCTGGGGCCGGAGCACCCCGAGGTGCTGCGCCTGCGCGAACTGGCCGCCTACATCGCCTACTTGGCGGGCGACCCGGTCCGTTCCTTCCAGCTGTCCCTCGATCTCGCCCACGTCCGCCACCACACGCGGGACGCGGAGGCCGCGTACGGCAACGTCCAGAGCGCGTTCACCGCCTGGCGTGCCGTACGCGATCCCCTGGTGGGCCTGGAGCTGGGACACGCGCTGATCGGCCTGTGGGCCGAGCTGACGGCCGAGGACGGTCCAGCGGCCGACGACATCGAGCAGTTGGACAAGGCCCGGGCCCGCATGGGCCGTCTCACCGAGCGTGCCGAGAACGCCCGTTGAGGCGCCCCGAGGCGCCGGGCCCTACGCCGACAGCTCCCACACCGCGTACGCGAGCGCGTCGCTGTTCCGGTTCAGGGCCGTGTCGTTGATGTTGGCGGTCGTGTCGCAGGACGAGTGGTAGCAGCGGTCGAACGCCTGCCCCGCCGTACCGCCCCACTTCGCCGCCTGCGCCGCCGACTTGGTGTTGCTCGCGCCGGTGAACAGGCCCCCGACCGGGACGCCCGCGCTCTTGAAGGGCGCGTGGTCGGAGCGGCCGTCGCCCTCGGTCTCGATCTCCGTCGGGACGCCGAGCCCGGCGAAGTAGTCCTTGAAGGTCTTCTCGATGGCCGGATCGTCGTCGTAGACGAAGTAGCCGGGGTTCGGCGAGCCGATCATGTCGAAGTTCAGATAGCCGCTGATCCGGGCGCGGTTGGCGGTGGAGAGGTTGTTGACGTAGTAGCGGGAGCCGACCAGGCCCAGCTCCTCCGCGCCCCACCACGCGAACCGCAGATGCTTGGTGGGCCGGTAGTCCGCCCGTGCCACCGCGAGCGCGGTCTCCAGCACGGCCGCCGAGCCGGACCCGTTGTCGTTGATGCCCGCGCCGGACGAGACGCTGTCGAGGTGCGAGCCGGCCATCAGGACCTGGTTGGCGTCGCCGCCGGGCCAGTCGGCGATCAGGTTGTAGCCGACGCGGCCGGAGGCGGTGAACTGCTGGATGGCCGTGGTGTATCCGGCGGCGTCGAGCTTGGCCTTCACATGGTCGAGCGAGGCCTTGTAACCGGCGCGGCCGTGCGCCCGGTTGCCGCCGTTGGCGGTGGCGATGGACTGCAACTGCGTCAGGTGCGCCTTGACGTTGGCCACGGGGATGTCGGGGGCGGCGGCCACCGCGGGCTCGGACGCGGGGGCCGCGCCGGCTATGGATCCGCCGGCCAGGAGGGAGACGGCCGCGACGACGGCGGTGGCCGTGACGCGTCCGGGAACCGAGAGCTTCATGTGGGGGGCTCCGAATTCCTTGGGAATCACAGGGATTCCACAGCGAATGGGGTGCCCGATGGTGAAGCTGAGTCTGACGCTCCGTCAAGAGCGCAATCCGGTCAGTGCTGTTCGTATAGCGGAGCGCCAGTACAGCGATGCCGGTGTAGAGAGACGCCGGTGCACAGAGACGCCGGTGTGGAGAGACGCCGGTGTGGAGAGACGCCGGTGCGGAGACACCGCCGCTGAGCGCAGCTGGTCAACGCAGCTGCGCGAAGCGGCCGCTCAGAGACAGCCGCTCATTGCACGCAGAACTCGTTGCCCTCCGGATCCGCCATCACCACCCAATCGCCCCCCGGCTCCTTCACCTCCCGCAGCACACTCGCCCCGAGCCCCGTCAGCCGCTCGACCTCCGCCGCGCGCCGCCCCTGGCCGGGATGCAGGTCGAGATGGATCCGGTTCTTGACCGTCTTCGCCTCCGGCACCCGCTGGAACAGCAGCCGCCGCCCGAGCCCGGTCCCGCTGTCCTCCTCGTACGGGTCGTCCGGGTGCCGTACGGCGACCAGGTCCCGGAAGGCGAGGCGGCCGTGGTACTCGACGGTGGCCTCGCGCGGCAAGGCGCCGATCTCCAGCAACCGCTGGATGAGCGCGTTGTTGTCCTCGGCCTGGTAGTGCAGCGCGGCCGCCCAGAAGTCGGCCTGCGCCTGCGGATCGGCGGCGTCGATGACGAGCTTCCAGTGCATGGGGGAGGGTGTCTGCGTCATGCCCACCAGTTATAGCGGCCGGGTCCGACAACGAGCCGTTCCGGCCCGCCCGCCGCGTCATCGAAGGGAAGCGGCCTCCGTTTCCCGCACGTCGTACGCGGCCCGCGCCACCGCGATCTCCTCCTGGTGTGCCTCGGTCCACTTCACCAGGGACTGGATCGTGGCGTGCAGGGTCCCGCCCAGAGGGGTCAACTCGTAGTCGACGCGCGGTGGCACCACCGGATGCACCGTCCGCTTGACCAGCCCGTCCCGCTCCAGCGAGCGCAGCGTCACGGTCAGCATCCGCTGGCTGATCCCGTCGATCTCCCGGCGCAGCTCGGTGAACCTGAGCCGCCGGTTCTCCAGCAGCGCGATGACCAGGAGCGACCATTTGTCGGCCACCCGGTCGAGGATCTGCCGTACCTGGCAGTCCTCCCGGGTGTCCCACTGGAAGGGATCGGCCTCCCCGTAGTCCACGGTGCCCGCGCAGTTACTCGGTGACTTCGAAGTGCCTTCTTCCATGTCTGTCGATGCTGCCGCAGGCTGAAGTCGGTTACAAGAGGGAACCGACCCTCACTCCCGTAACCATCCCTACATGTGGAGTACTGCCATGGGCACGCGCGCGTGGGCGCTGTTACTCGTCCTCTGCGGAACGATCTTCCTGGAGGGCATCGACGTCGCGATGATGGCGGTCGCGATCCCGTCGATCAGATCCGACCTCGGCCTGACGACCGGCACCGCGGCCTGGGTGATGAGCGCTTACGTCCTCGGGTACGCCGGTTTCACCCTGCTCGGCGGCCGGGCGGCGGACCTGCTCGGCCGCCGCCGGATGTTCCTGACCTGGCTGACCGTCTTCCTGCTCTTCTCGGGACTCGGCGGCTTCGCCACCGAGGGCTGGATGCTGGTCGTCGCCCGGTTCGTGACCGGAGTGTCGGCCGCGTTCATGACGCCGGCCGCCATGTCCCTGATCACCACGTCGTACGAGGAGGGCCCGCGGCGCGACAAGGCGCTGCTGGTGTTCGCCGGCACCGCGGCCGGCGGCTTCTCCCTGGGCCTCGTCGTCGGCGGGCTGCTCACCCAACTCGGCTGGCGGTGGGTGTTCTTCGCGCCGGTGCTGCTGGCGGGCGCGCTGCTGATCGCGGCCGTACGGCTGGTTCCGGCGCAGGACGCCCCTCTCGGCAAGCGCCGCGGCTTCGACCTCCCGGGCGCGATCACCGCCGCCGGCGCCATGCTGCTGGCCGCATACACCGTCGTACGCCTGGAACACGGTGTGGACGGCTGGCGGTCGACCGTGGCGGCGGCCCTCGGGGCGCTGCTCCTGGCCGGTGTCTTCGTCGCCGCCGAGCGGCGCGCGGCCGACCCGCTGGTCCGGCTCGGCATCCTGCGGACGGGCTCGGTGGTGCGCGCGGACCTGGGCGCGCTGCTGTTCGTCGGGGCCTTCTTCGGCTTCCAGTTCGTGGTGACGCTGTACTTGCAGGAACTGCGCGGCTGGTCCTCGCTCCAGACGGCGATCGCCCTGGTGGTCATGGGATGCGACGCGGTGCTGGCCCCGACCCTCACCCCGAAGCTGGTCGCCCGGTTCGGCAACGCCCGGGTGATCGTCGGCGGCTTCGTGCTGGCGGTCGTCGCCTACGGGCTGTTCCTGCCGGTCGGCATGGACTGGTCGTACGCCGCGATGTTCCCGACGCTGATCATCGCGGGCACGGCCTTCGCGTTGGCGTACGGGCCGCTGGCGATTGCGGCGACGGACGGGGTCGACGCGTCCGAACAGGGGCTGGCGAGCGGGCTGCTGCACACCGCCACGCAGTTCGGCTCGGCGATCGGGATCTCGGCGGTGACGGCCGTCTACGGCTTGGCGTCCACCGGGTCGGGGCCCGAGGCGACGCTCTCGGCCTTCCGGGTGGCACTCACCGTGCCCGTCGGGATGGTGGCGCTGGGCTTGTTCATCTCGGCCCTGAGCGTGCGGGCGGAGCGGCGGGCGCCTCGCAGGGCGTCCCAGGTGAGCAGCGTCAGCGCCAGCCAGACCAGCGCGAACCCGGCCCAGCGCTCGGGCGGCATGGCCTCGTGGAAGTAGAGGATGCCGAGCAGGAACTGGAAGACCGGAGCCAGGTACTGCAGCAGCCCCAGCGTCGACAGGGGCACGCGGATCGCGGCCGCGCCGAAGCAGACGAGGGGGAGTGCGGTGACGATGCCGGTCGCGGCGAGGAGGGCGGCGTGGCCGGCGCCCTCGGTGGTGAAGGTGGCATCTCCCTGTCCGCCCAGCCACAGCAGATAGCCGAGCGCGGGCAGGAACTGGATCGCGGTCTCCGCGGCCAGCGACTCGACGCCGCTGAGATTGACCTTCTTCTTCACCAGGCCGTACGTGGCGAAGGAGAAGGCGAGGGTGAGGGAGATCCACGGCGGTCGGCCGTAGCCCACGGTGAGCACCAGGACGGCGGCGAGACAGACGCCGACCGCCGTCCACTGCACGGGCCGCAGCCGCTCCTTCAGGAGCAGGACGCCCATGGCGATGGTGACCAGGGGGTTGATGAAGTAGCCGAGCGAGGCCTCGACGACGTGACCGGAGTTCACGGCCCAGATGTAGACGCCCCAGTTCACGGTGATGACGGCCGCGGCCACGGTGATCAGCGCCAGCCTGCGTGGCTGGCGCAGCAGCTCACCGGCCCAGGCCCAGCGCCGGATGACGACGAGCGCGACGGCCACGAAGAGCAGGGACCACACCATCCGGTGGGCGAGGATCTCGACGGCTCCGGCGGGCTTCAGCAGCGGCCAGAAAAGGGGAACCAGCCCCCACATCCCGTAAGCGGCGAAGCCGTTCAGCAGTCCTATGTGCCGCTCGCCCCTCGGCTTCCCGCGCACGGGTCCCTCCTTCTCACGTACTGCTCGCCTGCAAGAAGGTAACGCCGTGCACCCCCGCCTGTCATGCCCGTATCGGCATACGGTCATGACAGGCGGGGTGCGGTACGTCTGTGCCGGTTCGTCTGTGCCGGTACGTCTGCGCCGGTTCGGGTCAGCCCTTGAGCGCGGTGGCGATCGCCTCGGCGAGCGGGGTGGTCGGGCGCCCGGCCAGGCGGGACAGGTCGCCGCTGGAGACGACCAGCTCGCCCTTCGCGATCGACGCGTCCACGCCGGCCAGGGTCTCGGCGAACGGCCCCGGCAGCCCGGCACCGGTCAGGATGCCGACGAGGGCGTCGGTGGAGACGGGGGAGTAGGCGATCTCCTTGCCGGTCTGCCGGCTCAGCTCGGCCGCGTACTCGGCGAAGCTCCACGCCTCGTCGCCGCCCAGCTCGTACGTCTTGTTCTCGTGCCCCTCGCCGGTCAGTACGGCGACCGCGGCGGCCGCGTAGTCGGCGCGCGAGGCGGAGGAGACCCGGCCCTCGCCGGCGGCGGCCACGACGGCGTTGTGCTCCAGCACCGGGGCGAGCTGCTCGGTGTAGTTCTCGTGGTACCAGCCGTTGCGCAGCAGCGTGTACGGCACGCCGGAGGCGATCACGGCCTCCTCGGTGCCCCGGTGGTCGTCGGCCAGCGCGGCGCTCAGGGGGCCGGGGGCGCTGGTGTAGGCGAGCAGTGCCACCCCGGCCTGCTTGGCGGCGTCGAGGACGACCTTGTGCTGGCCGACCCGGCCCTTGTCGAACTCGTTGCCGGAGATCAGCAGCACCTTGTCGCCGGCGGAGAACAGACTGTCGAAGGAGGCGGGGTCGTTGTAGTCGGCGAGCGCGATCTTCACCCCGCGGGCCGCGAAGTCGGCGGCCTTGTCCGCGCTGCGGACGACGGCGGTGATCTGCTCGGCCGGAACCTTCTCCAGCAACTGCTCCACGACGTGGCGGCCAAGGTTTCCGGTGGCTCCGGTGACAACGATGCTCATGATCTGGATCTCCTTGTGGGGTGCGGTTCCGCCACTAACCATAGGGGGTGCGCTAACTCTGCGAAAGTACCCACCTTGAAGTAAGGTACGGGCATGACAGTAAGTGACGAGGCGGTAAGCGCACCTCTGCCGGCGAGCGCACCTCTGCCGGCGAGTGCGCCTCTGGTGACGAGCGCACCTCTGGTGGCCGGCGAGGCGATGTGCCCGCACCGCCTGATCCTGGAACACGTCACCAGCCGCTGGGGCGTGCTGGTCCTGATCGCACTCCTCGACCGCCCCCACCGCTTCAGCGAACTGCGCCGGGCCATCGGCCGCGTCAGCGAGAAGATGCTCACCCAGACCCTCCAGACGCTGGAACGCGACGGCCTCGTCCACCGCGACGCCAAGCCGGTCATCCCCCCGAGAGTCGACTACTCCCTCACTGGCCTCGGCCGCGAGGCGGCAGAGCAGGTGCGGGGGCTGGCGATGTGGACCGAGGAGCGGATGACGGAGGTGCTGAAGGCGCGGGAGGTGTACGACGCGCGCAGGAACGCCTCTGATCAGGGCTGATGCGTCCGGCGCCGGCCGAACGAACGAATGCGGACGGCGCCCGCGGGGCACACGTATGGCAGGGCGCCGGTCGATGTGAGCCTCACGTCCTCCAATGCGCCCTCCCTCCGCCTCCCACGCCGACTTGAGCCGCAGGGCACGCTGGTAGCGGAGTGCCACGCCCACTGTGCACCGGCCTCGATGCCACCGATCGGCGCACGGTGACCGGATCCAGGGGGACGCCTTGACATGGGCACACAGAATTTGGCCGCGTGGAGGATCGGCTTCGCCGTGGTGGCGGGGCTGGGCAGGATGCGGGCTCCCTTCGCGCGCGGGGGCCACCTTCGAGGCAGAGGGAAGCTCTCGCCCGAACTCGGCCGACAGCTCGCCGACCTGACCGACGAACTGCGCAAGTCGAACCTGATCCAGTACCACCGTCTGATCACGGATCAGTGGGACCGCTCCATCGACGATCCCTCACTCGGTGTCGCGCTGAGTACCCTCGTCGGCATCTCCGACCATGAGCGCCGGCAGATGCTCTTCGTCAACCGCGTCTACCAGACGATCCTCCTCGGTTACCGGGTCGGCACCATGAGCTGGGACGAACTGCACGGCCACCTGAGGATGTTGGCCCGCAACGAGGTCTTCACCGCCTACTGGGAGCGCACCGCCGAGCATCGGCTGAGCCTGCCGGAGGATTCCTGGGAGAGTCGCGTCGGTGCCTCGGTCGATGTCCTCGTGGACGAACTGGCGGAAGATCCGGACGAGTGGTGGGTCGTGGGCGGGGCACCCGATGCCCCGATCGACTGATCGGCAGTCAACTGTGCACCGTGGGGTTACGTCGATCGGGTGATAGTCGGCGTGTTTGTATGACTGACGCTGTGTCGTGGAAGCCAGTATCTGACGGTGCGTAATGATCTCGCTTCCTCCAGAATCGTCCGTCGTCTTGGCAGTTCACCGCGCCAGCGGGGCAGCGTGACCGGCGAATCCTGTCCCGACCTGTTTCTCCTGGACGATGGTGACTTCGCTGTCATCGGTGCCGAAGCCACGGCCACGCTTGAATCCCGCTTGCCTCCCGGCGTCGTCCGGGGCCCCCATGAACGCATCGTCGTGGTCAGCCGTGAGACCTTCGTTCACGCCAAGAAGGACATCCCTGAAAGGTGACAGGTCGGTTCGCGTCGAAGCGGCGACGAACACCCCGAGGCCAGGTCCGTTCGCCTCGCCGCGCGACGCAACGGCGACAGGCGACACCTGCGTCCCGGCATCTTCCGAGCTCAGCGACGGCTAGAGGCGTGACAATCAAGGGCCTGGGCGTCTTACGACACCCAGGCCCCGGAGGGCGGGAAAGTGACCCGTCAGCCCACGACCGTCCAGGTGTCCCCGCCCGCCAGCAGCGCCCCCAGGTCGCCCTTGCCGTTCTGCTCGATGGCCGTGTCGAGCTGGTCGGCCATCTGGGTGTCGTACACGGGGCGGTCCACGGAGCGGAGGACGCCGATGGGGGTGTGGTGGAGGGTGTCCGGGTCGGCCAGCCGGGACAGTGCGAAGGCGGTCGTGGGGGACGCGGCGTGGGCGTCGTGGATCAGGACGTCCGCTTCGTTGTCGGGGGTCACGGTGATCACCTTGAGGTCGCCGCTGGCCGGGTCGCGTACGACGCCGCGTGTGCCGTCGGTGCCGAAGCGGATGGGCTGCCCGTGTTCCAGGCGGATCACCGCCTCCTGGGCCTGCTGCTTGTCCTTCAGCGCCTCGAAGGCGCCGTCGTTGAAGATGTTGCAGTTCTGGTAGATCTCGATGAGGGCGGTGCCGGGGTGGGCGGCGGCCTGGCGCAGGACCTCGGTGAGGTGTTTGCGGTCCGAGTCGATGGTGCGGGCGACGAAGGAGGCTTCGGCGCCGATCGCCAGGGAGACCGGGTTGAACGGGGCGTCCAGGGAGCCCATCGGCGTCGACTTGGTGATCTTGCCGACCTCGGAGGTGGGGGAGTACTGGCCCTTGGTGAGGCCGTAGATCCGGTTGTTGAAGAGCAGGATCTTGAGGTTGACGTTGCGGCGCAGGGCGTGGATCAGGTGGTTGCCGCCGATCGACAGCGCGTCCCCGTCGCCGGTGACGACCCATACGCTCAGGTCGCGCCGGGAGGCCGCCAGGCCCGTGGCGATGGCGGGGGCCCGGCCGTGGATGGAGTGCATGCCGTAGGTGTTCATGTAGTACGGGAAGCGGGAGGAGCAGCCGATTCCGGAGACGAAGACGATGTTCTCCTTGGCCAGGCCCAGCTCCGGCATGAAGCCCTGGACCGCGGCGAGGATCGCGTAGTCACCGCAGCCGGGGCACCAGCGCACTTCCTGATCGGACTTGAAGTCCTTCATGGACTGGCGGGCCTCGGCCTTGGGAACGAGCGAGAGCGCCTCGACCGTGCCCGTGCCTTCCGTGGACGTCTCAGCCATCGATGGCCTCCTTCAGAGCCTTGGCGAGCTGTTCTGCCTTGAACGGCATGCCGTTGACCTGGTTGTAGGAGCGGGCGTCGACGAGGTACCTCGCCCGGACGAGGGTGGCGAGCTGACCGAGGTTCATCTCGGGGATCACCACCGTGTCGTAGCCCTGCAGGACGGTGCCGAGGTTGGAGGGGAAGGGGTTGAGGTGGCGCAGGTGGGCCTGCGCGATGGACTCGCCGGCGGTGCGCAGCCGCCGTACCGCTGCCGTGATCGGTCCGTAGGTGGAGCCCCAGCCGAGTACCAGGGTGCGGGCGCCGTGCGGGTCGTCGACCTCGATGTCGGGGACGTCGATCCCGTCGATCTTGGCCTGGCGGGTGCGGACCATGAACTCGTGGTTGGCGGGGTCGTAGGAGATGTTGCCGGTGCCGTCCTGCTTCTCGATGCCGCCGATGCGGTGCTCCAGGCCCGGCGTGCCGGGAATCGCCCACGGACGCGCCAAGGTCTGCGGGTCGCGTTTGTAGGGCCAGAAGACTTCGGTGCCGTCGTCCAGGGTGTGGTTGGGGCCTTGGGCGAACTGCACGCGCAGGTCGGGGAGTTCGTCGAGGTCGGGGATGCGCCAGGGTTCGGAGCCGTTGGCGAGGTAGCCGTCGGAGAGGAGAAAGACGGGGGTGCGGTAGGCCAGCGCGATGCGGGCTGCTTCCAGGGCGGCGTCGAAGCAGTCGGCCGGAGTGCGGGGGGCGACGATGGGGACGGGTGCTTCGCCGTTGCGGCCGTACATGGCCTGCAGCAGGTCCGCCTGCTCGGTTTTGGTGGGCAGGCCGGTGGAGGGTCCGCCGCGCTGGATGTCGATGATGAGCAGGGGCAGTTCCTGGGAGACGGCCAGGCCGATGGTCTCGCTCTTGAGGGCCACGCCCGGTCCGGAGGTGGTGGTCACGGCGAGGGAGCCGCCGAAGGCCGCACCCAGGGCGGCGCCGATGCCGGCGATCTCGTCCTCGGCCTGGAAGGTGCGGACGCCGAAGTTCTTGTGCCGGCTCAGCTCGTGCAGGATGTCGGAGGCCGGGGTGATCGGGTAGGAGCCGAGGAAGAGGGGCAGGTCCGCCTGGCGGGAGGCGGCGACCAGTCCGTAGGACAGGGCCAGGTTCCCGGAGATGTTGCGGTAGGTGCCGGTGGGGAAGGCCTTGGTCGCGGGGGCGATCTCGTAGGAGACGGCGAAGTCCTCGGTCGTCTCGCCGAAGTTCCAGCCCGCGCGGAAAGCGGCGATGTTCGCGGCCGCGATGTCGGGCTTCTTGGCGAACTTCGACTTCAGGAATCTCTCGGTGCCCTCGGTCGGCCGGTGGTACATCCACGACAACAGACCCAGCGCGAACATGTTCTTGCTGCGCTCGGCCTCCTTACGCGACAGGTCGAAGTCCTTGAGTGCCTCGACGGTGAGCGTGGTCAGGGGCACCGGATGGAGGTGGTAGCCGTCGAGCGAGCCGTCCTCAAGGGGCGAGGCGGCGTACCCGACCTTCTGCATCGCCCGCTTGGTGAACTCGTCCGTGTTGACGATGATCTCCGCGCCGCGCGGCACATCGGCGATGTTCGCCTTCAGCGCCGCCGGGTTCATCGCCACCAGCACGTTCGGCGCGTCGCCCGGCGTGAGGATGTCGTGGTCGGCGAAGTGGAGCTGGAAGGACGAGACGCCGGGCAGGGTGCCGGCGGGGGCCCGGATCTCGGCCGGGAAGTTCGGCAAGGTCGACAGGTCGTTGCCGAAAGCCGCCGTCTCCGAGGTGAAACGGTCACCGGTGAGCTGCATACCGTCACCCGAGTCACCCGCGAAACGAATGATCACCCGGTCCAGGCGGCGGACATCCTTCACCCCTGCCGCTTTGCGCTGCTCTCCCACGACGGTTCCGTCGGCCTGCTCCGCTGGACTACTGACCTGCGTCACTGAACTGGACCTCCCTCGAGGCGGCTGTCTGGGACGGACCTTCCCGCAGGCCCTCCCAGGATCAACCCTACGACCGTAAGGGTCGCCTTCCCTGGGTGATTCGCATGATGGACACGCCCTGAAGACGGTTCCGAGCACCGACTTTGTCAGGCTCGGACGGAGACATGGGGGAGGACCTGGAGTCGGACATGGACTCGGACCTGGAGTCGGGGTCGGACGGTCATGAGTTCAGGTAGGTGAGGACCGCGAGGACGCGCCGATGGTCGCCGTCGCTGGGAGACAGCCCGAGCTTCAGGAAGATGTTGCTGACGTGCTTCTCGACGGCTCCGTCGCTCACGACCAGCTGCCGGGCGATCGCGGAGTTGGTCCGGCCCTCGGCCATCAGCCCCAGGACCTCACGCTCCCTCGGGGTGAGTCCCGCGAGCACGTCCTGCTTGCGGCTGCGCCCGAGCAGCTGCGCGACGACCTCGGGATCCAGGGCCGTACCACCCTGGGCCACCCGCACCACCGCGTCCACGAACTCACGCACTTCGGCTACCCGGTCCTTCAGCAGATAGCCGACCCCGTGGCTGGAACCCGCCAGCAGTTCCGTGGCGTAGCGCTCCTCCACGTACTGCGACAACACGAGGACGCCGAGGCCGGGATGCGCCTTGCGCAGCTGTACGGCGGCCCGCACCCCCTCGTCGGTGTGCGTCGGCGGCATCCGTACGTCCGCGACCACGACGTCCGGCAGCGCACCCTCGGCGTCCAGCTCGGTGATGGTCTTGATCAGCGCCTCCCCGTCACCGACCCCGGCGACGACGTCATGCCCACGGTCGGTCAGCAGCCGCGTCAGTCCCTCCCTGAGCAGCACCGAATCCTCGGCGATGACCACGCGCACTCTGTCCTCCACGATCACGATCTCGGCCCCCCACAGCCCCGACTCCACGCCCGCCCGGACGACGAAGTCCAGCATTCCAGCATTCGGACCCGGACGGGCCCGCGCGAGGGGATTCAGCGGGAATAGGCGCACGGTACGGCGGGTTCCGGCCGCCGACACGGGGCGTGGCCGGTCAACGGACGGGTTTTCCCGAACCCGGTCCGGCCGACCGCGGCGCGCGCTGCGGGCGCCCAGCATGTCCATGCCGTCAGCCGACCGACCAGAACTCGGGCTCGTCCAGGCGGCCGTCCAGCCCTCGGCTCGTCCAGCCGGCCGACCAGCCCTCCGGCCGGCCGTCCGGCAGACCAGCCGGCGAGCCGACCCGTCCGACGCTTGAGGACGAGGCCGCTGAAGCCGAACGGGGTCCGGGCCCGGTGGCCTGGCTGTCCGGCGACCCGGGGTCCGGTGGCCCGGTGTCTGGATCCGGTGGGCCCGGCGGTTCGGCCGTTCGGCGGACCGGGTCCGGCGGCCCGGTGGTCGGGCCCGGTGGTCGGGACCGGGGACGGTCGTCCGAGGTCCGAGGTCCGAGGTCCGAAATCCGAGGGCCGAAATCCAAGGTCCGGTTCCGGGGGACCGGCGCCCGGCGGTGTGGTGGCCGGGTCGGTTTCGGGTCGGCGGTGTGGCGGTCCGGGGTTCCGCGGTGCGGCGCCCGACGGGTGTGGCGGCCCGAGGTTCGGGTCCGGGTCCGGTCGGTCGGGGCCCGAGGTCCGGGTCCAGTGGTCCGGGTGCCCGGCGGTGCGGCGCCCGGCGGTGTGGCGGTCCGGGGTTCGGGTCCGGTCGTTCGGGGTCCGGGGTCCGGGTCCAGTGGTCCGGGTGCCCGGCGATGCGGCGCCCGGGGGCCGGGGGCCGGGGGCCCGGGTCTGGCGGTCCAGGTCCGGCGGTCCGGAGGTGTGGCGGCCCGGGGTTCGGGGGGCCCGGGGCAGCCAGGCGGTCCGGTGGTCCGGGGTCCAGGGGGCGGAGCCCCTGGGGGGTCGAAGGGGCGGAGCCCCTGGGGGGTCGAAGGGGCGGAGCCCCTGGGGGGTCGAAGGGGCGGAGCCCCTGGGGGATGGGAACGGGTAAGGGCGGCGGGGGCGAAACACACCCCGCCGTCACCCCACCGAGCCGCCACGCTCACCGCATCGCCGGCTCCGCCCGCCAAGGCAACTCCGCGGTCACCCGGGTAGGCCCGCCCACCGGCGAGTCCACCACCAGGATCCCGTCCACCGCGTCCAACCGCTCCGCGAGCCCGGCCAGCCCGGATCCACTGGAGGTGTCTGCCCCGCCCACCCCGTTGTCCACGACCTGGAGCATCAGCCGGTTCTCCACCCGCCACACATCCACCGCCGCCCACGTCGCCCGCGCGTGCTTGCTGATGTTCTGCAGCAGCTCCGACACCGTGAAGTACGCGATTCCCTCGATCGCCGCCGCCGGCCGCGCCGGCAGTTCCACCTCCACCTGCACCGGCACGGTGCACCGCGACGCCACCGCCGACAGCGCCGCGTCCAGCCCCCGGTCCGTCAGGACCGCCGGGTGGATCCCGCGCGCCAGGTCCCGCAGCTCCTGCAGCGCCGTCTTCACCTCACCGTGCGCGTCGTCCACCATCCGCGCCGCCGCCTGCGGATCCTCGGTGAGCTTCTCCTTCGCCAGCCCCAGATCCATGGCCAGGGCCACCAGCCGCGCCTGCGCGCCGTCGTGCAGGTCCCGCTCGATGCGCCGCAGGTCCGCCGCGGCGGTGTCGACGACGACCCCCCGGTCCGACTCCAGTTCCACCACCCGCGCCGACAGCCGGGTCGGCCCGAGCAGCCCGTGCACCAGCACCCGGTCCACCATCGTCAGCGCCCGCACGATCCACGGCGTGGCCAGGGTGAACAACAGCCCCACCAGTGCCGTGACGGCGATCTCGAAGGGGTTGTCGAGGTAGATGTGGTGGCTTTCGTCGCCGTACAGCTGAAGTCCGTCCTGCCCGCCGTACACAGGGAAGAGCCAGAACCACAGCGGATACGTCATCAGCGACCACCCGATCGCCCAGAAGTTGACCGAGACGACGAACGAGAACACGGACCACGGCAGGTACAGGAGCGCGTACAGCAGGGTGCGCCAGGACGTGCCGCTCTTGAGGACGGCCCCCATCCAGGCCATCACGCCCTGCTTCCGCATCCGCAGCGGCTCCGGGTCGCCCACGTCGAGACCCAGCAGCCCGCGCGCCCGGGCCCGCTCCAGTGCGCCGAAGCCCCGGCACCCGGCCAGGCCCGCCGCCAGCACCGGGATTCCGAGGAACGTCACGAGCAGGCCCGCTCCGACGGAGACCGTCGTGACGGCGTACGTGAACAGCAGCACGCTGATCGGCAGGCCCAGCAGCACATAGCCGAGTTCGCGCCAGCTGCGCGCCTCGAACGGCGCCCGCAGCGCGGCGGGCAGCCGATGCTCCCGCGTACTCTCCGCGAACCCGAGCCCGCTGTCGTGGCCGAAGCCCTGTCCGTAGTCCGAGTCGGTGGCCATCGGCGTCGTCCCTCTCCCTCGCTGTGCGACTGTCCGGTCGTACCTCGTGTCGTACCTCGTGTCGTACCTCCACCCTGCTCGGCCGCAGGTCCGCGGGCCATGGAGTCCGTCGGCGTCTTGGACGGGGGGTTTTCCCTACCTCCGCGACGTCCTGGGCTCCCCGGCCCCCCGGGGCTCCTGCGCGTCGAGCGACCGGTCCCGCCACGGCAGTTCCGCGGTGACCACGGTCGGCCCGCCGGGCGGCGAGTCGATGACGAACAGGCCGTCGACGGCGCCCAGCCGGTCGGCCAGGCCGCGCATGCCGGTACCGCCGTCGAGACGGGCGCCGCCGTGGCCGTCGTCCCACACCTGGATGAGCAGCCGGTCGTCGGCCTGCCACACGTCGACGGACGCGGTCCTCGCCCCGCTGTGCTTGCTGATGTTCTGCAGCAGCTCCGAGACGGTGAAGTAGGCGATGCCCTCGATGGCCGCGGCCGGTCTGGCGGGCAGGTCGGCCGTCACCTTCACCGGCACCGTGCAGCGCGAGGCGACGGAGGACAGGGCGGCGTCCAGGCCGCGGTCCGTCAGTACGGCGGGATGGATGCCCCGGGCCAGATCCCGCAGCTCCTGCAACGCGAGCTTGACCTCGCCGTGTGCCTCCGCGACCATCGCCGCCGCCGTGTCGGGGTCCTCCAGCAGCTTCTCCTTGGCCAGGCCGAGCCCCATGGCCAGGTTGACCAGCCGGGCCTGCGCCCCGTCGTGCAGATCGCGCTCGATCCGCCGCAGATCGGCGGCGGCCGTGTCGACCACGACCCCCCGGTCCGACTCCAGCTCGGCGATCCGCCGCTCCAGTTCGTCGGACGGCGACAGCAGGCCGCGCACCATCGCCCGGTCCACGTTGGTCAGACCCCGCGCGATGAACGGCAGCACCGGCCACAGCACGAACAACGAGGTCAGCGTGATCGTGAAGGTGAGGACCCCCCAGGGCAGCCGGACGAAGTCGTACAGCACCGTGCGCCAGCCGACCGGGTCCTTGATCCCCATCCACAACTGTGCGAGGAAACCGTTCCTGCGGCTGCGCAGGGGAAGCGGGCTCGGCTCGTCGATCCGCACGCCGAGCAGCGCCCTGGCCCGCGCCCGCTCCAGCTTGCCCAGCTGCCGGGCGCCCATCAGGCCGGCCGCGAGCAGCGGGAAGCCGATCACCGTGACGGTCAGCCAGAAGCCGGTGAGCAGCACCGTCATGACATAGGTGAATCCGAGCAGTGCCACCGGGAGGTTCGCCAGGAGGTGCGCGATCTCCTTCCAGGTGTGCCGGTCGAAGGCGAAACGGGCAGGCGGCGGGCGGTCGCTGTCCGCCACTTTGCTGGGTCTCGAGGACGGGAGACGTTCGGTCATACGGGTTAGCGTGCCGCGCGGCGGGCCGCCGCGCCATGAGGAGGGCCGCCGCGATCGCCTGGGGATAACCCCACTAACCCCATCCCGGCGACCTGTGGATTCTGCCAAGGCGTGACGGGCTGCTTACGCTCTCTTTAGCAGGGCCTAGACTCCCGTGCGTACAGATCGTCTAACAGAGCCGTAGCCGGATTCCGTATGCAGAAGTCCGTGGTCCGCAGTTCAGAGTCCAGGGTCCAAGGTCAGGGAGCGAGGGGCTGACGTGCCGGAACCGACCGTCGTCGTCGCGGCGGGGTATTTCCAGTCGTACTCGGTCGTCGGACTGCTCGCCGCCGTCGGCGCGCTGTTCGTGGCCGTCGCGTTCGGAGCCGGGCGCCTGCTGCGACCCGTGGTCCCCACTCCCGAGAAGCTCCTGACGTACGAGTGCGGCGTCGACCCCGTCGGCGAGGGCTGGGCCCACACCCAGGTCCGCTACTACGTCTACGCGTTCCTGTACGTCATCTTCGCCGTCGACTCGATCTTCCTGTTCCCCTGGGCCACGGTCTTCGCCGCTCCCGGCTACGGCGCGACCACCCTCGTGGAGATGTTCATCTTCCTCGGCTTCCTGGCCGTGGGCCTGTTGTACGCGTACAAGAAGGGGGTCCTGACATGGACGTGACCCCGACTCCTTCCGAGCCTGTGCTGCTTCCCGAGCCTGTGCTGCTTCCCGAGCCGCAGCGCCTCGGCGCCCTCGCGCGCCTCGCCCCCGAGCCGATGAAGGTGATCCTCAACTGGGGCCGCCGCTACTCGCTCTGGGTCTTCAACTTCGGCCTCGCCTGCTGTGCGATCGAGTTCATCGCCGCGTCGATGGCCCGCCACGACTTCATCCGCCTCGGCGTGATCCCCTTCGCGCCCGGCCCCCGCCAGGCCGACCTGATGGTCGTCTCCGGCACGGTCACGGACAAGATGGCCCCGGCCGTGAAACGCCTCTACGAGCAGATGCCCGAGCCGAAGTACGTCATCTCCTTCGGCGCGTGCTCCAACTGCGGCGGGCCGTACTGGGACTCGTACTCCGTCACCAAGGGCGTCGACCAGATCATCCCGGTCGACGTCTACGTCCCCGGCTGCCCGCCCCGGCCCGAAGCGCTGCTCCAGGGCATCCTCAAGCTCCAGGAGAAGATCGCCCGGGAGTCCCTCGCGGAGCGGTACGGCACGGCCCGTCCGTCGGCCGCGGCACTGCAGAGCGGGCTGGTCCGACCGCCGGACCCGACACCGGCACCGGGCTCGGGCACGGCCTCGGCCTCGGCCTCGGGGGAGGAACGATGACCGAGGTCGGCTGGCTGCCCGCCCCCGCCGAGGAACTGTTCGGCGCGGAGGCCACCGCGGAGGAGTCGTACGAGGTCCTGACGGTGGACGTGCCGCCGGCCTCCTGGATCCCCGCGCTGGAAGCCGCCCGCGACCGCCTCGGCTGCACCTACTTCGACTGGCTCAGCGCGGTCGACGAACCGGGCACGGGCTTCCGCGTCTCGGCCCACGTCGTCGCCCTCTCCCCGGTACGCCGCCTCCTCGTCCGTACGACCGTCCCGCACGAGACCCCCGCCCTGCCGACCGCCGTCGACGTCTACGCGGGCGCGGCCTGGCACGAGCGCGAAACCCACGAGATGTTCGGCATCGCCTTCGAGGGCCATCCCTCCCTGGACCACCTCCTGCTCCCGGAGGGCTTCGAAGGCCACCCCCTGCGCAAGGACTTCGTCCTCGCAGCCCGTGTAGCCAAGGCCTGGCCGGGCGCCAAGGAACCCGGCGAGTCCGAACACGGCGGCCCCAAACGCCGCCAGATGCTTCCCCCAGGCGTCCCCGACCCCAACGAATGGGGCCCCCTGAAAGGCCAACTCCCCCCGGCCCCCACCCGCCCCACCCGAGGCGCGGGCCGCGCCGCTGCGGGGGAACGCCCGACGCGGACGGCCGGAGAACGCCCCGCACGGGCAGCGGGCGAACGGCCCGTACGCCGCGCCCGTACGGCCTCCGAGGGTTCGGCGAGCCAGACGGCGGTGCCTTCGAAGGAGGGGGCGGCGGGTCAGGTGGAGTCGTCGGGGTCTGCGGCCGCTCCCGCTGAGCCGAGGCGCGCCCGTACGGCGGCGGAGGGTTCCGCGAGCCAGACCGAGACGCCCGAGCCCACGGATCAGCCGACCACGGAAATCCCGGCCAAGCATGCCCAGGCCAGGGAAGACGCCAAGCCCACGGAAGACGTCCAGCCCACGGAAGACGCCCAGGCCACGGAAGACGCCCAGGCCACGGAAGGGGGCCCGTCCACCGAGGCGCCGGTAACCCGGCGTCGGGCGCGCACCGCTTCGGACGGGTCGGCGAGTCAGCGGGCCACGGCGGGTACGCCAGGCACGCCAGGCACGCCAGGTACGGCGGCAGGTACGCCAGGTACGGCGGGTACGCCAGGCACGCCAGGTACGCCAGGTACGCCAGCGTCGGCCGGCGAAGCCAAGGGCGCACCCTCGAAGGCCCCCGCAGCGCCCCGCAGCCCGGACGCCCCCTGGCACCACGCCCGTCCGGCCTTCGACGAAGTGGAGTCCGATCGAGGCGCTGAGTCAAAGCCCACTGCCGAGCCTGCTCAGGCGTCCGAAGCGGAGCCCGTAGCCGACCCCGGACCCCGACCCGAGCCCGTAGCCGACCCCGGGCCCGGGCCCCGACCCGAGGCCGAAACCGAGCAGGCACCCGCTCCGGCGCCCACCCCGAAGCCGGACGCACAGCCCTCCGCGGATCCCGACCCCAAGCCGGATACACAGCCCACCCCCAAGCCCAACGCCCCCAAGCCCCACACCCCCGAAGACCCCGCAGGAGGCCCGCAGTGAACGACGCTCTCGACGTCGCTCAGCGACTCCTGATCGTCTTTGTCGTCTTCCTCACCTTCCCCCTGATCGTGGGCCAGACGGAGCACAAGGTCATGGCCCACATGCAGGGCCGCCTCGGCCCGATGTACGCCGGCGGCTTCCACGGCTGGGCCCAACTCGTCGCCGACGGCGTGAAGTTCGCGCAGAAGGAAGACGTCGTCCCCGCGGGCGCGGACCGCCGTATCTTCCAGCTCGCCCCCGCCGTGGCCCTCCTCCCGTACCTTCTGGTCCTCCTCGCCATCCCCATCGGCCCCGGCGAGGGCGCCGTCGGAGAGGTCATCGACGCGGGCGTCTTCTTCGTCCTCGCCGTCATGGGCGTGGGCGTCCTCGGCTCGCTCATGGCCGGCTGGGCCTCCGCCAACAAGTTCTCCCTCCTCGGCGGCCTCCGCACCGCCGCGCAACTCCTCGCCTACGAGCTCCCGATGCTGCTCACCGCCGCCTCGGTGGCGATGGCGGCCGGCACCGTCTCGATCCCCGGCATCCTCGACGCCTTCGAGTGGTGGTGGCTGCCCTGGCAGATCGTCGGCGCGATCGTCTTCTTCGTCGCCGGCCTCGCCGAACTCCAGCGCCCGCCCTTCGACATGCCGGTCGCCGACTCCGAGATCATCTTCGGCGCCTACACCGAGTACACCGGCCTCCGCTTCGCCCTGTTCCTGCTCGCCGAGTACGCCGGAATCGTCGTCCTGTGCGGTCTGACCACCGTCCTCTTCCTGGGTGGCTGGCACGGCCCCTGGGGGGCCGACGGCCTCGGCTGGGTCTGGACCCTGCTGAAGGCGGCCGTGCTGGCCTTCGTCGTCATCTGGCTCCGCGTCACCTATCCCCGGCTGCGCGAGGACCAGCTCCAGAAGCTCTCCTGGACCCTCCTCGTCCCCCTCTCCCTCGCTCAGATCGCCCTCACCGGCATCGTCAAGGTGGTGATCCAGTAACCATGGCTGCGTCTGTCCCGCCCACCCGGCCCCGCATCCCCGGCTCCGGCCTCGCCAAGGGCCTGGCCGTCACCCTCCGCACGATGACGAAGAAGACCGTCACCGAGCAGTACCCGGATGTCCAGCCCGACCTCCCGCCCCGCACCCGCGGCGTCATCGGCCTCTTCGAGGAGAACTGCACGGTCTGCATGCTGTGCGCCCGCGAGTGCCCGGACTGGTGCATCTACATCGACTCCCACAAGGAGACGGTCCCGGCGGCGGCCCCCGGCGGCCGCGAGCGCAGCCGCAACGTCCTCGACCGCTTCGCCATCGACTTCTCCCTGTGCATGTACTGCGGTATCTGCATCGAGGTCTGTCCTTTCGACGCCCTGTTCTGGTCCCCCGAGTTCGAGTACGCCGAGACCGACATCCGCGACCTCACCCACGAGCGCGACAAGCTCCGCGAGTGGATGTGGACCGTCCCGGCCCCGCCCGCCCTCGACCCCGCCGCGGAGGAGCCGAAGGAGATCGCCGCCGCCCGCAAGACCGCCGAGAAACTGGCCGCCCAACAGGAGGCCCAGTCACCGACCGAGCCGCACGCGGACGAGCAGGCCCGCGCGGCCGAGCAGCCCACCCGGCCGATGGGCGAGTCCAAGCAGCAGACGGACCAGCCCCGGCAGGAGGGAGACGCATGACCCTCGCAGCCGCCGCCGGCTCCCTCACGGCCGCCGCCGAGACCCACGGCTTCCTCTCCCCGACCGGCGTGGAGATCGCCTTCCTCCTCGTGGGCCTGGTCACCTTCGGCGCCGCACTGGTCACCGTCACCACCAAGCAGCTGGTGCACGCCGCCCTGTGGCTGGTGGTGGCCCTCGGCGGTCTCGCCGTCGAGTACCTCCTGCTCACCGCCGAGTTCATCGCCTGGGTACAGGTCCTCATCTACGTCGGTTCCGTCGTCGTCCTCCTCCTGTTCGGTCTGATGCTCACCAGGGCCCCCATCGGTCGCTCCCCGGACGCCGACTCCGGCAACCGCCGGGCCGCCCTCGCCGTGGCCGTCGCCGCCGCGGCCGCCCTGGTCTGGGTCGTCGTCGACGCCTTCCGCACCACCTGGATCGACCTGGACGGCCCGGCAGCCGGCTCCACCGAGGCCACCGGCGCCAGCCTCTTCCAGAACTGGGTCCTCCCCTTCGAGGCCCTCTCCGTCCTCCTTCTCGCCGCCCTGGTCGGCGCGATCGTCCTGTCCCGCAAGACCAAGACGGACGCGGCGCGGCCCGGCCCGGGTGCCCCCGGCGCCCGGGACATCCGGCGCGACACGGAAGGGGCCCGCTGATGCACCTCGCCTATCCCGCCGTCCTCTCCGCCCTCCTCTTCTGCACCGGCCTGTACGGCGTCCTCGCCCGCCGCAACGCGATCCTGGTCCTGATGTCGGTCGAGCTGATGCTCAACGCCGTCAACCTCAACCTCGTCGCCTTCGACGTCTGGCTCAGCCGGACCGCCGAGGAGACCCTGCACTCCGGTCAGGCCCTGACCCTGTTCACCATCGCCATCGCCGCCGCCGAGATCGGCATCGGCCTGGCGATCGTCCTCGCCGTGCACCGCAACCGCGGCACCGCGGACATCGACAAGCTCCGCGACACCGCCGAGGGCCACGAGAGCCACCCGGCCGACGGCTCCGACGGCTCCGAAAGCGACGCCCTCACGGCCGGCCCGGCCGGCCGGGCCGGGAAGGCTGAGGCCACCGCGTGACCACGACCACCCTCGCCGTCCTCGTCCCCCTCCTTCCCTTCCTGGGTGCCGCCGCCGGCCTGCTCCTGGGCCGCACGGCCCCCGGCTTCGTCCGCCCGCTCGCCGTCCTGCCGACGCTCGCCGCCGTCGTGTTCGCCGTGGTCGTCGCCGTGCGCCAGGGTGGAGGCCAGGCCGTCGACTCCGCCACCGAGCTCACCCCCACCGGTTCGGTCCCGATCGAACTCGCCCTGCACATCGACGGCTTCGCCGCCCTCGTCGCCGTCCTGGTCGGCGTCGTCGCCACCTGCGTGCAGATCTACTCCACGGGCTACCTCCGCGACGACCCGCGTTACCCCTCGTACGCCGCCCTCGTCTCCCTCTTCACCTCCGCGATGCTGCTCGTCGTCTACTCCGGCGACCTGATGGTGCTGCTGGTCGGCTGGGAGGTCATGGGCATCTGCTCGTACTTCCTGGTCGGCCACTACTGGGAGACCCCGGAGGCCCGCGCCGCCTCCCTCAAGGCCTTCCTGGTCACCAAGCTCGGCGACGTCCCCTTCCTGATCGGCCTGTTCGCGCTGGCCACCGACGCCGGGTCCTTCCGCATCACCCGCGTCCTCGGCGCCGTCGCCAGCGGCGGACTCGACCACCCGACCCTGATCGCCCTGCTGCTCCTGGCCGGCGTGGCGGGCAAGTCGGCGCAGTTCCCGCTGCACACCTGGCTCCCCGACGCGATGGCGGGCCCGACCCCCGTCTCCGCGCTGATCCACGCCGCGACGATGGTCGCCGCCGGTGTCTACTTCATCGCCCGTCTCCTCCCGGTCTTCGAGGCCTCCCAGGCCGCGATGGTCGTCCTCGCCGTCATGGCCTCCGTCACGATGGCCGGCTCGGCGCTCGCCGCGCTCGCCCAGGACGACATCAAGCGCGTCCTCGCCTACTCGACCATCGGCCAGCTCGGCTACATGACCGGCGCCCTCGCCGTCGGCGACCGCGGAGCCGCCGTCTTCCACCTCCTTACGCACGGCGCCTTCAAGGCGCTGCTGTTCCTCGCCGCGGGCGTGATCATCCACGCCGCCGGCACCAACTCGCTGGCCGCCATGTCCCGCATGAGCAACCTGCGCGACCGCATCCCCGACGCCTACTGGACGATGACCGTGGCGCTCCTCGCGCTCGCCGCGATCCCGCCCTTCAGCGGCTTCTTCTCCAAGGAGTCCGTCCTCGGCGCCGCCGAACACGTCGCCACCGGCCACACCGAAAACGCCCCCGGCGCCGCCGGCTGGACCGTCCTCGTCGCCGGACTGCTCACGGCCCTGCTCACCGCCGCCTACGCGACCCGCCTGTGGCTGCTGGCCTTCCGCGGCCGGGGCGCCGAGGCTCCCGACCACGGCAGGCAGCCGCTCACCATGACCGTGGTGCTGTGGGTGCTCGCCGTGCCGTCCCTCGCCGTCGGCGCACTCGCCTTCCGCGTGCTGCCCGACTGGTTCGACGGCCGTGACCTGACGCCGACCCCGACCACCTCCGTTCTCGGCACCGGCGTGGCCCTGGTCGGCGGCCTCGTCACCTACGCGGCCTGGCGGCGCACCACCGCGCTCGCGTCCCGCGTCCCGCTGGGTGCGGTCGCGGCCCACCCCGAGGGCGACGCCGGACAGGTCGAGGCCGAGGCCATCGCCAGTCACAAGCCCGCCTACGGAGACGTGGCCTACGCCCCCGACCCGGCGGACCCCGGCCGTCTCCTGCTCGGCCCACTGCACCGTCACGCAGCCGTCGGCTTCCACCTCGACGCCGTGTACGCGGCCCTCTTCGTCCGCCCGGTCCAGGCCGGAGCCACCCTCGTCCGGTTCCTCGACCGCGAGGTCGTCGACACCTACGTACGCGGCGCGGGTGCCCTTCCCCGCCTGCTGGGAGCCGCCGTACGGCGGGCCCAGACCGGCAATCTGCAGACCTATGTGAGCGCGCTGCTCGCCGGCACCGTCGTCCTGGTGGTCGCCGCCGTCCTCGTCGCCACGGGAGCGTGAGCAGGCGTGATCGATATCAACGAGTCCGTGATGCAGGTCCTTCTGGCATTCATCGTGGTCGGCCCGCTCATCGGCGCCGCCGCCGCCCTGTTGCCGGCCCCGCCCGGACTGAAGGGGAAGTCACCCGAGCAGGCCGTGCTCCGGCACGGCGTGACCGTGACCGGCGCGGTGCTCATCGCGGCGATCGTCCTCGCACTCGGCTTCGACCACGACCACCCGTCGAAGATGCAGGCCACGACCGACATCAGCTGGATCCCCGCACTCGACGTGCGGATCCACCTCGGCACCGACGGCATTTCCCTCCCCCTTCTGGTCCTGACCGCGCTGCTGACCTTCCTCTGCGCGCTCTACTCCTACTTCAAGATGCCGGCGGGCCCGACCCCGAAGGCATTCGTCGCACTGCTGCTCGTCCTGGAGTCCGGCACCCTCGCGACCTTCGCCGTCCTCGACCTGCTCCTCTTCTTCCTCGCCTTCGAGATGGTCCTCATCCCGATGTACTTCCTCATCGCCCGCTGGGGCGGTGAGCAACGGACCCAAGCGGCCTGGAAGTTCATCCTCTTCACCCTGCTCGGTTCCGTGGTCATGCTGCTCGGCCTGCTCCTGATCGGAATCAACGCGGGCACATTCGACATGGTGGCACTCGCCACTGACAACGGCCGGTCGCTGACCTCATCCGTGCAGGTCATCGCGGTTTTGGCGATCGGGATCGGGCTCGCGGTCAAGACGCCGATGTGGCCGCTGCACAGCTGGCTGCCCGACGCCCACACCGCCGCCCCGACCGTCGGCTCGGTCCTGCTGGCCGGCGTACTGCTGAAAATGGGTACGTACGGATTCGTCCGGATTCTCCTGCCGATCACACCGGACGGCTTCCGCACCTTCGCGCCCTACCTCGCCGCCTTCGCCGTCGTCGGGGTCATCTACGGATCCCTGGCCTGCCTGGCCCTGGCCAAACAGGGAGCGAAGGGCGACCTCAAGCGGCTCATCGCCTACTCGTCCGTCGGCCACATGGGCTTCGTGCTGCTCGGGATCTCCACCATGACCCCGACCGGTGTGAACGGCGCCCTGTTCGCCAACATCGCCCACGGCCTCATCACCGGCCTCCTCTTCTTCCTGGTCGGCGCGCTGAAGGACCGCACCGGCACCGCCGACCTCGACACCCTCGCCGAGGAGACCGGCGCCGCGCTCTACGGCAAGGCACCCCGCCTCGGCGGCCTGCTCGCCTTCGCCGCCGTCGCCTCGCTGGGCCTGCCCGGCCTCGCCGGATTCTGGGGCGAGATGCTGGCGCTGTTCGGCGCGTTCGAGCCCGCCGAGGGCCTCAGCCGCCCGGCCTTCCTCACCTTCATGGCGATCGCGGCCTTCGGCACGCTGCTGACGGCTGCGTACATGCTGATCGTGGTCCGCCGCGTCTGCATGGGAGCGGTACGGCAGGAAGCCCCGAAGCTCGCCGATGTCAGCACCTACGAGCTCGTCGCCTGGACCCCGCTCGTCGTCCTCACCGTCGTCGCCGGCCTCTGGCCGAAGGCCCTCCTCGGCCTGACCGACCCGGCCGTGCAGCAGCTCCTCGCAGGAGGCACCCGATGAGCTCCCTGGCCCAGCCGCTGGCCGCGAACCTCGTCCAGTCGGTCGACTGGCTCGCCATCGCGCCACCCACCATCACGGCGGTCGTCGGACTCGTCGTCCTGGTCGCCGACCTGTTCGTCGGCGACAAGAAGAAGGCGCTGCTCGGCTGGGGATCAGTCGCGGGCCTCGCCGCCTCGACACTCATGCTGCTGCCCCTCCTCGACGGCGACCGCAGCACCTTCTGCCTGACCGGCGCCCCCGACGTGTGCAGCTACACGGCCGACCGCTTCACCCTCGTCCTCCAGCTCCTGGTCCTCGGCGGCGCCCTCCTCGCGGCCCTCCTGTCGGTCACCGCCCTCAAGGACGCCGACAAGGGACTCCCCGAAGGGGAGTACTGGTTCCTCCTGCTGTCCTCAGCGGCCGGCGCCGCCCTCCTGCCTGCCTCCCGCGACTTCGCGACCCTGATCGTCGCCCTGGAAGTCGCCTCCCTGCCCGCCTTCGCCCTCGTCGGCCTCAGGCACGGTGACAAGAAGTCCTCCGAAGCGGCCCTGAAGTTCTTCCTGTCATCGGTCACCGCGACCGCGGTCAGCCTGATGGGCATCAGCTTCGTGTACGCCTCCACCGGCACCCTCTATCTCACCCAGATCGCCGACCGCATCCAGCACGTCGACGGGCAGCTCCACACCCTCACCCAGACCGGCGTCGTCCTCACCCTCATCGGCTTCGCCTTCAAGACGGCCGCCGTCCCCTTCCACTTCTGGGTGCCGGACACCTACGTAGGAGCGCCCCTCCCGATCGCCGCCTACCTGTCGGTCGTCGGCAAGGCGGTCGGCTTCTCCGGCCTCATCCTCATCACCGTCGTGGCCCTCCCGTCGTACGCCGACGTCTGGGGCCCGGCCCTCGCCGCCCTCGCCGCCCTCACCATGACTGTCGGCAACGTCGGCGCCCTGCGCCAGCAGGCCACGCGCGCGTACAGCGCCGTACGACTGCTCGCCTGGTCGTCCGTCGGCCAGGCCGGCTACCTCCTCGTCCCGATCGCCGCCGCCGCGTACTCCGACGACGCCGAGCGGTCCATCGGCTCCACGGTCGCCTACGCACTCATGTACGCCGCCGTGAACCTGGGCGCCTTCGCGGTCGCCGCACTGGTCGGCCGTACGAAGGGGCTCAACCGGATCTCCGACTACCGCGGCCTGTACGCGTCGAACCCCCTGGCCGCCCTACTCCTGGCCTTCTTCCTGCTCTGCCTGGCCGGACTGCCGCCGGGCATCATCGGCCTCTTCGCGAAGGTCACCGTGTTCTCCGCGGCCGTCGACGCGGGCCTCGGCTGGCTCGCCGTGGTCATGGCCGTCAACGTCGTGATCGCGCTGTTCTACTACCTCCATTGGACGGCCCTGCTGTTCCGCGCCCCCGAGGGTGAAGTCGCCGAGCACCGCGTCCCGGCCCCCCTCACCGCCGCGATCGCCCTCACCGGCGTCCTCGGCATCGCCCTGTCCGGAGCGCCCCAGCTGGTCCTGCGCTTCACCGACACCGGGCTCTTCTGAGCGCGTACCGCGGCCACTCACCCGGACGGCCCACACATGCCGCCGTACGCACAAGGGAACTAGAGACCCTCGCCTGGCGTTGACCAGAACGGGAGGGTCCACTGGACGTGACACCACGGCACCAGTGGCATCGGAGGCATTGAGCAAAGCTCAGTGAGTGAGATCAGCAAGCAAAGGGTTCCCCTGCTGCACGACTTGGAGGGCGTACCGTGCACCGCCGGCACAACGGGCTCAGGACCGCAGTACTCCTCGGGGGACTGTCCGCACTCATCATCGTCATCGGCAGTTTCTTCGGCCGAATGGGGCTCGTCGTAGCGGTCGTGATCGCCCTGGGGACCAACGCTTACGCGTACTGGAACAGCGACAAGCTGGCTCTACGCGCGATGCGTGCCCGCCCTGTCAGCGAGTTCGAGGCCCCCGGCCTCTACCGCATGGTCCGCGACCTCTCCACCCAGGCCCGCCAGCCCATGCCCCGGCTCTACATCTCCCCGACGGAGGCGCCCAACGCCTTCGCCACGGGCCGCAACCCGCGCAACGCCGCCGTGTGCTGCACGGAGGGCATCCTGCGCATCCTGGACGAGCGCGAGCTGCGCGGCGTCATCGGCCATGAACTCAGCCATGTCTACAACCGCGACATCCTGATCTCCTCGGTCGCCGGCGCCCTCGCCTCCGTGATCATGTTCCTGGTCAACTTCGCCTGGCTGATCCCGATCGGCCGCTCCAACGACGACGACGGCCCCGGCCTCCTCGGCATGCTGATGATCATGATTCTGGGCCCGCTCGCGGCCAGCCTCATCCAACTCGCCATCAGCCGCTCCCGGGAGTACGAGGCCGACGCGTCCGGCGCCCAGCTCACCGGCGACCCCCTCGCCCTCGCCAGCGCCCTGCGCAAGCTCGAACTGGGCACTAAACAGCTCCCCTTGCCTCCTGAGCCCCGGATCGAGACCGCGAGCCACATGATGATCGCGAACCCCTTCCGTCCAGGTCAGGGACTCTCCAAGATGTTCTCGACACACCCGCCGATGGCAGAACGCATCGCCCGGCTCGAGAAGATGGCAGGTCACCCCCAGTGAAAACCATCCTGAACGTCATATGGCTCGTCCTGAGCGGCTTCTGGCTGTTCCTCGCCTACCTGGCCGCGGGCCTGCTCCTGTGCATCACCATCATCGGCATCCCCTTCGGTGTAGCGGCCTTCCGCATCGGCGTCTACGCCCTCTGGCCCTTCGGCTACACCACCATCGAGCGCCGCGACGCGGGCGCCCCCTCCTGCGTCGGCAACGTGCTGTGGCTGGTCCTCGCCGGCTGGTGGCTGGCCATCGGCCACATCGTCACCGGCATAGCCCTGTGCGTCACGATCATCGGCATTCCGTTCGGCATCGCCAACTTCAAGCTGATCCCGGTCTCGCTGTTCCCGCTGGGCCGCGAAATCGTGCCGTCGGACCAGCCGTTCGCGACCCGCTGACAGGCGGACCCGGGGGTGGGGGAGCCGAAGTACCTCCTGCTGGCGTACGACCGACAGGCCGAGTTCGAGGGCGAGGAGGGCAGCGAGGAGACGTGGGCCCTGTGCCAGGACGCCGACGACCTCTTCGCCGACCCCCCTCCTCCCCGGCGGGACGTGTACGAACTGCTGGGCTGCGCTCCCGAAGGCCGGCTGACCGCAGCCCTGCCACGCGTGCGTGCCGAGGGCTCGGCCCGGCTCGGCGACCTCACCCTGGAAATCCTCGACAGATCCGGCACCCCGGTCGGGGAGTGGTACCTCGAAGACGCCCACGTTCTCGACGTCCGCCCCTGCGCCCGTGACCTGACCCTGCGGGACATCACGATCGAGGCGCGAGAACCCGACGACAACCCGTACGCCTATCCCCACTGCCCGCCCTTGTCCCCGGGGTACCGCCTGACGGACGCGCAGGGTGAACCGTGGGGCAGCTGCCGTGACCTGGCCCGGGTGGGAGCAGTCGAGGACGAACCCCTGGAGCCCCCGCTGCGACTACTGGGCTGCTCGCCACGAGGAGCTCTGCGCGCCGCTCTGGACGCCGGCGAAGAGGACCTCGGTCAGGTGAGGGTCCTGCGTGTCGACTCGTCCGGCCGGCCCGTGCAGGCCGCCGCCGAGGGCGAACTGCGGGCCTGGATCCCGTCCGCCCGGGGGCCCGGCCTGGTCGACCTCACCCTCGACCCGTGGTCGGAGCGGCCTCCACTCGCGGCCCGTGAGGTGTGGGAGCTGTGGGGTGACGGGCGGCCGACGGAGCCCAACCGCTGGGCGCCCTGCGATGCCGACGGGCGCCGGCTCTGGCTCGACACGGCCAGGGAGAACCACGTACACGGCCGCCCGGACCGGCCCTCCGGCACCGCCCATCACCTCGACGGCCGCCACATCACCGACGTCCCCGGCTTCTTCTGCGCGGTGGGCGAGGCGGTGAACGGACCCGGTGGGTACTTCGGCTGGGGCCTCGACGCCCTGAACGACTGCCTCCGAGGCCGCTGGGGCGCCGCCCCGCCCGTCACCCTCGTCTGGCACGACGCCCACATCGCCCGCGCCTGCCTCGCAGCAGCCCCGCCCGCCGACCACCGCCCGCCGACCTTCGACGAGTTGCTCACGTTCCTGACCGAGAGGCGCGTCGAAGTCCGCCTCGCCTGACCGCTGGTACTCCACGGCGTGTCTCCACAGCCGCGTTTCCACGGCCGCGTCTCCAATCAGCCGGGTCTCACGGTCGGTTCTCCACAGCCGTGTCTCACGGCCGGTTCTCCGCGGCGAGGTTTTCCACAGGCCGGAGGTTGTCCACAGCCTCGCCCGCTTGTCAGCGAGGCCTTGCATGATGAACCCATGGCCGAGAGCCCCAGTCGCCGCACAGCTGGCCGACTGGGAGGGCCGTCACGCACTCCCGCCCCTCGGCCGCTACTGCCCGCGACCAGCCACCCGCCCACGCACGCCATACGCGACCGCCCCCACTGCCAGCACCCCTGCCCCCACCACTACCGACACCCCCGGCAGCGCGAACACCAGCACCAGGCACCCGAGCAGCCCCACCGCCGGCACCACTCGCGCCGCCGGAGCCGAACCGAGCGTCCAGGCCGACGCGTTGGCCACCGCGTAGTACGCCAGCACACCGAAGGAGGAGAACCCGATCGCGCCTCGTACGTCCACCGTGGCGGCCAGGACGGCGACCACCACGCCCACGGCCAGTTCGGCCCGGTGCGGTACCTGGAAGCGCGGATGCACGGCTGCCAGCGCGCCCGGCAGATGCCGGTCCCGCGCCATGGCCAGCGTGGTCCGTGAGACGCCCAGAATCAGGGCGAGCAGCGAACCCAGCGCGGCCACGGCGGCGCCCGCCCGCACCACCGGTACCAACCCCGGCGCACCGGCCGCCCGCACTGCATCGGCCAATGGCGCGGCAGCGTGCCCGAGACCACCCGCCCCCAGCACGGAAAGGACCGCCACCGCCACGCACGCGTACACCACCAGCGTCATGCCCAGGGCCAGCGGGATCGCGCGGGGAATCGTGCGTGCCGGATCCCGCACCTCCTCGCCGAGGGTCGCGATCCGCGCGTACCCCGCGAACGCGAAGAACAGCAGACCGGCCGCCTGAAGCACGCCGCCCACCCCGCCCGACGCCCCGACATCCAGCCGCCCGGCATCGGACGAACCGGATCCCAGACACACGACCACCACACAGGCGAGAACCGCCAGGACCACTGCCACGATCGCCCGGGTCAGCCAGGCCGACTTCTGGACCCCGCCGTAGTTCACCGCGGTCAGCGCCACCACGGCCGCGACCGCCACGGCGTGCGCCTGCGCCGGCCAGACGTAGGTCCCCACGGTGAGCGCCATCGCCGCACAGGAGGCCGTCTTCCCGACCACGAACGACCAGCCCGCGAGATATCCCCAGAACGGCCCGAGCCGTTCGCGCCCGTACACGTACGTACCGCCGGAGGCCGGATACAGGGCCGCCAACCGAGCGGAGGAGGTGGCATTGCAGTAGGCGACCACGGCGGCGACCGCCAGCCCGAGCAGCAGCCCGGACCCGGCCGCGCGCGCCGCGGGCCCCAGGGCCGCGAAGATGCCGGCGCCGATCATCGAGCCCAGCCCGATGACCACCGCGTCTCCCACCCCCAGGGTGCGCCGCAACTCGGCTCCGGAACGTGTCATGTGCCGCACCCTACTGATCGCTGCAACCGACGGGCTCAGCGGTGACGTCCTCTTCATCAACACGGCATGAAAACGTGCGCGACCAGCGCGCCCACGGCCCGCAAGCACAGCCTGCCGCGACGGAAGTCACAGCGCGAGGACAGTGCGGGCACAGAACGGAAGGGCAGGTTCAGGGCATGGGCATCATCAGCTGGATCATCCTCGGTCTCCTGGCCGGAGCCATCGCCAAGGTCCTGCTGCCGGGCCGCGACCCGGGCGGCTTCATCGGCACGACACTCATCGGCATCGCGGGCGCGTTCATCGGCGGCTGGATATCGGCCCGCTGGCTGGACCATCCGGTCGCCAAGGACTTCTACGACGGCGCGACCTGGGCGGCGGCGATCGGCGGCTCGCTCGTCCTCCTGGTCGCCTACCGCCTCCTGTTCGGCAACTCGCGAGACTGAGCGCGACGAAGCCCCCGGACCGCAGCTGGCAGGCGAGAAGGGTGGGCACCCCCGGGAAACCGCCGGGTGCCCCCCCTTCCTCGTACAGAGCAGTCCGCTCGTACCGCCTACCGGTAGTTCACGAACTGCAACGCGAACTCGAAGTCCTTGCCCTTCAGGAGGGCGATGATGGTCTGCAGGTCGTCGCGGCTCTTCGAGCTGACCCGCAGCTCGTCACCCTGCACCTGGGCCTTGACACCCTTCGGGCCCTCGTCACGGATGATCTTCGCCACCTTCTTCGCGTTCTCCTGGGAGATGCCCTCCTCGATCGACGCGAAGATCTTGTACTCCTTGCCGGAGAGCTGGGGCTCGCCCGCGTCTAGCGCCTTCAGCGAGATCCCGCGCTTGATCAGCTTGGACTGGAAGACGTCGAGGACAGCCTTCACCCGGTCCTCGGAGTTCGCCTCCATCAGGATCTTGTCACCGGACCACGAGATCGAGGCACCCACGCCCTTGAAGTCGTAGCGCTGCGAGATCTCCTTGGCGGCCTGGTTGAGGGCGTTGTCGACCTCCTGCCGCTCGACCTTCGAGACGATGTCGAAACTGGAGTCGGCCATGTCCTGTGGCTCCTTGTATCGAGGGTGCGTATCGGGGTGCGTACGTGCGTATCGGCGTACGTGGGGGCGGGCGCCGAGCCCGGTGTGGTCCCGGGCCGCATCCGCACAAGCCTAGCCACCCCCCGACCCCCGAGCGCAGATCAATCGGGTGGCGAAGCACCCCTCCCTATCGGGTATTGTTTACGTCGTTGCCACGGAGCACCGCCGAAAGCGGCTCGAAGGGCAGCAACCCCCGGCGGTGTGCCCGAGCGGCCAAAGGGAGCAGACTGTAAATCTGCCGGCTTCGCCTTCCCAGGTTCGAATCCTGGCGCCGCCACACGGGAACTAAGGGCCCGTGACCTGCTGAAACAGCAGGTCACGGGCCCTTAGTCATGTCCGCTGCCGGTCGGATCAACTGTCGCCCCTCGCTCGCCCCTCGCCGCCCACGACGCGTGCTCACGACGCATGACGCCAATCCCTCTGCATTGGCGGCACGGGGGCTCAATTGATTGACTTAAGCAAATGTGATCGATGTCCGGGTACGAATGGTGAGGAATTCGAGGCGGGGCACACTGATCCCATGTCCACCCGTCGCAGACACTGCCCCGAATGCCGTCGCGAGATCGCGGTCGTCGCCGGACGCTTCGCCCGGCACGACCCGCCCGGGGCACGCGAGAGCGGCGAGCTCGTCTCGTGCCCGGGATCTCGGCGACAGGCGGAACTCGGAGCCGCGCAGCCCACGTTGGACGGGTACGCGGTCCCGGTCTTCCCCGGGCAACTGCCTCTGTTCTAGGCGTTCTGGGGGCCTACGGGTCCTACCGGCCCTACAGGTCCTCGGTGTTCGAGTGACGGCCAACGGGCTGAGGGCCGGGAAGCACGTCCATCCGCGTTGACAACCCGTCCCCACCGAACCGGTACACGTGCTCGACCGTCCCGGCCCAGTGCTCACCACCCGCTTCCCGCATACCGAGCCGCACGGTGGCCGCCACCGCCTCGCCGTCCTCGTCGAGCCGCAGCCCCTCCAGCCGTACGAGGGGATGCCCGGCCGCGAACTGCCGTGCCCAGTAGGCGCGTAGTGCCTCGCGGCCGTGGAGCCGGACCCCGTCCAGCACGTTCGGCCAATCCACATCCGGGGCCAGGCACCGGGCGAGGAAGGTCTCTCGCTCGTCGTCGAGAAGACCTCGTACATCTTCCGCAGCAGCGCCTCCCGCGCCGCCGGGACCCCCGCGGTGGGGCCACCTTCAGTTTCCCGCCACCGACTTCACCGCCACCGACACCGGCGAGGACCCGCTGATCAGCTCCAGGACCAGCCCGGCCGTCGCCCGCGTGTCCACCAACTCCGCCAGTACGGCCGCCACGTCGTCCCGCGGCACCGCGCCCCGGCCGGTGTGCGCCTCCAGCCGTACAAGCCCGTTACCGGCGTCGTCCGTCAGTGAACCGGGGCGCAGGATCGTCCAGTCGAGGGCGTCCAGGCCGCTCACGTACGCGTCCGCCGCGCCCTTGGCGCGCAGGTAGACGTCGAAGACCTCGTCGCCCTCGTGCGCCGGATCCGCGCCCATCGACGACACGACCACGAAACGCCGTACGCCCGCCCGGACCGCCGCGTCCGCGAACAACACTGCCGCGGCCTTGTCCACCGAGTCCTTGCGGGCCACCCCGCTGCCCGGGCCCGCGCCCGCCGCGAAGACCGCCGCGTCCGCGCCCTGCAGGTGCGCCGCGACCTCCTCGACCGAGGCCGACTCCAGATCCAGCAGGACCGGTTCGGCACCGGCCTCCCGCAGGTCGTCGCCTTGTTCGGCACGGCGGATGATCCCCGCGACCTCGTCTCCGCGCGCGGCGAGCAGCCGCTCCAGCCGCAACGCGATCTGACCATGACCACCAGCGATGACAATGCGCATGCTTCCGACCGTACGCCCGCACAGCCGCATCCGCCGCACGACTCCGGCCACACCCCAGGAGCGCCCCCACGGGCCACACGCGCCCCGCCCACCCTGCTACGACAACTCCCCGCGCCCCTGCCGAGGCAGCCCCAACTCCTCCGCGGCGGCCGTGTTGCAGTACTCCCGCACCGCGCTGGTCCGCGCCACCACGCGCCCCCGGTGCACCACGATCCGGCTGTACGCGAGCGAGAGCGCCCCCGCCAGCCGGTCACCGCGTACCGCGAGCAACTCGGCCGGAAATCCCGCCTCCACGCGTACCTCCGGCAGGCCCAGTACCGCCCGGGCCTGTCCGCTCACCGCGTCGTACGCCTCCTCGGGACGCAGACCGTACCGCGAGGCCAGCAGGTAGGCCGCCTCCAGCGGGTCGCCGCGTCCCACGGGGTTCGAGACGTCCCTCATGGCGCCGCTGCCGGCCGCCACCCGCACTCCGGCCTCCCGCAGCAGCCGTACCGGGGCCGTGCCCCGCCGTTCGACGCCCCCGCAGCCGCCCTGCGGCAGGCACACCACCGCCACGCCGGCCGCGGCGAGTTGATCGGCGGTCCGGGACGCCACCTCGGAGGGCAGCCGCTCCAGACCGCCGCACGGCGCGAGGGTCACCCCGGGGCGCAGTCCACCGGCCATGGCCGCGAGCCGGGACAGCCGGGCCGGGTCGGTGGCGTCGGTGTGCAGGTCGACGGGGCAGCCGTGTTCGGAGGCGACCTCCAGGACCGCCTGCACGTACCCCGTCGGATCAGGGTCGAGATCCGGACAACCGCCCACCACGGACGCGCCCATCTTCACGGCGTCCCGCAGCATCGCGAGCCCGTCCGCCCCGGCCACCCCGGTCAGCACCCTCGGCATCGCCACGGTCGTCAGCTCGGCGAGCCCGCGCAGCGCACGCCGTGCCTGGAGTACGGCGGTCAGCGCGCCGAGCCCCTGGACGTCCCCCACGCGCACGTGTGCCCGCAGCGCGGTCGCCCCGTGCCCGAGTTGCAGCAGGGCGGCCTCCGTGGCCCGGCGCTGGACGTCCTGGGTGTCGTACGAGACCGGTCCCTCGCCGTCGGCCGACAGGGAGGTGTCGCCGTGGGCGTGCGGCTCGGCCGGGGCCGGCAGCAGGAGATAGCCACCGAGGTCCACGCGCGCGCCACGCGCGCGTGGACCGCCCGCCGCGAGACTGCCGACCGTACCGACCGCCTCGATGCGTCCACCGCCCAGCCGTACGTCCACGGTCCGGCCGTCGGTGAGCCGCGCACCGCACAACAGGAGGTACGCCCCCTCGAACTGCCCGGCCTGCCCGGACGACGAACCCGACGAGGCACCTGATGACGAACCCGATGACGAACCCGACGACGAGTGGGGCGGCTGCGGCTGGCTGTCGGGCATCGCGCTCCAGGGGCTCGCGGGCTGCGGGGCTCGTGGACTGCGTAGTGGACGCCTGGCAAGAGGGGCGCAAGATCACGCAGAGTGAGTCGAGCCTAGGGTGACGACCTGCTCACAACGGGGAGGAGCGCAATAGTCGTACCGGTGTGGTCCGCCGTACCGGAGAGGCGCTCGAGACCCGTGGGAGAACCCCGGATCGGGGCTGGACGGGAGCCGCGAAACGGATTTGGGCGAACGGCGGCCTAGCGTGTAATGTCTTCATCGCTCGCCCCAATAGCTCAGTCGGCAGAGCGTCTCCATGGTAAGGAGAAGGTCTACGGTTCGATTCCGTATTGGGGCTCTGGTGTGAGAGGTTCCCGCCGCAAGGCGGGCTCCGATCGCATCACAGCGGTGTAGCTCAGTCGGTAGAGCAAGCGGCTCATAATCGCTGTGTCACCGGTTCAAGTCCGGTCACCGCTACTGACAGTAGCCGATTGCGGGGTCGGTCCTTCGATCGGCTACTCTTCTATGCGTTAATGCGTTCACCGTCCCATCCGTTCGTCAAGGAGCACTCCTGTGGCTGCCACCGACGTCCGCCCGAAGATCACGCTGGCCTGCGTGGAGTGCAAGGAGCGGAACTACATCACCAAGAAGAACCGGCGTAACAACCCGGACCGACTGGAGATGAAGAAGCACTGCCCGCGTTGCAACGCGCACACCGCGCACCGCGAAACGCGATAAATCAGGCTCGTACGTGAGGCCGCCCCCGCAGTCGGGGGGCGGCCTCACGTCGTTTCCGTTCAGCAGACATCAGGAGGTGCCGAGCCATGGCGCTCGACCAGTCCTTCGTGGGGCGGAGCTACCCGCCCACCGACCCCTATGAAGTGGGCCGGGAGAAGATCCGTGAGTTCGCGGAGGCAGTGGGGGACGCCAACCCGGCGTACACGGACCCGGAGGCCGCCAAAGCGCTCGGCCACCCCGAAGTGATCGCCCCTCCGACCTTCGTCTTCTCGATCACCTTCAAGGCGGCCGGACAGGTCGTCCAGGACCCGCAGCTCGGCCTGGACTACAGCCGGGTGGTGCACGGCGACCAGAAGTTCGCCTACGTCCGTCCGGTGCGCGCCGGTGACCGGCTCACGGTCACCTCGACCATCGAGGCGATCAAGTCCATGGCGGGCAACGACATCCTGGACATCCGCGGCGAGGTCCACGACGAGGCCGGCGAGCACGTCGTGACCGCCTGGACCAAGCTCGTGGCCCGTGCCGCCGAGGAGGCGTGAGCAGATGACCGCCACCGTCGCTTACAGCGACGTCGAGGTCGGCACCGAGCTGCCGGCCCAGACCTTCTCCGTGACCCGCGCCACCCTCGTGCAGTACGCGGGTGCCTCCGGGGACTTCAACCCGATCCACTGGAACGAGAAGTTCGCCAAGGAGGTCGGGCTGCCGGACGTCATCGCGCACGGCATGTTCACCATGGCCGAGGCGATCCGCGTGGTCACCGACTGGGCCGGTGACCCGGGCTCGGTCGTCGAGTACGGCGTCCGCTTCACCAAGCCCGTCGTCGTCCCGAACGACGACCAGGGCGCCACCATCGAGGTCAGCGGCAAGGTCGCCGCCAAGCTCGACGACAACACGGTCCGGGTGGACCTCGTCGCGACCAGCGGCGGCCAGAAGGTGCTGGGGATGTCGCGGGCGGTCGTACGACTGGCCTGAAGCCCGTGCAGTGCTTGTGTCGTGTGTGAGGAAGGGGCGTTCCCCATGGTGGGGCGCCCCTTACCCATGGGCAGTGTCGACCTCAGTCCGCGAGGCCCCTTGACCTAGTTAGTGATTGAGTACTAACTTACTCGCATGGTCAGGATGAGCGCAGAAGAGAGGCGCGAGAGCGTCATCCGCGCGGCGACGGAGGAGTTCGCCCGTGGCGGGTACCACGGCACTTCGACCGAAGCGATCGCCAAGCGTGTCGGTGTCTCGCAGCCGTACCTCTTCCGGCTCTTCCCGGGCAAGAAGGCCATCTTCCTCGCGGCGGCCGAGCGGTGCGTGGAGGACACCATCAGCACCTTCGCGGAGGCCGCCGAGGGGCTCGAGGGCGAAGAGGCCCTGCACGCCATGGCGAACGCGTACACCAAGGTCATCGCGGAGCGGCCCGAGATGCTGATGATGCAGATGCAGATGTACGGCGCCGTGGCCGCCGCCGAGGAGGCCGGTGACCACGAGTTCGGCGAGACGGTGCGGGCCGGCTGGATGCGACTGTGGGACACCGTCCATCTGCCCCTCGGCGCCGACATCGACGAGACGACGACCTTCCTGGCGTACGGAATGCTCGTCAACTGCCTGGTGGCCATGGGTTTCCCTCCCGAACACCGGGTCTGGGAAGGGCTCTACCCGTCGGCGCGGATCAAGGGCCGGCTGGAGAAGTAGCAAGGACCGAAGAAGGGCATCGAGGGCCCTTCACGCACGTGAAAGTTAGTCATCAATAACTAACTGATCTTGTCGATCACTCTCTGGGGGAGAGATGTCACAGCAGACCGCACGTCGTGGAGGGGCCGTCTGGGCCCTCGTCATCACCAGCGTCGCCGGATTCATGGCGGCCCTGGACAACCTCGTCGTCACCACAGCCCTGCCCTCCATCCGGAAGGACCTCGGGGGAGGGCTGGACGACCTGGAATGGACCGTGAGCGCCTACACGCTCACCTTCGCCGTCTTCCTGATGTTCGGCGCGGCGCTCGGCGACCGCTTCGGCCGCCGCCGGCTCTTCATCATCGGCACCGGCGTCTTCACCGCGGCATCCGCCGCCGCGGCCATGGCGCCCGGCATCGACTCCCTCATAGCCGCCCGCGCGGTCCAAGGCGTAGGCGCGGCGATCATGATGCCGTTGACCCTCACCCTCCTTACGGCAGCCGTGCCCGCCGCCAAGCGCGGAATGGCGTACGGCATCTGGGGCGCCGTCAACGGCCTCGCCGTGGCCTCCGGTCCGCTCATCGGCGGGAGCCTCACCGAGCACATCTCCTGGCAGTGGATTTTCTGGCTGAACGTGCCGCTGGGCATCGCCCTCCTGCCGCTCGCCCGCCTCCGCCTCGCCGAGTCCCGCGGCGCCGGCGCCCGGCTCGACATCCCCGGCACCCTGCTCGCCAGCGGCGGCCTGTTCGGGATCGTCTACGGCCTGGTCCGCAGTCCCGTCGACGGCTGGGCCAGCCCTCTCGTCCTGACCGGGCTGTTCACCGGGACCGCCCTGCTCACCGGCTTCGTCCTCTACAGCATCCGCGCCAAGCACCCCATGCTTCCGATGCGGCTGTTCCGCTCCCGCGCCTTCTCCGGGATCAACGCCGCGAGCCTTCTGATGTTCCTCGGGATGTTCGGCTCGATCTTCTTGCTCAGCCAGTACATGCAGGGCGTGCTCGGCTACTCGCCCACCGAGGCCGGCCTGCGCATGCTGCCCTGGACCGGCATGCCGATGCTCGTCGCCCCGATCGCCGGCATCCTCTCCGACCGCATCGGCGGCCGCCCGGTCGTCGCCACAGGCCTCTTCCTCCAGGCCACCGGCCTCGCCTGGATGGCCTCCGTGGTCACCTCGGACGCCTCCTACGCGATCCAGCTGCCCGGCCTGATCATCAGCGGCATCGGCATGGCCCTGTACTTCGCCCCCGCAGCCAACCTGGTGATGTCCAGCGTCCGCGTCCACGAACAGGGCATCGCCTCGGGTGCCAACAACGCCCTGCGCGAGGTCGGGGGCGCGCTCGGCATCGCCGTCATGGCGTCGATCTTCTCGGCGCAGGGTGGTTACGAGAGCGGGCAGGCCTTTGTGGACGGGCTGCGGCCGGCGCTGGTGACGGGGGCGGCGGTCGTGGCGGTCGCCGGGGTCGCGGCACTGCTCATCCCCGGACGGCGGCGCGCGGCCCGGCTCGCGAAGCCGGCACCGACCGAGCCGACGCCGGTCCTGGAGACCACCGGTTCCTGAACCGGATGGCGGCGCCGGCGCCGGGCAACGGGCAACGGGGTAACCCCGGTTTCCCAGGCCCCCGGCGCCGACGTGGGCGTCTGCTGGGGGCTCCGCCCCCAGAGCCGGGCCTATGCCCACCCACCGCCCGACCCGGTAGGTCGAGGGGCGGGCCTCGCCCCGGGGGCTCCGCCCCCGGACCCCCGGGCCCATGCCCACCCACCGCCCGACTCGGTCGGCCGAAGGGTGGGCCTCGCCGTGGGGGCCGCGGCCCCCGGAGGGCGTGTGAGAGTCCGGCACCGCGAGGTGTGCGTTCCCGCAGCCGCGTACGGCGGCAAGGGGCCGTGTCGGGGGGTGTCCGCCCGCAGCGGTTGGCGCGTCAACGCCGGCACCTCTCCAAGGAACCGATTCCGCGCCGTTCCGAGGACGGACACCCCCCGACACGGCCCCGACCCCCATCCCCCCGCACGCACCACCGAAGCTGTCAGTCCCGTCTCGTAGTCTTGGCCGCGTGCAGGAACTCCACGACGCCCCCCTCGCCCCGCTGACCACCTTCCGGCTCGGCGGCCCCGCGACCCGCCTGGTCACCGCGACGACCGACGCCGAGGTGATCGCGGCCGTCCGCGAGGCCGACGACAGCGGCACGCCCCTGCTGCTCATCGGCGGCGGATCGAACCTGGTCATCGGTGACAAGGGCTTCGCGGGCACCGCCCTCGTCATCGCCACCAAGGGCTTCGCCCTCGACGGCACCAGCCTGGAGCTGGCCGCCGGCGAGGTGTGGACCGACGCCGTCGCCCGCACCGTGGAGGCCGGACTCGCCGGCATCGAGTGCCTGGCCGGCATCCCCGGCTCCGCCGGCGCGACCCCCATCCAGAACGTCGGGGCGTACGGCCAGGAGGTCTCCTCGACGATCACCGAGGTGACCGCCTACGACCGGATCACGGGCGAGACGGTCACGATCCCGAACGCCGACTGCGCCTTCTCGTACCGCCACAGCCGCTTCAAGGCCACCCCCGAGCGATACGTCGTCCTGCGCGTCCGCTTCGAGCTGGAGGACGCGGACGGGCTGTCGGCTCCGCTCAAGTACGCCGAGACCGCCCGCGCCCTGGGCGTGGAACCCGGCGACCGCGTGCCGCTCGCCGACGCCCGCGAGACGGTACTGAAGCTGCGCTCCGGCAAGGGCATGGTCCTGGACCCCGAGGACCACGACACCTGGTCGGCCGGCTCCTTCTTCACCAACCCGATCCTCACCGAGGAGGAGTTCGCGGCCTTCCACGCGCGCGTGCGCGACCGGCTGGGCGAGGGCGTGGAGCCCCCGGCGTACCCGGCGGGGGAGGGCCGTACCAAGACCTCCGCCGCCTGGCTGATCGACAAGGCCGGCTTCACCAAGGGCTACGGCACCGGCCCCGCCCGTATCTCCACCAAGCACACCCTCGCCCTCACCAACCGCGGCGCGGCGACCACCGAGGACCTCCTAGCGCTGGCCCGCGAGGTGGTCACCGGCGTCCGTGACGCGTTCGGGGTGACACTGGTCAACGAGCCGGTGACGGTCGGCGTCAGTCTGTAAGGACGACCCTCAAGCCGCCAGCCAGTCGTCCACCCCGGCCAGCAGTTTCGCCTTCGTGTCCTCGGGCGCGGCCGAGCCACGAATCGACTGTCGGGCGAGCTCCGCCAGCTCCAGGTCCGTGAAGGCATGGTGCTGGCGGGCGATCTCGTACTGGGCGGCCAGACGAGAGCCGAAGAGCAGCGGATCGTCGGCGCCCAGCGCCATCGGCACGCCCGCCTCGAACAAGGTCCGCAGTGGCACGTCCTCGGGCTTCTCGTAGACGCCGAGGGCGACGTTCGAGGCCGGACACACCTCACACGTCACGCCCCGCTCCGCGAGCCGCTTCATCAGACGCGGATCCTCCGCCGCCCGGACCCCGTGGCCGAGCCGGTTCGCGTGCAGGTCGTCGAGACAGTCCCGCACCGAGTACGGCCCCGTCAGCTCACCCCCGTGCGGCGCCGACAGCAGACCGCCCTCCCGCGCGATCGCGAAGGCACGGTCGAAGTCCCTCGCCAGACCGCGGCGTTCGTCGTTGGACAACCCGAAGCCGACCACGCCACGATCCGCGTACCGCACCGCCAGGCGGGCCAGCGTGCGCGCGTCCAGCGGGTGCTTCATACGATTCGCGGCGACCAGGACCCGCATGCCCAGCCCGGTCTCCCGCGAGGTCGTCTCCACCGCGTCCAGGATGACCTCGAGGGCCGGGATCAGTCCCCCCAACCTCGGGGCGTACGACGTCGGGTCCACCTGGATCTCCAGCCAGCCCGAGCCGTCCTTCACATCCTCCTCCGCGGCTTCCCGCACCAGCCGCTGGATGTCCTCGGGCTCTCTGAGGCACGAGCGCGCCGCGTCGTACAGGCGCTGGAAACGGAACCAGCCCCGTTCGTCCGTCGCCCGCAGCTTCGGCGGCTCCCCGCTGGTCAGGGCTTCGCTGAGCGCCTCGGGCAGGCGCACGCCGTACTTGTCGGCCAGTTCCAGCACGGTGCCGGGCCGCATCGAACCGGTGAAGTGCAGGTGCAGATGGGCTTTCGGCAGCTCAGAGACATCACGTACACGCTCCATCCCAGGATCCTGCCGTACGTCCCCGCCGTCCCGGTAGCGCTTTCCCCTTTAGTGGTCTTGCTCGCACAAACAAACAGGGCGGGCAGCCCCGGAAAACCCGGAGGTGCCCGCCCTACGACGCGACTCAGCGAGTCAGTGCCTCGATGACCGAGTGACTCAGTGACCGAGTGACTCAGTGACTGAGTGACTGAGTGACTGAGTGACTCAGTCCCGAGCCTCGGCCAGCAGCTTCTGGATCCGCGAGACACCCTCGACGAGGTCCTCGTCCCCGAGGGCGTACGACAGCCGCAGATAGCCCGGCGTGCCGAAGGCCTCGCCCGGGACGACCGCGACCTCGGCCTCCTCAAGGATCAGCGCGGCCAGCTCGACCGTGTCCTGCGGGCGCTTGCCGCGGATCTCCCTGCCGAGCAGGCCCTTCACCGAGGGGTACGCGTAGAAGGCGCCCTCGGGCTCGGGGCAGACGACGCCGTCGATCTCGTTGAGCATCCGCACGATCGTCTTGCGCCGGCGGTCGAAGGCCTCCCGCATCGTCGCGACGGCGTCCAGTCCACCCGACACGGCGGCCAGGGCCGCGACCTGCGCCACGTTCGACACGTTCGACGTGGCGTGCGACTGGAGGTTCGTCGCCGCCTTCACGACGTCCTTCGGGCCGATGATCCAGCCGACCCGCCAGCCCGTCATGGCGTACGTCTTGGCGACACCGTTGACGACGACGCACTTGTCCCGCAGCTCCGGCAGGATCGCGGGCAGGGAGGTGAACGTCGCGTCGCCGTAGACCAGGTGCTCGTAGATCTCGTCCGTCATCACCCACAGGCCGTGCTCGACGGCCCAGCGGCCGATCGCCTCGGCGTCCTCGGCGCTGTAGACCGCGCCGGTCGGGTTGGAGGGGGAGACGAAGAGGACGACCTTCGTCTTCTCGGTGCGGGCCGCCTCCAGCTGCTCCACGCTGACGCGGTAACCGGTCGTCTCGTCCGCGACGACGTCGACCGGCACACCGCCGGCCAGCCGGATCGACTCCGGGTACGTCGTCCAGTACGGCGCCGGGACGATGACCTCGTCGCCCGGGTCGAGGATCGCGGCGAAGGCTTCGTAGATGGCCTGCTTTCCGCCATTGGTGACGAGGATCTGCGCCGGGTCGACCTCGTAGTTCGAGTCGCGCAGCGTCTTCGCGGCGATCGCGGCCTTCAGCTCGGGAAGACCACCGGCCGGCGTGTAGCGGTGGTACTTGGGGTTCTTGCAGGCCTCGACGGCCGCCTCGACGATGTAGTCCGGGGTCGGGAAGTCGGGCTCACCGGCGCCGAAGCCGATCACCGGCCGACCGGCCGCCTTCAGGGCCTTGGCCTTGGCGTCCACGGCGAGGGTGGCGGACTCGGAGATCGCGCCGACTCGGGCGGAGACCCGGCGCTCGGTGGGAGGGGTTGCAGGGCTCATGGGGCCCATCGTTTCAGACCGGAAACGACCCCGGCACGCGGGTTTCACAGACTGAACATGTGCGGGCAAACCCCAGGACACCCATCCGGATCCCCGCCACGGCCAGGGCGATCTTCAGTCGATCTTCCGCCGTTCTTCCGTCGGCAGGGCCTTTACGGGCGCTTTCTGTTCGACGACGAGGCACAGAACACGTACACTCTCACCTCGTTGGCCATCAGCGGCCTGCGCTCAATCGGTGCACACCAAGCACTCGGTCGGATGCGGTACGTTGTTGGGGAACACACAAAGGGTCGTAGCTCAATTGGTAGAGCACTGGTCTCCAAAACCAGCGGTTGGGGGTTCAAGTCCCTCCGGCCCTGCTACACACTCCTTCGCCAGGATGTGTGCGCATGTACGTACAGCAATGCATCGCCGTGCGGCTCAGACCGGGCGCGGCACGGCCACGACCCGGAATCAGGTGAGGACGAGTGACGGACGCCGTGGGCTCCATCGACATGCCTGATGCCCAGGACGAGGCGCCGGAGTCCCAGAAGAAGACTCGTAAGGGCGGAAAGCGTGCCAAGAAGGGCCCGCTGAAGCGCCTCGCTCTCTTCTACCGCCAGATTGTCGCTGAGCTTCGCAAGGTCGTGTGGCCGACGCGTAACCAGCTGACGACGTACACGACCGTCGTGATCGTCTTCGTCGTCATCATGATCGGCTTGGTCACCGTGATTGACTATGGGCTCGACCACGCCGCCAAGTACGTCTTTGGCTGAGCCAAGAGCGAAGGGCGCCGTCACCGGCGCCCCTTTCGCGTGTTCCACCCCCATGTATCCAGGAAGAAGCAGCCACCGTGTCTGACCCGAACCTGAACGAGGCCGTCGAGCCGGACCAGTCCGTGGATGACGAACTCGACATCGTCGAGGGCGCGGACGAGGCGGACGAGTTCGAGGCTGCGGAAGCCGAGCTGGGTGAGCCCGCCGAGGAAGCCGCCGTAAACGTCGAGGACGAGGACGAGACCGCCGAAGCTGCCGAGTCGGCTGAGGACGAGTCCGCTGAGTCCGACGAGGACGAGGCCGTCGCGGAAGAGGAAGAGGACGTCGAGGAGGAGCCGGCCGAGCCGGTCGACCCCGTCGCCGCCCTGCGCGAGGAACTGCGCACCCTCCCCGGCGAGTGGTACGTCATCCACACCTACGCCGGTTACGAGAACCGCGTGAAGACCAACCTCGAGCAGCGTGCCGTCTCGCTGAACGTCGAGGACTTCATCTTCCAGGCCGAGGTGCCGCAGGAAGAGGTCGCGCAGATCAAGAACGGCGAGCGCAAGACCGTCCGTCAGAACAAGCTCCCCGGCTACGTCCTGGTGCGCATGGACCTGACGAACGAGTCCTGGGGCGTCGTCCGCAACACCCCAGGCGTCACCGGCTTCGTGGGCAACGCCTACGACCCGTACCCGCTGACCCTGGACGAGATCGTCAAGATGCTCGCCCCGGAGGCCGAGGAGAAGGCCGCCCGCGAGGCCGCCGAGGCCGAGGGCAAGCCCGCTCCGCAGCGCAAGGTCGAGGTCCAGGTGCTGGACTTCGAGGTCGGCGACTCGGTCACCGTCACCGACGGCCCGTTCGCCACGCTGCAGGCGACCATCAACGAGATCAACCCCGACTCGAAGAAGGTCAAGGGTCTCGTCGAGATCTTCGGCCGCGAGACACCGGTCGAGCTGTCGTTCGACCAGATCCAGAAGAACTAGCTTCTCCAGCTGGTTCTCCCTGGACCCACCGCGTCCGAGCAGGTCAGAGGGGCTGTCGAAAGCCCTTCTGACCTGCTCGGTTTTTGGCCGCGCATCTATACCCGTTATCGTTGTGCGGTATGCCTTCATCTGGGACGCGACCCGGGTGGAGGTAGACCCGAATCGAAAGGACCCGGAGAGCTATGCCTCCCAAGAAGAAGAAGGTCACGGGGCTCATCAAGCTCCAGATCCAGGCCGGTGCCGCCAACCCGGCTCCGCCGGTCGGCCCCGCGCTGGGTCAGCACGGCGTCAACATCATGGAGTTCTGCAAGGCGTACAACGCCGCGACCGAGTCGCAGCGTGGCTGGGTGATCCCGGTGGAGATCACGGTCTACGAGGACCGTTCCTTCACCTTCATCACCAAGACGCCGCCGGCCGCCAAGATGATCCTCAAGGCCGCGGGCATCGAGAAGGGCTCCGGCGAGCCGCACAAGACCAAGGTCGCCAAGATCACCCAGGCGCAGGTCCGCGAGATCGCCACGACCAAGCTTCCCGACCTCAACGCCAACGACCTGGACGCCGCCGCGAAGATCATCGCCGGTACCGCGCGTTCCATGGGCGTCACGGTCGAGGGCTGAGCCCCAATCTCCCAGTAGTAGTGGCAGGGCCTGCTCGGCCCGCACCACGACTCCTCAAGAACACTCAGGAGCAGTAGTGAGCAAGCGCAGCAAGTCTCTCCGCGCTGCGGACGCCAAGATCGACCGGGACAAGTTCTACGCCCCGCTCGAGGCCGTCCGTCTCGCCAAGGAGACCTCCACCAGCAAGTTCGACGGCACCGTCGAGGTCGCCTTCCGTCTGGGTGTCGACCCGCGCAAGGCCGACCAGATGGTCCGTGGCACCGTGAACCTCCCGCACGGCACCGGTAAGACCGCCCGGGTCCTGGTCTTCGCGACCGGTGACCGTGCCGAGGCCGCTCGTGCCGCGGGCGCCGACATCGTCGGCGCCGACGAGCTCATCGACGAGGTGTCGAAGGGCCGTCTGGACTTCGACGCCGTCGTCGCCACCCCGGACCTCATGGGCAAGGTCGGCCGCCTGGGCCGTGTCCTCGGCCCGCGTGGTCTGATGCCGAACCCGAAGACCGGCACCGTGACTCCTGACGTCGTCAAGGCCGTCAACGAGATCAAGGGCGGCAAGATCGAGTTCCGCGTCGACAAGCACTCGAACCTGCACTTCATCATCGGCAAGGCGTCCTTCGACGACACCCAGCTGGTGGAGAACTACGGCGCGGCCCTGGACGAGATCCTTCGTCTGAAGCCGTCCGCCGCCAAGGGCCGCTACATCAAGAAGGCCGCGATCAGCACCACGATCGGCCCCGGCATTCCGGTCGACCCGAACCGCACCCGCAACCTCCTCGTCGAGGAGGACCCGGCTGCTGTCTGATCAGGCCGAGCCTGCCGGATCGCCCAGTCGGCGACGGGCCCCGCACCTCACGGTGCGGGGCCCGTTCCTGTGTCCGGGGGTCGTGCCCTGGGTTAGCGTGCGGACACGGCAATGGCACGGGGGAACGTATGAAGTGCACGAAGGGGCGCCGCGTCGCCCTCGCGGTCGCGTCGGCGACCGCGCTGACCGCGGTGACCGCCTGTACTTCCTCCGAGCCTCCCGCGAAGCCCGAGGAGGACCGTCGGGCGACCGCCGAGTTCCTCCCGGCCCTTCGCTCCGCCGAGCGGTCCACCGACCGTGCGGAGTCGGCCAGGGTGCGCTCGACGACCGTCATGGGCAGCCAGCTGTCCATCGAGGCCGACGGCGCCCTCCACTGGGGCCGTGCTCTCACCGGCATCCTCACCATCACGTACACCGGCGGGACGACGGCCGAGACGATGCGCGGTCTCGGCATCACGTCGATGGAGGCCCGCTATCTGTCCGACGCCTACTACGCGCGGATGAGCGACGCCTTCGCCGAGAAGGCCGACGGCAAGCACTGGCTCAAGTACGTGTACGAGGATCTCGAGGCTCTCGGCGGCGGTGGCGTGAACTTCGCGGACCAGATGCGCAACACCACGCCGAACCAGTCGGTGAAGCTGCTCCTGCACTCCGGGGACGTGCGCAGAGTCGGTGTGGAGATGGTGGGCGGGCAGGCCGCCACGCACTACTCCGGCACGGTCCAGGTGAGCGACGTCGCCGACGCGGAGCTGAGAGAGCAGCTCGAAGGGGCCGGCGTCACCACGCAGACCGTCGACATCTGGGTCGACGACCGGGACCTGCTGGTCAAGAAGGTCGAGAAGGGCCGGATGGCCACCGGCGAGCTGACCCAGACCGCGTACTACAGCGACTACGGCGCCCGGGTCTCCGTACAGAGGCCTCCGGCCGACGACACCAAGGACTTCAGGGAACTGCTGGGGACACAGGGCGGCAGCCCGGCCCCGTGAGTTCCTCGAGCCGAGCCCCGTACGACCGGATTTGCTCGACGGCGATCCGGTCGCGTACTCTCCTGAGGAAGCCAAAGACCGCTGGTCGTTGCCGTGTGCTCGTAAGAGGGTGCGGTGGCCGAAGGATCCGCTGAACTGCGGACGACCCGCGTAGGTGAATGTGGATGTGCTCCCGGAGATCGCTGCTCACGCTGCGAATGTCCGGTAGAGCTACGCCCCGTGCGCCTGCGCCGGGGCGTTTCGTTTGTCCCAGCCCCTTCTGAGCGGTCCTCATCACCCGGAAGGAGGCCGACGCTCTATGGCAAGGCCCGACAAGGCTGCCGCGGTGGCCGAGCTCGCGGAGCAGTTCCGCAGCTCGAACGCTGCCGTGCTGACCGAGTACCGGGGTCTCACCGTGGCGCAGCTCAAGACGCTGCGTCGTTCGCTCGGTGAGAACGCCCAGTACGCCGTGGTGAAGAACACGCTGACCAAGATTGCGGCCAACGAGGCCGGGATCTCGACGCTCGACGACCTGTTCAACGGTCCGACGGCAGTTGCCTTCGTCACCGGTGACCCGGTGGAGTCGGCGAAGGGTCTTCGTGACTTCGCCAAGGACAACCCGAACCTCGTCATCAAGGGCGGTGTCCTTGACGGCAAGGCGCTGTCCGCCGACGAGATCAAGAAGCTTGCGGACCTCGAGTCCCGCGAGGTTCTGCTCTCCAAGCTGGCGGGTGCCTTCAAGGGCAAGCAGACTCAGGCTGCTCAGGTCTTCCAGGCGCTCCCGTCGAAGCTCGTCCGCACCGTGGACGCTCTTCGCGCCAAGCAGGACGAGCAGGGCGGTGCCGAGTAATTCGGCTCGCGCAGTGACCGCCGCCTGAGGCAGCCCGTCTGAAGCGGTGGTCGTAGCGGGCCGAACGTACGCCCGCCAGACATGTACATCACGGCACCAGCCGAAAAAGTGGAAGGATCGCCCATCATGGCGAAGCTCAGCCAGGAAGACCTGCTCGCGCAGTTCGAGGAGATGACCCTCATCGAGCTCTCCGAGTTCGTGAAGGCGTTCGAGGAGAAGTTCGACGTCACCGCCGCCGCCGCGGTCGCCGTCGCCGGTCCGGCCGGTCCGGCCGCCGCCGCCGAGGCTGTCGAGGAGCAGGACGAGTTCGACGTCATCCTCACCGGCGCCGGCGAGAAGAAGATCCAGGTCATCAAGGTCGTGCGTGAGCTGACCTCCCTGGGCCTGAAGGAGGCCAAGGACCTCGTGGACGGCGCTCCGAAGCCCGTCCTCGAGAAGGTCGCCAAGGAGGCCGCCGAGAAGGCTGCCGAGTCCCTCAAGGGCGCCGGCGCCTCCGTCGAGGTCAAGTGACCCCAGAGAGTCCACGGGACTCTCCTGCCGGCTGACACAGTTCCTCTGGAAGGGCTGTAACGCTGACGCACCGAAGAGCGATCATCCATCCGGGTGGTCGCTCTTCGGCGTTCGAGGTGCCGGGCGGCGGCTGCCTTGCACCGAGGTTCGTGCGGAGTATGGTGATCTTCGTCGTGTCTCCGGGCGCCCCCGGTGCAGGCTGCACGTGACGAGCGCAGCACCCGGTTCGGGCAAGGAGGGCCTTGACGAACCGCACGCAGCGCGCAATTCTCAGGACGCGTCGTCACAAGGATCCGAATCCGAGGCATGGATCGGCGACGAAGAGGGCAGTATCAACGTGCGTTGAGGACGTGGGCTTGCCGAAGGTGTTGAGAACAACGAGGGTCTCAAAAACCCGAACTGGACATCAGTGTGCCAAGTGGCTACACTGACCCTTTGCGCTGCCTGTTAGCTGCCTCCTGCCCGTCACCAGGGGCATACCCTCACTCGAGCACCGACGAACAGACCGAATCCGAACCGGCCCTTTGAGCTGGAGAAGAAAACGTCTGTGTCTGTGTGCGGGAGAGGGACCGGTACGCGCGTAGTGAGTCCGAGCCCTCGGAAGGACCCCCTCTTGGCCGCCTCGCGCACTGCCTCGACCGCGAATACGAACAACGGCGCCAGCACCGCCCCGCTGCGCATCTCCTTTGCAAAGATCAAGGAGCCCCTCGAGGTTCCGAACCTTCTTGCGCTGCAAACCGAGAGCTTCGACTGGCTGCTCGGCAACGACGCGTGGAAGGCTCGTGTCGAGGCGGCTCTGGAGTCCGGTCAGGACGTCCCCACCAAGTCCGGTCTGGAGGAGATCTTCGAGGAGATCTCCCCGATCGAGGACTTCTCCGGGTCGATGTCGCTGACGTTCCGCGACCACCGTTTCGAGCCGCCGAAGAACAGCATCGACGAGTGCAAGGACCGCGACTTCACGTACGCGGCCCCGCTCTTCGTCACCGCCGAGTTCACCAACAACGAGACCGGCGAGATCAAGTCCCAGACGGTCTTCATGGGCGACTTCCCGCTCATGACCGGCAAGGGCACCTTCGTCATCAACGGCACCGAGCGTGTCGTGGTGTCGCAGCTGGTCCGCTCGCCCGGCGTCTACTTCGACTCCTCCATCGACAAGACGTCCGACAAGGACATCTTCTCCGCCAAGATCATCCCGTCCCGGGGTGCCTGGCTGGAGATGGAGATCGACAAGCGCGACATGGTCGGTGTACGCATCGACCGCAAGCGCAAGCAGTCCGTCACCGTCCTGCTCAAGGCTCTCGGCTGGACCACCGAGCAGATCCTCGAGGAGTTCGGCGAGTACGAGTCCATGCGCGCCACCCTGGAGAAGGACCACACCCAGGGCCAGGACGACGCGCTGCTCGACATCTACCGCAAGCTGCGTCCGGGCGAGCCCCCGACGCGTGAGGCCGCGCAGACCCTGCTCGAGAACCTCTACTTCAACCCCAAGCGCTACGACCTGGCCAAGGTCGGCCGCTACAAGGTCAACAAGAAGCTGGGTGGGGACGCTCCGCTGAACGCGGGTGTCCTGACCGTCGAGGACGTCATCTCGACGATCAAGTACCTGGTGAAGCTGCACGCCGGCGAGACCGAGACGGCCGCTGACAACGGCACGACGATCGTCGTCGAGACCGACGACATCGACCACTTCGGCAACCGTCGTCTGCGCAGCGTCGGCGAGCTCATCCAGAACCAGGTCCGTACGGGTCTGGCGCGTATGGAGCGAGTCGTCCGCGAGCGCATGACGACCCAGGACGTCGAGGCGATCACGCCGCAGACCCTGATCAACATCCGGCCGGTCGTCGCCTCCATCAAGGAGTTCTTCGGCACCAGCCAGCTGTCGCAGTTCATGGACCAGAACAACCCGCTGTCGGGTCTCACCCACAAGCGCCGTCTGTCGGCTCTTGGCCCGGGTGGTCTCTCCCGTGAGCGGGCCGGCTTCGAGGTCCGTGACGTGCACCCGTCCCACTACGGCCGCATGTGCCCGATCGAGACCCCCGAAGGCCCGAACATCGGCCTGATCGGCTCGCTCGCCTCCTACGGCCGGGTCAACGCGTTCGGCTTCGTCGAGACGCCGTACCGCCGGGTCACCGACGGAATCGTCACCGACGAGGTCGACTACCTCACGGCCGACGAAGAGGACCGATTCGTCATCGCGCAGGCCAACGCCACGCTCAATGACGACATGCGTTTCACCGAGAACCGCGTCCTGGTCCGCCGTCGTGGCGGCGAGGTCGACTACGTCCCCGGTGACGACGTGGACTACATGGACGTCTCGCCGCGCCAGATGGTGTCGGTCGCGACCGCCATGATCCCGTTCCTCGAGCACGACGACGCCAACCGTGCCCTCATGGGCGCGAACATGATGCGTCAGGCCGTGCCGCTCATCAAGAGCGAGTCCCCGCTCGTCGGCACCGGCATGGAGTACCGCTCCGCGGTCGACGCCGGCGACGTGGTCAAGGCCGAGAAGGCGGGTGTGGTCCAGGAGGTCTCCGCGGACTACATCACCACCGCCAACGACGACGGCACGTACATCACGTACCGCCTGGCCAAGTTCGCCCGTTCCAACCAGGGCACCTCGGTCAACCAGAAGGTCATCGTCAACGAGGGCGACCGGATCATCGAGGGCCAGGTCCTGGCCGACGGTCCGGCCACCGAGAACGGCGAGATGGCGCTGGGCAAGAACCTGCTCGTGGCGTTCATGCCGTGGGAGGGTCACAACTACGAGGACGCGATCATCCTGTCGCAGCGCCTCGTGCAGGACGACGTCCTCTCCTCGATCCACATCGAGGAGCACGAGGTCGACGCCCGTGACACCAAGCTCGGCCCGGAGGAGATCACCCGGGACATCCCGAACGTCTCCGAGGAGGTCCTCGCCGACCTCGACGAGCGCGGCATCATCCGTATCGGTGCCGAGGTCGTCGCCGGCGACATCCTGGTCGGCAAGGTCACGCCCAAGGGTGAGACCGAGCTGACCCCGGAGGAGCGCCTGCTCCGCGCGATCTTCGGTGAGAAGGCGCGCGAGGTGCGCGACACCTCGCTGAAGGTGCCGCACGGCGAGATCGGCAAGGTCATCGGCGTCCGCGTCTTCGACCGCGAGGAGGGCGACGAGCTTCCCCCCGGTGTGAACCAGCTGGTGCGCGTGTACGTGGCGCAGAAGCGAAAGATCACCGACGGTGACAAGCTCGCCGGCCGTCACGGCAACAAGGGCGTCATCTCCAAGATCCTGCCCATCGAGGACATGCCGTTCCTCGAGGACGGGACGCCGGTCGACATCATCCTGAACCCGCTGGGTGTGCCGTCCCGAATGAACCCGGGACAGGTGCTGGAGATCCACCTCGGCTGGCTCGCCAGCCGTGGCTGGGACGTCTCCGGGCTCGGCGAGGACTGGGCGAAGCGCCTGCAGGTCATCGGCGCCGACCAGGTCGACCCGGGCACGAACGTCGCCACCCCCGTCTTCGACGGTGCGCGCGAGGACGAGCTCGCGGGTCTGCTGCAGCACACCATCCCGAACCGCGACGGCGAGCGCATGGTGCAGCCGACCGGCAAGGCGAGGATGTTCGACGGCCGCTCCGGCGAGCCGTTCCCGGAGCCGATCTCGGTCGGTTACATGTACATCCTCAAGCTCCACCACCTGGTCGACGACAAGCTGCACGCCCGGTCGACCGGTCCGTACTCGATGATCACCCAGCAGCCGCTGGGTGGTAAGGCCCAGTTCGGTGGCCAGCGCTTCGGTGAGATGGAGGTGTGGGCGCTGGAGGCTTATGGCGCCGCGTACGCCCTCCAGGAGCTGCTGACCATCAAGTCCGACGACGTCACCGGCCGCGTGAAGGTCTACGAGGCCATCGTCAAGGGCGAGAACATTCCCGAGCCCGGCATCCCTGAGTCCTTCAAGGTGCTCATCAAGGAGATGCAGTCCCTGTGCCTCAACGTGGAGGTGCTGTCCTCGGACGGCATGTCCATCGAGATGCGCGACACCGACGAGGACGTCTTCCGCGCTGCGGAGGAGCTTGGCATCGACCTGTCCCGGCGTGAGCCGAGCAGCGTCGAAGAGGTCTGACGGGAGTTCGGAGGCCTTCGCCATGAAGGCCTCCGGCCCCAGGACCCCCGTATCAGACCCCATGACTTACAACCCTGAGAGGGATTGACGCATAGTGCTCGACGTCAACTTCTTCGACGAGCTCCGGATCGGTCTGGCCACCGCTGACGACATCCGTCAGTGGAGCCACGGCGAGGTCAAGAAGCCCGAGACGATCAACTACCGCACGCTCAAGCCGGAAAAGGACGGACTCTTCTGCGAGAAGATCTTCGGTCCGACCCGGGACTGGGAGTGCTACTGCGGGAAGTACAAGCGCGTCCGCTTCAAGGGCATCATCTGTGAGCGCTGCGGCGTGGAGGTCACGCGCGCCAAGGTGCGTCGTGAGCGGATGGGCCACATCGAGCTCGCCGCTCCCGTGACGCACATCTGGTACTTCAAGGGCGTCCCGTCGCGGCTGGGCTACCTGCTCGACCTCGCCCCGAAGGACCTGGAGAAGGTCATCTACTTCGCGGCGTACATGATCACGTACGTCGACGAGGAGCGCCGCACCCGCGACCTGCCCTCCCTGGAGGCGCACGTCTCCGTCGAACGGCAGCAGATCGAGAACCGCCGGGACTCCGACCTGGAGGCCCGCGCCAAGAAGCTCGAGACCGACCTGGCCGAGCTCGAGGCCGAGGGTGCCAAGGCCGACGTACGCCGCAAGGTGCGCGAAGGTGCCGAGCGGGAGATGAAGCAGCTGCGTGACCGTTCGCAGCGCGAGATCGACCGTCTGGACGAGGTGTGGACCCGGTTCAAGAACCTCAAGGTCCAGGACCTCGAGGGCGACGAACTCCTCTACCGCGAGCTGCGTGACCGCTTCGGCACGTACTTCGACGGTTCGATGGGTGCCGCGGCGCTGCAGAAGCGCCTGGAGTCCTTCGACCTGGACGAAGAGGCCGAGCGGCTTCGCGAGATCATCCGCACCGGCAAGGGCCAGAAGAAGACCCGCGCCCTGAAGCGGCTGAAGGTCGTGTCTGCCTTCCTGCAGACCTCCAACAGCCCCAAGGGCATGGTCCTCGACTGCGTCCCGGTCATCCCGCCGGACCTTCGCCCGATGGTGCAGCTGGACGGTGGCCGCTTCGCGACCTCCGACCTGAACGACCTGTACCGCCGTGTGATCAACCGCAACAACCGCCTGAAGCGCCTTCTCGACCTCGGTGCGCCCGAGATCATCGTGAACAACGAGAAGCGCATGCTCCAGGAGGCCGTGGACGCCCTCTTCGACAACGGTCGTCGTGGTCGCCCGGTCACCGGTCCCGGCAACCGCCCGCTGAAGTCCCTCAGCGACATGCTGAAGGGCAAGCAGGGTCGATTCCGTCAGAACCTGCTCGGCAAGCGCGTGGACTACTCCGCGCGTTCCGTGATCGTCGTCGGTCCGCAGCTGAAGCTGCACCAGTGCGGTCTGCCGAAGGCGATGGCGCTGGAGCTCTTCAAGCCGTTCGTGATGAAGCGCCTGGTCGACCTGAACCACGCGCAGAACATCAAGAGCGCCAAGCGCATGGTGGAGCGCGGCCGCACGGTCGTGTACGACGTCCTCGAAGAGGTCATCGCCGAGCACCCGGTTCTGCTGAACCGTGCTCCCACCCTGCACCGCCTCGGCATCCAGGCCTTCGAGCCGCAGCTGGTCGAGGGCAAGGCCATCCAGATCCACCCGCTCGTCTGCACCGCGTTCAACGCGGACTTCGACGGTGACCAGATGGCCGTGCACCTTCCGCTGTCCGCGGAGGCGCAGGCCGAGGCCCGCATCCTGATGCTGTCCTCGAACAACATCCTCAAGCCCGCCGACGGCCGTCCGGTGACGATGCCGACCCAGGACATGGTCCTCGGTCTGTTCTTCCTCACCACCGACGGCGAACTGCGTGACACCAAGGGCGAGGGCCGGTCCTTCGGCTCCACGGCCGAGGCGATCATGGCGTTCGACGCCGGCGAGCTCGCGCTGCAGTCGCCCATCGACATCCGCTTCCCGGTGGGCACCATCCCGCCGCGCGGCTGGATGCCGCCGGCGCGCGAGGAGGGCGAGCCCGAGTGGCAGCAGGGTGACACCTTCCGGCTGCGGACGACCCTGGGCCGTGCGCTCTTCAACGAGCTGCTGCCCGAGGACTACCCGTTCGTCGACTACTCGGTGGGCAAGAAGCAGCTCTCCGAGATCGTCAACGACCTCGCCGAGCGCTACCCCAAGGTCATCGTGGCGGCGACGCTCGACAACCTGAAGGCGGCCGGCTTCTTCTGGGCGACCCGTTCCGGCGTCACCGTGGCCATCTCCGACATCGTCGTTCCCGAGGCGAAGAAGGAGATCGTCAAGGGCTTCGAGGCGCTGGACGAGAAGGTCCAGAAGCAGTACGAGCGCGGTCTGATCACCAAGGAAGAGCGCACGCAGGAGCTCATCGCGATCTGGACCAAGGCGACCAACGAGGTCGCCGAGGCGATGAACGAGAACTTCCCCAAGACGAACCCCATCTTCATGATGGTTGACTCGGGTGCCCGAGGAAACATGATGCAGATGCGGCAGATCGCCGGTATGCGCGGTCTGGTGTCGAACGCGAAGAACGAGACCATCCCGCGTCCGATCAAGGCGTCCTTCCGTGAGGGCCTGTCCGTGCTGGAGTACTTCATCTCCACGCACGGTGCCCGTAAGGGTCTGGCGGACACCGCCCTGCGTACCGCCGACTCGGGTTACCTGACCCGTCGTCTGGTGGACGTCTCGCAGGACGTCATCATCCGCGAGGAGGACTGCGGCACCGAGCGCGGCCTGAAGCTGAAGATCGCCACGCGTGGCGCCGACGGCGTGCTGCGCAAGACGGAGGACGTCGAGACCAGCGTCTACGCCCGCATGCTCGCCGAGGACGTCGTCATCGACGGCAAGGTGATCGCGCCGGCCAACGTCGACCTCGGCGATGTCCTGATCGACCAGCTGGTGCACCACGGCGTCGAGGAGGTCAAGACCCGTTCGATCCTGACCTGCGAGTCGCACGTCGGCACCTGCGCCATGTGCTACGGCCGTTCGCTGGCCACCGGCAAGCTGGTCGACATCGGTGAGGCGGTCGGCATCATCGCCGCCCAGTCCATCGGTGAGCCCGGTACCCAGCTGACGATGCGTACCTTCCACACCGGTGGTGTGGCCGGTGACGACATCACCCAGGGTCTGCCCCGTGTCGTCGAGCTCTTCGAGGCTCGTACGCCCAAGGGTGTCGCCCCGATCTCCGAGGCCCAGGGCCGCGTGCGGATCGAGGAGACCGAGAAGACCAAGAAGATCGTCGTCACCCCGGACGACGGCAGCGACGAGACGGCGTTCCCGATCTCGAAGCGTGCCCGACTCCTGGTCAGCGAGGGCGAGCACGTCGAGGTGGGCCAGAAGCTCACCGTGGGTGCCACCAACCCGCACGACGTGCTGCGCATCCTGGGCCAGCGTGCCGTCCAGGTCCACCTGGTCGGCGAGGTCCAGAAGGTCTACAACTCGCAGGGTGTGTCGATCCACGACAAGCACATCGAGATCATCATCCGGCAGATGCTGCGCCGCGTGACGATCATCGAGTCCGGCGACGCCGAGCTGCTGCCCGGTGAGCTGGTCGAGCGGTCGAAGTTCGAGACCGAGAACCGTCGTGTGGTCCAGGAGGGCGGTCACCCGGCTTCCGGTCGTCCGCAGCTGATGGGTATCACCAAGGCCTCGCTGGCGACCGAGTCGTGGCTGTCGGCGGCGTCCTTCCAGGAGACGACCAGGGTTCTGACGGACGCGGCGATCAACGCCAAGTCCGACTCCCTGATCGGCCTCAAGGAGAACGTCATCATCGGTAAGCTCATCCCGGCCGGTACGGGCCTGTCCCGCTACCGCAACATCCGGGTCGAGCCGACCGAGGAGGCCAAGGCCGCGATGTACTCGGCCGTCGGCTACGACGACATCGACTACTCGCCGTTCGGCACCGGCTCCGGCCAGGCCGTTCCGCTGGAGGACTACGACTACGGTCCGTACAACCAGTAGTAGGCGCGCAGGTTGAGTCGAGGGGCGGTCACCTTCCGGGGTGGCCGCCCCTCGGCGCGTCCGACGACGGGTCCGGCGACGCGGTCTGTGCCGGAAACGGCGGTTCGGCGCATCATGGAGGGACCCTCGGGGATCGGGGAGGTGCTCGGTGTCGAATCCGTCGTGGCAACCCTGGCAGCCTGGACAGGGCCTTCCGCAGCCCTGGCAGGGCCACAGCGCCCCGTCCATGCTGGCCTCGCACGCCGACCGGGAGCGTGCCGTGGACGTGCTCAGAGCGGGCTACGGCGAGGGGCGGCTGGAGAAGTCCGAGTTCGACCGGCGGGTGGCGCGGGCGTACGCGGCCCGTACGGTCGGTGAGCTGGCGTTGGTGGTCGCGGACCTGCCTCTGGGGCCGGTGCCGCGGCCGGGGGGCGTGCCTGCCGTGCCGGCGACGTTTCTGCCGGTGGCGCGGCCGCGGACGAACGGGAAGGCGGTCGGCTCGGCGCTGTGCGGTGTGCTCTGTCTGGCCACGTTCGGGCTCACGGGCATCCCGGCGGTGGTCCTGGGGCATGCGGCGCGTGCGGAGATCCAGCGCACGGGGGAGGGCGGTGACGGGCTCGCGCTGACCGGGCTGGTGCTGGGCTGGCTGTCCACCGGTGTCTGGGCGGCCGTGCTGGCGCTGTTGTTCGCGGTGGCCCTCGCGACCGGCTGAGTGCCCGCAGGGCGGCGTGTGCGGCTTCCGTGAGGCCGGGTTTCGAAGATCGGGAACTGCCGTCGGGGAGCGGTCCGGATCGTCGATTCGAAGATCACGGGCGGTGCATGGGTATGACATGCGCCGCTTGGGTATGGGGGTGGGCCCCATTTGTTTTGACCACAGCGAATGAGGTAGGTACGCTCAGACCTTGTGCCTGGGGTGTGCCCTGGCTCTCGTGCGTGCCTTCAACCGCACATAGGGAGCCGTCACTGGCCACCGTAATCTGCGCTCTTTCTGCCTTGCGGCGGGGGTCTGCAGCATTCGACACACCCGACCGCGTGGGTCGGCGACGTTCCAGGTTAGCTTCACCATTCGGCACACAGAAACCGGAGAAGTAGTGCCTACGATCCAGCAGCTGGTCCGGAAGGGCCGGCAGGACAAGGTCGAGAAGAACAAGACGCCCGCACTCGAGGGTTCCCCTCAGCGTCGCGGCGTCTGCACGCGTGTGTTCACGACCACCCCGAAGAAGCCGAACTCGGCCCTGCGTAAGGTCGCGCGTGTGCGTCTGACCAGCGGGATCGAGGTCACCGCTTACATTCCGGGTGAGGGGCACAACCTGCAGGAGCACTCCATCGTGCTCGTGCGTGGCGGTCGTGTGAAGGACCTGCCCGGTGTTCGCTACAAGATCATCCGCGGTTCGCTCGACACCCAGGGTGTCAAGAACCGCAAGCAGGCCCGCAGCCGCTACGGCGCCAAGAAGGAGAAGTAGAAATGCCTCGTAAGGGCCCCGCCCCGAAGCGCCCGGTCATCATCGACCCGGTCTACGGTTCTCCTCTGGTGACCTCCCTCATCAACAAGGTGCTGCTGAACGGCAAGCGCTCCACCGCCGAGCGCATCGTGTACGGCGCCATGGAGGGCCTGCGCGAGAAGACCAGCAATGACCCGGTCATCACGCTGAAGCGCGCGCTGGAGAACATCAAGCCGACCCTCGAGGTCAAGTCCCGCCGTGTCGGTGGTGCGACGTACCAGGTTCCGATCGAGGTCAAGCCCGGTCGCGCCAACACGCTCGCGCTGCGCTGGCTCGTCGGTTACTCCCGCGCCCGTCGCGAGAAGACGATGACCGAGCGTCTGCTCAACGAGCTTCTCGACGCCTCCAACGGCCTTGGTGCCGCTGTGAAGAAGCGCGAGGACACCCACAAGATGGCCGAGTCCAACAAGGCCTTCGCGCACTACCGCTGGTAGTCGCTACCCACATCGAGACCGAGAGAAGACGAAAGCCTTATGGCTACCACTTCACTTGACCTGGCCAAGGTCCGCAACATCGGGATCATGGCCCACATCGACGCGGGCAAGACGACCACCACCGAGCGGATCCTCTTCTACACCGGCGTCAGCTACAAGATCGGTGAGGTCCACGACGGCGCTGCCACCATGGACTGGATGGAGCAGGAGCAGGAGCGTGGCATCACGATCACCTCTGCTGCCACCACCTGTCACTGGCCGCTTGAGGACAACGACTACACGATCAACATCATCGACACCCCGGGCCACGTCGACTTCACGGTCGAGGTGGAGCGCTCGCTGCGCGTCCTCGACGGTGCCGTCACGGTGTTCGACGGTGTCGCCGGTGTCGAGCCGCAGTCCGAGACGGTGTGGCGTCAGGCCGACCGTTACGGTGTGCCGCGCATCTGCTTCGTGAACAAGCTGGACCGTACCGGCGCGGAGTTCCACCGTTGTGTGGACATGATCAAGGACCGGCTCGGTGCCGTGCCGATCATCATGCAGCTGCCCATCGGTGCCGAGATGGACTTCAAGGGCGTTGTGGACCTGGTCCGCATGAAGGCGCTCGTGTGGTCCGCCGAGGCGGCGAAGGGCGAGATGTACGACGTCGTCGACATCCCCGCCACGCACGTCGAGGCTGCCGAGGAGTACCGCGGCCGGCTGGTCGAGACCGTCGCGGAGAACGACGACGAGATCATGGAGCTGTTCCTGGAGGGCCAGGAGCCCACCGAGGAGCAGCTGTACGCCGCGATCCGTCGTATCACCATCACGTCCGGCAAGTCCGACGGCATCACGGTCACCCCGGTGTTCTGCGGTACCGCGTTCAAGAACAAGGGCGTCCAGCCCCTGCTCGACGCGGTCGTGCGCTACCTGCCGACCCCGCTCGACGTCGAGGCCATCGAGGGCCACGACGTGAAGGACCCCGAGCTGGTCGTCAAGCGCAAGCCGTCCGTGGACGAGCCGCTGTCCGCCCTGGCGTTCAAGATCATGAGCGACCCGCACCTGGGCAAGCTCACCTTCGTCCGGGTGTACTCGGGCCGCCTGGAGACCGGCACCGCCGTGCTGAACTCCGTCAAGGGCAAGAAGGAGCGCATCGGCAAGATCTACCGCATGCACGCGAACAAGCGTGAGGAGATCGAAGCGGTGGGCGCCGGTGACATCGTCGCCGTCATGGGGCTGAAGCAGACCACGACCGGTGAGACGCTCTGCGATGACAAGAACCCGGTGATCCTGGAGTCCATGGACTTCCCGGCGCCGGTCATCCAGGTCGCCATCGAGCCCAAGTCCAAGGGTGACCAGGAGAAGCTGGGTGTAGCCATCCAGCGTCTCGCGGAGGAGGACCCCTCCTTCCACGTTCACTCGGACGAGGAGACGGGCCAGACCATCCTCGGCGGTATGGGCGAGCTGCACCTCGAGGTGCTGGTCGACCGTATGAAGCGCGAGTTCCGGGTCGAGGCCAACGTCGGTAAGCCGCAGGTCGCCTACCGTGAGACGATCCGCAAGGCCGTCGAGCGCGTGGACTACACCCACAAGAAGCAGACCGGTGGTACCGGTCAGTTCGCCAAGGTGCAGATCGCGATCGAGCCCATCACCGAGGCCGACGGTCCGGCGTACGAGTTCGTGAACAAGGTCACCGGTGGCCGTATCCCGAGGGAGTACATCCCTTCGGTGGACGCCGGTGCGCAGGAGGCCATGCAGTTCGGCATCCTGGCCGGCTACGAGATGACCGGCGTGCGCGTCACGCTGATCGACGGTGGCTACCACGAGGTCGACTCCTCCGAGCTCGCGTTCAAGATCGCCGGTTCGCAGGCCTTCAAGGAGGCCGCCCGCAAGGCCAGCCCCGTGCTGCTCGAGCCGATGATGGCCGTCGAGGTCACCACGCCCGAGGACTACATGGGTGAGGTCATCGGCGACATCAACTCCCGCCGTGGTCAGATCCAGGCCATGGAGGAGCGGGCCGGTGCCCGCGTCGTGAAGGGCCTCGTGCCCCTCTCGGAGATGTTCGGCTACGTCGGAGACCTCCGCAGCAAGACCTCGGGTCGCGCAAGCTACTCGATGCAGTTCGACTCCTACGCCGAGGTTCCGCGGAACGTCGCCGAGGAGATCATCGCGAAGGCCAAGGGCGAGTAACGCACCGCGTTCACACGCCGTAGGCTTGACTCCGGAGCCTCGCGGGGCATTCCGCCGCAATGGCGGAGGGAATGCCCCGAAGGATCCGGGCCATCCAGCAAAGATCACCTGGCGCCGATGAAGTAAGGCGTACCAGAACCACTCCCAGGAGGACCCCAGTGGCGAAGGCGAAGTTCGAGCGGACTAAGCCGCACGTCAACATCGGCACCATCGGTCACATCGACCACGGTAAGACGACCCTCACGGCCGCCATTACCAAGGTGCTGCACGACGCGTACCCGGACCTGAACGAGGCCTCGGCCTTCGACCAGATCGACAAGGCTCCTGAGGAGCGCCAGCGCGGTATCACGATCTCGATCGCGCACGTCGAGTACCAGACGGAGACGCGTCACTACGCCCACGTCGACTGCCCCGGTCACGCGGACTACATCAAGAACATGATCACGGGTGCGGCGCAGATGGACGGCGCCATCCTCGTTGTCGCCGCGACCGACGGCCCGATGCCGCAGACCAAGGAGCACGTGCTCCTGGCCCGCCAGGTCGGCGTTCCGTACATCGTCGTCGCCCTGAACAAGGCCGACATGGTGGACGACGAGGAGATCCTGGAGCTCGTCGAGCTCGAGGTCCGTGAGCTCCTCTCCGAGTACGAGTTCCCGGGCGACGACCTGCCGGTCGTCAAGGTCTCGGCGCTCAAGGCGCTCGAGGGCGACAAGGAGTGGGGCCAGTCGGTCCTGGACCTGATGGCCGCCGTCGACGAGGCGATCCCCACCCCCGAGCGTGACGTCGACAAGCCGTTCCTCATGCCCGTCGAGGACGTCTTCACGATCACCGGTCGCGGTACGGTCGTCACCGGCCGTATCGAGCGCGGTGTCCTGAAGGTCAACGAGACCGTTGACATCATCGGCATCAAGCAGGACAAGACCACCACCACGGTCACCGGTATCGAGATGTTCCGCAAGCTGCTCGACGAGGGCCAGGCCGGTGAGAACGTCGGTCTGCTGCTTCGTGGCATCAAGCGCGAGGACGTCGAGCGCGGCCAGGTCATCATCAAGCCGGGCTCGGTCACCCCGCACACCGAGTTCGAGGCCCAGGCCTACATCCTGTCGAAGGACGAGGGTGGCCGTCACACCCCCTTCTTCAACAACTACCGTCCGCAGTTCTACTTCCGTACGACGGACGTGACCGGCGTCGTGACCCTCCCCGAGGGCACCGAGATGGTCATGCCGGGTGACAACACCGAGATGAAGGTGGAGCTCATCCAGCCCGTCGCCATGGAAGAGGGCCTGAAGTTCGCCATCCGTGAGGGTGGCCGGACCGTGGGCGCCGGCCAGGTCACCAAGATCAACAAGTAAGTCCGTTGATCTGACCTGGTAGCTCCAGCCTGAGCTGAGCTCCTGAAGGGGCCCGTACGACTTCGGTCGTACGGGCCTCTTCGCTGTGTGGAGGCCGTGGTGCGTCTCGGTGCCGAGCCGGGCCGGAGGGCCGGAGGGCCGGGCGTCGGCGCAGGGCGGGGCGGGGGAGTCCTGGGCGGGGGCGGTCGGGCGTGAGCTGGGCGACGGGCAGCAGCGGTCTCGACGGCGAGCGGGCCGCAGAGGGCCGTCCAGGGGGATCCGCGTCGTCTGCCGGACGCGGTCGACGATCGCGCGTTCCTCCGGGGTCAGCAGGGCCGTCCTGTCCTCCCGCGGCCGGCTTCCGAGCCTCGCGCAGGCTCCGCCGCCGCAGCCGTACGTCCTCGGGGCGTGGCGAGCTGCGCGGGGCCGCCGTGGTCCGGGCAGGTGCGCCACGGCCCGTGGGCCGGCCACAGCGAGCGGCCCACCATCCAGCTGTCCGCCGCGGTGGACGCCTGGGCGGGGATGCAGCCGTACGGGCGAGGGGCGAGGGGCGAGGGGCGAGGGGCGAGGGGCGAGGGGCGCGAGCTCGGGGGAGTGGGCCGTCACGTCGAGCGGGCGGGGCGGGGTGGTGAGGGTCATGGGGGGAGGCCATGGCTGAACGTCCGCCGTCGGCAGGGGAGTTGGTCGGTCATGGGTGCCAGGTGAAGTGTTGCCGAACGCTGTGGGACGCGTCGGCGAGGTTTCGGGCAACTCCGTGTCGCGGGTGGCACGGAATGTTCTTGTCTGTTCTCTGTGGGCCGGTTGTGGCGGTCGTAGCGTGAGCGGCGGCCGAGGCCGCTCGGCCGGAGTTCTTCGAGCTTCCCCATTCCGGGTTTCCCCATGAGGACGGACTGACTGGTGCCGATGCGTGGTGCGGACGGCAGAACGACGATCCCGACGCGGGTGGCGGGCCTGGGCGGCACGCTGCAGCAGCCGTTGCCGCCGCTCGCCGTGCCCGGGCCGCGGCGGCCGCCACGGCCCGGCGGAGCGGGCCACCGAGCCGTCGTACGCGAGAGGGCGGACCGCCGGCTGTACGCCGTCGACGGCATCCGTCTGCTCGCCGCCCTGATGGTCGCCGTCCACCACTACGCCGGCACCCACCGCGCCGACCAGCCGGGCAACGCGATCTGGGACCGGCCGGTGTCCGACATCATGCCCACGGTGTTCCGCTTCGCCTCCTACGGCTGGATCGGCGTCGAGATCTTCTTCGTGATCAGCGGGTTCGTGATCTGCATGTCCTGCTGGGGGCGCACGCCGCGGCAGTTCTTCGTGTCGCGGGTGATACGGCTCTACCCCGCGTACTGGTTCGCCGTCGCCTTCACCACGGCCGTGCTGGTGGCCCTGCCGGGCGTCTGGGACCGCCTGCGCGCGAGGGACGTACTCCTCAACCTCACGATGCTGCAGTCCGGTTCGGGCGTCATGAACGTCGACGGCGTCTACTGGACCCTCTGGTCGGAGCTGCGCTTCTACCTGCTCTTCCTGCTCGTCGTCGCCACCGGGCTGACGTACCGGAAGGTCGTCGTCTTCTGCTGCGTCTGGGGCGCCGCCGCGATGCTCGCGCCGGTCTCCGGGCTGCCCCTGCTGGAGCTGCTGGCCAACCCCGACGGCGCCTGGTACTTCATCGCGGGCCTCGCCCTCTACCTCATGCACCGCTTCGGACAGGACCTGTTGTTGTGGGGCATCCTCTCGATGGCGTGGCTGATGGGGCAGCGGGAGCTGGGCCTGCGGATCGGCGAGGTGGAGCATGTCTCCGGCTGGCGGGGGAGCGTGCTGGTCTTCACCGTGTTCCTGCTGGCCATGGTCGCCATCGCGCTCGGCGCGACGGACCGCGTGCGGGGGAAGTGGCTGGTGACGGCGGGTGCGTTGACGTATCCGCTGTACCTGACGCACTACGCGGCCGGTACGACGCTGATCAACCGCTTGCGGGACACGATGGACGCCCGGGTGCTGGTGGCCGTGGTGCTCGCCGGGTTCCTGGTGCTGAGCTGGCTGGTGCACCGGTTCGTGGAGCGGCCGGTGGCCGGGATGGTGAAGCGGGGGCTGGACACGTCGTTCGCGCGGATGCGGAACGCACGCGGACCGGCCTGAGGTTCACGCTCCGCGCCTGTGGTCCCGGGGCCCGGGCAGTCCGGGAGCGTCCCGGCGCCGGGTGGGCGTCACTGGGTCCGGACCGGTCTCTTGAACGGCTCCAGCGTGATGCGGAGCGCGCTGCGAGGGCTTGGGCCGGCGGGGTGTCCTCAGGGCGGCGCACGGTCGGCAGCCGGATCGTCGACGTCGTCTAGGCGTCGGCCGGCAGGCCGGGTGCCGGTGCGTCGGAGGCCGGATTGCCGTCGTGCTCCCGTGCGGTGCGCCCGTTGACGATCTTGGCGCAGGCCCGCCGGCACCCCCACAGGGTTTGACCTGCGTCACGTGCGGGGTATTGTCTCCGGCTCGATTGGCCAGGCACCTGCCCCATATGGCAGACTGTCGGAGTTGCTCGGTCGAGTGTTGATGCTGCGCGCCTCCCGCCGGGAGGACCGGAAGCGAGTCCCACAGTACTCGTCGCCCCAACTGCCAGGTGGCAGCGCTGGGGCGGACGTACGGGAATCTTTCGGGAAGTGTCAGTGCAGCGCCGGCCAGGCGCCCGGTGGGTCTTCACCCTCGGCTTGCGGTTCCGGAAGGGCCGTGCTTTCCCAGCAGGGAAGTTCCAGAGATGGGACCTCTGTGTCAGTGAGAGCGCGACACACCCGACCGCGTGGGTCGGAGGAGCGAAGTGTTCGGAACATCGGGTTCCAGAGCGTTAAACGAGAGACAGGACTACTAGTAGCCATGGCGGGACAGAAGATCCGCATCCGGCTCAAGGCCTACGACCACGAGGTCATCGACAGCTCGGCGAAGAAGATCGTCGAGACGGTGACGCGTACTGGTGCGTCGGTCGCGGGCCCGGTGCCGCTGCCCACTGAGAAGAACGTGTACTGCGTCATCAAGTCGCCGCACAAGTACAAGGACTCGCGCGAGCACTTCGAGATGCGCACGCACAAGCGCCTGATCGACATCCTCGACCCGACGCCCAAGACCGTTGACTCTCTGATGCGACTCGACCTCCCGGCCGGTGTCGACATCGAGATCAAGCTCTAGGGGCCGGTGATCTGAGAATGGCTAAGCAGATCAAGGGCATCCTGGGCGAGAAGCTCGGCATGACGCAGGTGTGGGACGAGAACAACCGAGTTGTTCCCGTCACCGTCGTCAAGGCCGGCCCCAACGTCGTGACCCAGGTCCGTACGAATGACTCCGACGGCTACGAGTCGGTCCAGATCGCCTTCGGCGAGATCGACCCTCGCAAGGTGAACAAGCCCCTCAAGGGTCACTTCGCCAAGGCCGACGTCACTCCCCGCCGCCACCTCGTCGAGATCCGTACCGCTGACGCCAGCGAGTACACCCTCGGCCAGGAGATCACCGCTGAGGTGTTCGAGGCCGGCATCAAGGTCGACGTGACCGGCAAGAGCAAGGGCAAGGGCTTCGCCGGTGTCATGAAGCGTCACAACTTCAAGGGCCTCGGCGCCGGACACGGCACCCAGCGCAAGCACCGCTCTCCCGGTTCCATCGGTGGCTGCGCCACCCCTGGCCGCGTGTTCAAGGGCCTCCGCATGGCGGGTCGTATGGGCAATGAGCGTGTCACCACCCAGAACCTGACCGTCCACGCCGTTGACGCGGAGAAGGGTCTGCTGCTCATCAAGGGCGCGGTTCCCGGTCCGAACGGCGGCCTCGTCCTGGTCCGCACTGCGGCCAAGGGGGCCTGAGGTAACCGATGAGCACTGTTGACATCCTTTCGCCTGCAGGCGAGAAGACCGGAAGCGTCGAGCTCCCCGCGGAGATCTTCGGCGTGGAGAAGATCAGCATCCCGCTGATCCACCAGGTCGTCGTCGCGCAGAACGCCGCTGCCCGTCAGGGCACGCACAAGACCAAGCGCCGCGGCGAAGTCCGCGGTGGCGGCAAGAAGCCGTACCGCCAGAAGGGCACCGGCCGCGCCCGCCAGGGTTCGACCCGCGCGCCGCAGTTCGCAGGCGGTGGCGTCGTCCACGGCCCGCAGCCGCGTGACTACTCGCAGCGGACCCCGAAGAAGATGAAGGCTGCCGCTCTGCGTCACGCCCTCACCGACCGGGCCCGCCACAACCGCATCCACGTCGTCTCCGGCGTCATCGAGGGTGAGAACCCGTCGACGAAGGCCGCTCGGACGCTGTTCGGCAAGATCTCGGAGCGCAAGAACCTGCTCCTGGTCATCGACCGCGCCGACGAGGCCGCGTGGCTGTCCGCCCGCAACCTGCCCCAGATCCACATTCTGGAGCCGGGCCAGCTGAACACGTACGACGTTCTCGTCTCGGACGACGTGGTCTTCACCCAGGCCGCTTTCGAGTCCTTCGTGTCTGGTGCCCCGTCGAGGTCGGACGCTGACACCGAAGGGAGCGAAGCCTGATGGCTACGCGTCACCCGAGCATCGCCTCGAAGGCCGCCAAGGCCAAGAAGGTCGCGCGCGTCGCCAAGGCGCGTCGCCACGAGACCGAGGGCAAGAACACCGTCGTCACCCCGGTGAGCAAGTCGTTCACGGACCACCGTGACATCCTGCTCAAGCCGGTCGTGTCCGAGAAGAGCTACGCGCTTCTCGACGAGGGCAAGTACACGTTCATCGTCGCCCCGGGCGCCAACAAGACCCAGATCAAGCAGGCCGTCCAGGCGGTCTTCTCGGTCAAGGTCACCGGGGTCAACACGATCAACCGCATCGGCAAGCGCAAGCGCACCAAGACCGGCTTCGGTCAGCGTGCCGGCTCCAAGCGCGCGATTGTGACCCTCGCTGAGGGCGACCGTATCGACATCTTCGGCGGTCCGACCGCCTGACGGCGGTCCGGATCGTCCGATATCGGACGAGGACTGAGAAATGGGAATCCGCAAGTACAAGCCGACTACGCCGGGCCGTCGTGGCTCCAGCGTCGCCGACTTCGTCGAGGTCACGCGGTCCACGCCGGAGAAGTCGCTGGTTCGCCCCCTGCACAGCAAGGGCGGCCGTAACAATTCCGGTCGTGTGACCGTTCGCCACCAGGGTGGCGGACACAAGCGCGCCTACCGAGTGATCGACTTCCGTCGTCACGACAAGGACGGCGTGCCGGCGAAGGTCGCGCACATCGAGTACGACCCCAACCGCACCGCGCGCATCGCGCTGCTGCACTACGCGGACGGCGAGAAGCGCTACATCCTCGCCCCGCGCAACCTGCAGCAGGGTGACCGCGTCGAGAACGGTCCCGGGGCCGACATCAAGCCGGGCAACAACCTGGCGCTCCGCAACATCCCGGTCGGTACCACGATCCACGCGATCGAGATCCGTCCCGGTGGCGGCGCCAAGTTCGCCCGCTCCGCCGGCGCCTCGGTGCAGCTGCTGGCGAAGGAGGGCACGATGGCCCACCTTCGTATGCCCTCCGGTGAGATCCGCCTGGTCGACCAGCGCTGCCGCGCCACGGTCGGCGAGGTCGGCAACGCCGAGCAGAGCAACATCAACTGGGGCAAGGCCGGCCGCAAGCGCTGGCTCGGCGTCCGCCCGACCGTTCGCGGTGTGGCGATGAACCCGGTTGACCACCCGCACGGTGGTGGTGAGGGCAAGACCTCCGGTGGTCGCCACCCGGTCTCGCCGTGGGGTCAGAAGGAGGGTCGTACTCGTTCGCCGAAGAAGGCTTCGAACAAGTACATCGTCCGCCGCCGCAAGACGAACAAGAAGCGCTAGGAGCGGGTTTAGATGCCGCGCAGTCTCAAGAAGGGGCCCTTCGTCGACGACCACCTGATCAAGAAGGTGGACGTCCAGAACGAAGCGGGTTCCAAGAACGTCATCAAGACCTGGTCCCGTCGCTCGATGATCGTCCCGGCCATGCTGGGCCACACGATCGCGGTGCACAACGGCAAGACCCACATTCCGGTGTTTGTCACCGAGTCGATGGTCGGCCACAAGCTCGGCGAGTTCTCGCCGACGCGCACCTTCCGGGGTCACGTCAAGGACGACCGGAAGTCGAAGCGCCGCTAACGCGGGGTGGAATGACCATGACAGACACTGGAAGGACAACCATGGAAGCCAGGGCCCAGGCGCGGTACATCCGCGTTACGCCCATGAAGGCCCGCCGAGTGGTGGACCTTATCCGTGGCATGGACGCCACGGAGGCTCAGGCGGTCCTGCGTTTCGCCCCGCAGGCCGCGAGCGTGCCGGTCGGCAAGGTGCTTGACAGCGCCATTGCCAACGCCGCACACAACTACGACCACACCGACGCCGGCAGCCTCGTCATCTCCGAGGCGTACGTCGACGAGGGTCCGACCCTGAAGCGGTTCCGTCCGCGTGCCCAGGGCCGCGCCTACCGGATCCGCAAGCGGACCAGCCACATCACCGTGGTCGTCAGCAGCAAGGAAGGAACCCGGTAATGGGCCAGAAGGTTAACCCGCATGGGTTCCGGCTCGGCATCACCACGGACTTCAAGTCCCGTTGGTACGCCGACAAGCTGTACAAGGACTACGTCAAGGAAGACGTCGCCATCCGTCGGATGATGACGTCCGGCATGGAGCGCGCCGGCATCTCGAAGGTGGAGATCGAGCGCACCCGTGACCGCGTCCGTGTGGACATCCACACGGCCCGTCCGGGCATCGTCATCGGCCGCCGTGGCGCCGAGGCCGACCGCATCCGCGGTGACCTCGAGAAGCTCACGGGCAAGCAGGTCCAGCTGAACATCCTCGAGGTCAAGAGCCCCGAGACCGACGCTCAGCTGGTTGCCCAGGCCGTCGCCGAGCAGCTCTCCTCCCGCGTCTCCTTCCGTCGCGCCATGCGTAAGAGCATGCAGGGCACGATGAAGGCCGGCGCCAAGGGCATCAAGATCCAGTGCGGTGGCCGCCTCGGCGGCGCCGAGATGTCCCGCTCGGAGTTCTACCGCGAGGGCCGTGTGCCCCTGCACACGCTCCGTGCGAACGTGGACTACGGCTTCTTCGAGGCCAAGACGACCTTCGGCCGCATCGGCGTGAAGGTCTGGATCTACAAGGGCGACGTCAAGAACATCGCCGAGGTCCGCGCCGAGAACGCCGCAGCCCGCGCCGGCAACCGCCCGGCCCGTGGTGGCGGCGGCGCCGACCGCCCGGCCCGTGGTGGCCGTGGTGGCGAGCGCGGCGGTCGCGGTCGCAAGCCGCAGCAGGCTCCCGCTGCCGAGGCCCCCAAGGCCGACGCTCCGGCTGCCGCTCCGGCTGAGAGCACCGGAACGGAGGCCTGACCGACATGCTGATCCCCCGACGGGTCAAGCACCGCAAGCAGCACCACCCGAAGCGCCGCGGTCAGGCCAAGGGTGGTACGACGGTCGCGTTCGGCGAGTACGGCATTCAGGCCCTCACGCCGGCGTACGTGACCAACCGCCAGATCGAGGCGGCCCGTATCGCGATGACCCGCCACATCAAGCGTGGCGGCAAGGTCTGGATCAACATCTACCCGGACCGCCCGCTCACGAAGAAGCCTGCCGAGACCCGCATGGGTTCCGGTAAGGGTTCGCCGGAGTGGTGGATCGCGAACGTGCACCCGGGACGGGTCATGTTCGAACTGTCCTACCCCAACGAGAAGATCGCCCGTGAGGCCCTGACTCGCGCCGCTCACAAGCTGCCGATGAAGTGCCGGATCGTCAAGCGCGAGGCAGGTGAAGCGTGATGTCGGCCGGTACCAAGGCGTCCGAGCTGCGCGAACTGGGTGACGAGGAGCTTCTCGCGAAGCTTCGCGAAGCCAAGGAAGAGCTGTTCAACCTCCGCTTCCAGGCGGCGACCGGTCAGCTCGAGAACCACGGTCGGCTCAAGGCCGTCCGTAAGGACATCGCGCGGATCTACACCCTGATGCGTGAGCGCGAGCTGGGCATCGAGACGGTGGAGAGCGCCTGATGAGTGAGAGCAACGTGACTGAGCAGACCGCAGAGGCCCGCGGCTTCCGCAAGACCCGTGAGGGTCTGGTCGTCGGCGACAAGATGGACAAGACCGTCGTCGTCGCCGTCGAGGACCGCGTCAAGCACGCGCTGTACGGCAAGGTCATCCGCCGTACGAACAAGCTCAAGGCGCACGACGAGCAGAACGCTGCCGGCGTCGGCGACCGCGTCCTCCTCATGGAGACGCGTCCGCTGTCCGCCACGAAGCGCTGGCGCGTCGTCGAGATCCTCGAGAAGGCCAAGTAATTTCCTGCGGGGCAAACCCCGCAGGACAGTTCCGCCAGGCTCGGCGAGCTCCGTAAGTCACTTACGGAGCTCGCCGGGAACCGGCAGACAAACAGGAGATAGACGTGATCCAGCAGGAGTCGCGACTGCGTGTCGCCGACAACACTGGTGCGAAGGAAATCCTTTGCATCCGTGTGCTCGGTGGCTCCGGTCGCCGCTACGCGGGCATCGGTGACGTCATCGTCGCCACCGTCAAGGACGCGATCCCCGGTGGCAACGTGAAGAAGGGTGACGTCGTCAAGGCGGTCATCGTTCGCACCGTCAAGGAGCGCCGCCGTCCGGACGGCTCGTACATCCGCTTCGACGAGAACGCCGCCGTCATTCTGAAGAACGACGGCGACCCTCGCGGCACCCGTATCTTCGGCCCTGTCGGCCGTGAGCTGCGCGAGAAGAAGTTCATGAAGATCATCTCGCTCGCGCCGGAGGTGCTGTAAGCATGAAGATCAAGAAGGGCGACCTGGTCCAGGTCATCACCGGTAAGGACAAGGGCAAGCAGGGCAAGGTCATCGCGGCCTTCCCCCGCGAGGACCGTGTCCTGGTCGAGGGTGTCAACCGGGTCAAGAAGCACACCAAGGCCGGCCCGACCGCCAAGGGTTCGCAGGCCGGTGGCATCGTCACGACCGAGGCCCCTGTTCACGTGAGCAACGTTCAGCTCGTCGTGGAGAAGGACGGCAACAAGGTCGTCACGCGTGTCGGTTACCGCTTCGACGACGAGGGCAACAAGATCCGCGTTGCCAAGCGGACGGGTGAGGACATCTGATGACGACCACCACCACTCCGCGTCTGAAGACGAGGTACCGCGAGGAGATCCAGGCCAAGCTGCAGGAAGAGTTCTCGTACGAGAACGTCATGCAGATCCCCGGCCTGGTCAAGATCGTGGTCAACATGGGTGTCGGCGACGCCGCCCGTGACTCGAAGCTCATGGACGGTGCCGTCCGGGACCTGACGACCATCACCGGTCAGAAGCCGGCCGTCACCAAGGCCCGCAAGTCCATCGCGCAGTTCAAGCTGCGTGAGGGTCAGCCGATCGGTGCCCACGTCACGCTTCGTGGCGACCGCATGTGGGAGTTCCTGGACCGCACCCTGTCGCTCGCGCTGCCGCGCATCCGCGACTTCCGCGGCCTGTCTCCCAAGCAGTTCGACGGTCGTGGCAACTACACCTTCGGTCTCACCGAGCAGGTCATGTTCCACGAGATCGACCAGGACAAGATCGACCGCGTCCGGGGTATGGACATCACCGTGGTCACCACGGCGACCAACGACGCTGAGGGCCGCGCGCTCCTTCGTCACCTCGGCTTCCCCTTCAAGGAGGCGTGAGCGAGATGGCGAAGAAGGCTCTGATTGCCAAGGCTGCTCGTAAGCCCAAGTTCGGAGTACGCGGCTACACGCGCTGCCAGCGCTGCGGCCGTCCGCACTCCGTGTACCGCAAGTTCGGCCTGTGCCGCGTGTGCCTTCGTGAGATGGCTCACCGTGGCGAGCTGCCGGGCGTGACCAAGAGCTCCTGGTAATCCCCCTAATCAGGGATTTCCGGAGCTCTCGGTAAGCAATGGGCGTGTCAGGCGCCCACCCCTTCATGGCTTAGGCTTGGAGGGTTGGGCGCCTGATGGTCGCCCGTACGACTTACTACGCCGTAGGTCCACCGCGCCGCACCCGCCCCGTCTCGGATCGGGGAGAGGGATGGCGCACCAGGAAACCCCGGCGAGAGAGGCCGAAGGCCAATTCATGACCATGACTGATCCGATCGCAGACATGCTTACGCGTCTGCGGAACGCGAACTCGGCATACCACGACTCCGTGACGATGCCGGCATCGAAGATCAAGTCGCACATCGCGGAGATCCTCCAGCAGGAGGGCTTCATCACGGGCTGGAAGGTCGAGGACGCCGAGGTCGGCAAGAACCTCGTTCTCGAGCTGAAGTTCGGCCCGAACCGTGAGCGCTCCATCGCGGGCATCAAGCGGATCTCCAAGCCCGGTCTCCGGGTGTACGCGAAGTCCACCAACCTGCCCAAGGTGCTCGGCGGCCTCGGCGTGGCGATCATCTCCACGTCGCACGGTCTCCTCACCGACAAGCAGGCCGGCAAGAAGGGCGTAGGCGGAGAAGTTCTCGCCTACGTCTGGTAACGGAAGGGAACGGAGGAAACAGCTATGTCGCGTATTGGCAAGCTCCCCATCACGGTTCCCGCCGGCGTGGACGTCACCATCGACGGCCGTACGGTCTCGGTCAAGGGCCCCAAGGGCTCGCTGACCCACACCGTCGCTGCGCCGATCGACATCGCCAAGGGTGAGGACGGCGTACTCAACGTCACCCGCCCCAACGACGAGCGTCAGAACAAGGCCCTGCACGGCCTGTCCCGCACGCTGGTGGCGAACATGATCACCGGCGTGACCGAGGGTTACGTGAAGAAGCTCGAGATCAGCGGTGTCGGTTACCGCGTACAGGCCAAGGGATCGAACCTCGAGTTCGCTCTGGGCTACAGCCACCCGATCACCGTCGAGGCGCCCGAGGGAATCACCTTCAAGGTGGAGAACCCGACCCGCTTCCAGGTCGAGGGCATCGACAAGCAGAAGGTCGGCGAGGTTGCGGCCAACATCCGCAAGCTGCGCAAGCCCGACCCGTACAAGGCCAAGGGCGTCAAGTACGAGGGCGAAGTCATCCGCCGCAAGGTCGGAAAGGCGGGTAAGTAAGCCATGGCATACGGACAGAAGATCCTCAAGGGCGACGCCTACAAGCGCGCCGCGATCAAGCGCCGCCACATCCGGATCCGCAAGTCGATCAACGGAACGGCGGAGCGTCCTCGTCTGGTCGTGACCCGCTCGAACCGCCACATCGTGGCCCAGGTGATCGACGACCTCAAGGGGCACACCCTTGCGTCGGCGTCCACCCTGGACACCTCGATCCGCGGTGCGGAGGGCGACAAGTCGGCGCAGGCCAAGCAGGTCGGCGCCCTGGTCGCCGAGCGCGCCAAGGCCGCCGGTGTCGAGGCTGTCGTATTCGACCGTGGTGGCAACCAGTACGCCGGGCGCATTGCCGCCCTGGCGGACGCCGCCCGCGAAGCCGGACTGAAGTTCTGAGCCGGTTCCGTAGCTAGCGGAAACAGAGAGAGGTAATTCCAATGGCTGGACCCCAGCGCCGCGGTGGCGGTGCCGGTGGCGGCGAGCGGCGGGACCGGAAGGGCCGTGACGGCGGCGCAGCTGCCGCCGAGAAGACCGCTTACGTTGAGCGCGTCGTCGCGATCAATCGTGTCGCCAAGGTTGTGAAGGGTGGTCGTCGCTTCAGCTTCACCGCGCTGGTCGTGGTGGGCGATGGTGACGGCACCGTGGGTGTCGGTTACGGCAAGGCCAAGGAGGTGCCGGCCGCCATCGCCAAGGGTGTTGAGGAGGCCAAGAAGCACTTCTTCAAGGTCCCCCGTATCCAGGGCACCATCCCGCACCCGATCACGGGTGAGAAGGCTGCCGGCGTCGTGCTGCTCAAGCCCGCGTCCCCGGGTACCGGCGTTATCGCCGGTGGTCCGGTGCGTGCCGTGCTCGAGTGCGCCGGTATCCACGACATCCTGTCGAAGTCGCTCGGCTCGTCGAACGCGATCAACATCGTGCACGCGACCGTGGCGGCCCTGAAGGGCCTTCAGCGTCCCGAGGAGGTCGCGGCCCGCCGCGGTCTGCCGCTCGAGGACGTCGCTCCCGCGGCTCTGCTGCGTGCGCGTGCCGGGGCTGGTGCTGCGTAATGGCTCAGCTCAAGATCACGCAGACGAAGTCGTACATCGGCAGCAAGCAGAACCACCGTGACACCCTGCGTTCCCTTGGTCTCAAGGGCATCAACACGCAGGTCGTCAAGGAGGATCGTCCCGAGTTCCGCGGCATGGTGCACACCGTCCGCCACCTCGTGACGGTCGAGGAGGTCGACTGATCATGGCGGAGAACAACCCGCTCAAGATCCACAACCTCCGTCCCGCCCCGGGCGCCAAGACCGCCAAGACCCGTGTCGGTCGTGGTGAGGCGTCGAAGGGTAAGACGGCCGGTCGTGGTACCAAGGGCACGAAGGCCCGTTACCAGGTTCCGGAGAACTTCGAGGGTGGCCAGACGCCGCTCCACATGCGTCTCCCGAAGCTCAAGGGCTTCAAGAACCCGTTCAAGACCGAGTACCAGGTCGTGAACCTCGACAAGCTGGCGTCGCTGTACCCGGAGGGTGGCGAGGTCACCGTCGAGGGGCTCGTCGCCAAGGGTGCCGTTCGCAAGAACAGCCTTGTCAAGGTCCTCGGCCAGGGCGAGGTCTCCGTGGCGCTGCAGGTGACGGTCGACGCCGTCTCCGGCTCCGCCAAGGAGAAGATCGCCGCCGCCGGCGGTACCGTCACCGAGCTCGTCTGAACACCTCAGACGTCTCGATGACTTGATCGATCCCGACCGGGGATACCCCACAAATGGGGTATCCCCGGTCGGTCGTTCCAAGGGGGCGGTCTCGCGGGTAAGGTGGCCTGCACTGCCCACTTTTACTGAGTGCTTCTTGTGAGGCACTCTGAGCGGCAGTTGACCGTTAGCTAAGTCGTCCCTATCAGTCGAACCTCAAGACCGTCACCCTTGACGCAGTAGCGCGGGGGTCGCAGGAGGCACCGTGCTCACCGCGTTCGCCCGGGCGTTCAAGACGCCCGACCTGCGCAAGAAGCTGCTCTTCACGCTCGGCATCATCGTGGTGTACCGGATCGGTACCCACATTCCGATCCCAGGCGTCGACTACAGGGCTGTCCAGACCTGCATCGACCAGGCGAACGCCACCTCGGGCATCTTCGGCCTGATCAACATGTTCAGTGGCGGCGCGCTGCTGCAGATCACGATCTTTGCGCTCGGCATCATGCCGTACATCACGGCGAGCATCATCCTTCAGCTGCTGACCGTGGTGATCCCGCGCCTGGAAGCTCTCAAGAAGGAGGGGCAGTCCGGTACGGCGAAGATCACGCAGTACACCCGGTACCTGACCGTGGCGCTCGCCATCCTCCAGGGCACCGGCCTCGTCGCCACCGCCCGTAGCGGCTCACTCTTTGCCAATTGTTCGGTCGCCAGCCAGGTCGTCCCGGACCGCTCGATCTTCACCACCATGGTGATGGTCATCACCATGACCGCCGGTACGGCCACCGTTATGTGGCTCGGTGAGCTCATCACCGACCGCGGCATCGGCAACGGCATGTCGATCCTGATGTTCATCTCGATCGCCGCGACCTTCCCGGCAGGGCTGTGGGCCATCAAGGAGCAGGGCTCCCTGGCCGGCGGCTGGATCGAGTTCGGCATCGTGTGTCTCATCGGCCTGGTGATGATCGGCCTCGTCGTCTTCGTCGAGCAGGCCCAGCGGCGTATTCCGGTGCAGTACGCGAAGCGCATGATCGGCCGGAGGTCCTACGGCGGCACGTCGACGTACATTCCGCTGAAGGTCAACCAGGCGGGCATCATCCCTGTGATCTTTGCCTCGTCGCTGCTCTACATCCCGGCACTGATCGCGCAGTTCGCCGGTGGCAACGCCGGCTGGAAGACCTGGATCGAACAGAACCTCGCGAAGCCGAACGCTCCGGCGCACATCACCCTCTACTTCCTCCTGATCGTCTTCTTCGCCTTCTTCTACGTGGCCATCTCGTTCAACCCCGAGGAAGTCGCGGACAACATGAAGAAGTATGGTGGCTTCATCCCGGGCATCCGGGCTGGCCGACCGACCGCTGAGTACCTGTCGTACGTGCTCAACCGGATCACCTGGCCGGGTTCGCTGTATTTGGGTCTGATCGCTCTCGTCCCGACGATGGCGTTGGCTGGTTTCGAGGCAGACCAGAACTTCCCGTTCGGCGGGACCAGCATCCTGATCATCGTGGGTGTCGGTCTCGAAACGGTGAAGCAGATCGAGGGCCAGCTCCAGCAGCGCAATTACGAAGGGTTCCTCCGCTGATGCGTATCGTCCTCGTCGGGCCGCCAGGTGCCGGTAAGGGAACGCAGGCCGCGTTCCTCGCCAAGAACCTGTCGATCCCGCACATCTCCACGGGCGACCTGTTCCGCGCGAACATCAGCCAGGGCACAGAGCTCGGGCTGCGTGCGAAGTCCTACATGGACGCGGGACAGCTGGTGCCCGACGAGGTCACCATCGGTATGGCGCGCGACCGTATGCAGCAGCCGGACGCGGTCGGGGGCTTCCTCCTCGACGGCTTCCCGCGGAACGTCGCCCAGGCGGAGGCGCTCGACGAGATGCTGCGTGAAGGGGACATGAAGATCGACGCGGTGCTGGACCTGGAGGTCCCCGAGGAGGAAGTCGTCAAGCGGATCGCCGGCCGGCGGATCTGCCGCAACGACTCGGCGCACGTGTTCCACGTCACGTACAACGCGTCCGCGGCGGAGGGCGTGTGCGATGTGTGCGGTGGTGAGCTCTACCAGCGTGATGACGACAGTGAGGACACGGTGCGCCGGCGGCTGGAGGTCTACCACACGCAGACCGAGCCGATCATCGACTACTACAAGGCCCAGGGCCTTGTGACCACGGTCTCCGCGATGGGGAAGGTGGCGGACGTCACGAAGCGGGCCATGTCGGCGCTGTCCGGTTCGTAACAGCTTGCAAAGGAAGGCAGCGGCCCCCGGCGGGGGCCGCTGCCTTGTTTCTTGGGGACCCCGAAAGTGCTCTGCCGAGGAGGTATGGCCATCAAGCTCGAACAGTTGCCACAGTCCGACGATTCCACCGAGCGGGAGCAGCCGTCGCTGCTCCGCCGCAGGAGTCGCAGCCTGGCGGTCGCCGCGGTGGCCGTGGTCGCCGCAGTCATCGGGGTGTCGTTGGCCCTGACGGGCGGTGGCCCGGAAGGGCAGTCCGAGGCCTCGGACGTGGTGGCCCGTCCGAACCAGTCCCCGCCGCGCGAGCTGATAGCCGCAGGGCAGGTCGCCGTCTCCGCGTACTACACGACGAAGCTCGTGCAGCAGCCGGACGGGGATGCGGTGAACGCGCGTGAGTGGAGTCTGTACAACGCCGCGACCAAGCGGTACGAGAAGACCGACTGGGCCTGGCTCGATGTCGCTCCCGGGATGAAGACCGCCGCGGTGCTGGAGGGCGATCTGCCCGTCAACCGCATAGGCCTGATGAATCTGTCGACGGGCAAGGTCCAGCGCTGGATCAAGGTCGACAAGGGCGTTGGCGGTGTGCAGTTCTCGCCGGACGGCGAGCGCCTGGTGGCGACGACGTACAGCCACAACCCGGACGGCCTCTTCCAGGACGCGCCGGTGCATGTGGAGGGCGCGTCGGAGGGTGGCGAAGTTCAGGAGATGCCGGGGCCGAAGCAGAGCCGTACCGGCTTCTATGTCATCGATGTCGACTCCGGCCAGGCGAAATTCAGTGAGCGGCCGGCCAAGAAGGACAGTATTGCGGCCATGGTCGGCACCGGGCGTCAGGACTTCAGCTGGAGCCGTGACGGCGAGATGCTGTGGGAGCAGAGGCTCGACCAGCCGGGCAGGAACTACTACGACGTGAACGGCAGGCGGAAGTCGCTTCCGCAGCAGAAGACCGATCTGGTCTTTCCGCCGGCGTCCACGTCCCCGGACGGAAAACTTGCGACCGGCGGCTTCGCGGGGGGTGAGGACGGCCAGATCGTTTCCGCGGTTCTGGACGCGAAGACCGGCAAGCGGAGCGCGGTCGTACCCGGACAGCAGCTTCTCGCGTGGGCGGACAACACCCACCTCATCGCCTGGCGGTGTGACCCCGGCCAGTGCCAACCCGGCAAGGGTGAGTTCCGCAACCAGCTGGTCCTGGTCAGCCTGGAGGGCGACAAGGTGACACCGCTCTCGGGCTTCCGTAAAGCCGATGAGAACTACGTCGGCCGCTGGACCCCGGTCTTCACCAAGCGCTGACCGTCTCCGCGGTCCCAGGTGGATGTGCACCTGGGACCGGCCACACCAAGAGCTCCGGCCGGTGCAGACGAATTGACTGATCGTCTGTACCGGCCGGAGCTTCTGGCATCCATGCGCCGTGCGCACACACCGTCACACTGTCGAGGTCTCCGTAGAGACCTCAAAACCTCTCGGTGTCAAACGGGCCTACTCGTCGAAGAACCAGTTCGAGCGGGTGCAGCCGCCGCCGTTCCAGCAGATGGCCAGACCGTGCGAGATGTTGCCTATCATGTCGTAGCCATTGTTGGACCGGTCGCAGCCGGCGTCTCCGCCGTCTTCTTCCTTGATGACCCAAACCAGGCCGGTGCCAGAGTCGTTGAGTCGCTCCAGGTACCCCGTGACGCCGTAGCCGTCAGCCCTCTTGTCGCAGACCGTGATGTCGTCACCATCGTCCTCGAACTTCACCGTGCCCCGGTCGCCGTGCCAGAGGGGCCCCTCGTCGTCGGCCATGGCGGGCGAGGCTGCGGCAAAGCCGATCAGAGTGGCGACGGCAGCGGCCGCGGCCACGCGGGACAGAGCTCTCTTGATCACTTGTTACCCCCGTTTTTGGGGACCGTGTATCCGGTCCGGAGCTATGGAGCTGAGTGCTGGCACCCGGCATCGCCAGGTGGCAACTGCGAGGCTAGAGTGGCTGGTTGGGTTCGTCAACGGCTTTTGTTGCTGAGGGTGCGGGTGTGACTGGAGCCGCGGTGACCCTGGCAGGCCGACCGGAGGCCGGCCGCGGGAGGCCTGTCCGGGGTGGCCGTCACCCCGGCTGGTGACCTCACCCCGGCTTCGGCTCGCGTGGACGCGTATCGTGCAGGGGATAGACGTAAACCCGCGGCAGGAGGCGGCAGCCCAGATGGTGCAGATCAAGACCCCCGAGCAGATCGCCAAGATGCGTGAGGCGGGGCTGGTCGTCGCCGCCATCCACGCGGCGACGCGTGAGGCCGCGGTGCCCGGGGCCACCACGAAGGACCTGGACCAGGTCGCGCGCAAGGTGCTGGCGGAGCACGACGCGAAGCCGAACTTCCTCGGGTACGGCGGCTTCCCCGCGACCATCTGCACCTCGGTGAACGAGGTCGTCGTCCACGGCATCCCGTCCGACGAGGTCGTCCTCAAGGACGGCGACATCATCTCCATCGACTGCGGCGCGATCATCGACGGCTGGCACGGCGACGCGGCCTACACGGCCTTCGTGGGCTCCGGTCACGCCCCGGAGCTCATCGAGCTCTCCCGGGTGACGGAGGAGTCGATGTGGGCCGGTATCGCTGCCATGAAGCTGGGCAACCGGCTCGTGGACGTCTCCCGGGCCATCGAGACGTACATCCGCCGTCAGCCGAAGGCCGGCGGCGGCCGTTACGGCATCATCGAGGACTACGGCGGCCACGGCATCGGCACCGAGATGCACATGGACCCGCACCTGCTGAACTACGTCGACCGGCGCCGCGGCAAGGGCCCCAAGCTGGTCCCCGGTTTCTGCCTCGCCATCGAGCCGATGGTCTCTCTCGGCACCCCGAAGACCGAGGTCCTCCAGGACGACTGGACGGTCATCACCACCGACGGCACGTGGTCGTCGCACTGGGAGCACTCGGTCGCGCTGACGGAGGAGGGCCCGCTGGTCCTGACGGCTCCGGACGGCGGCAAGGCGAAGCTCGCGGAGCTCGGGATCACGGCGGCGCCGGATCCGCTTGCCTGAGCACGTTCCGGCGTGCCGAGTCCTGTCCGGACGGCGGCCGCGGACACGTGAAGGCCGGTCGCGCCCACGCGGCGGAGCCGCACATAGAGACGGCCCCGCGCCCCGTCAGGGCGCCGGGCGCCGGACCGGGTCACAGGCCTACGCGCTTAGAGATCTCCGGCTCGGGGCAGACTCTCTCGATTCGTCTTTCCGGGAGCGCTGTCGTAGACTGACTCGTCGGCTCTCGTGCACCCGCATGTCCGCATGCGCCTGTAAGGGACGCAAAGAGAGTCGATCAAGGTAGTCGATTCGAAGGGCGAAGCGTGGCCAAGAAGCAAGGTGCCATCGAGATCGAGGGCACTGTCGTCGAGTCTCTTCCGAACGCCATGTTCAAGGTCGAGCTCCAGAACGGCCACCAGGTCCTGGCGCACATCAGCGGCAAGATGCGTATGCACTACATCCGTATCCTCCCTGACGACCGGGTCGTGGTGGAGTTGTCTCCGTACGACCTGACGCGTGGCCGGATCGTCTACCGGTACAAGTAGATCTTGCCTTTGCCCCGCTTTCCGGCGGGGTGGTGGCACTGACCCGGAGAACCTCACCCCATGAAGGTCAAGCCGAGCGTCAAGAAGATCTGCGACAAGTGCAGGGTGATCCGCCGTCACGGTCGGGTCATGGTCATCTGCGAGAACCCGCGCCACAAGCAGCGCCAGGGCTGACGCACGATCCACCCTCTGCTCTTCGCAGAACTTCGCGCGACGCGAGCTGAACATGTTCATACGCAGGACCCAGGCATCGCGAGTGATCGCCTGACACCCCCGGTTCGGAGGCCGGGGACCCACGCCGTACCTAATCTTTGGCTGCTTCTGTGGAACAGCGCGAAGAGGCCGGCGGCTGGGAGTCGGTTCTGTGGAAGACCTCCGAAGATCAACTGGAGCCATTGAATGGCACGCGTTTCCGGTGTTGACATCCCGCGCGAAAAGCGTGTGGAGGTCGCCCTGACCTACGTGTTCGGCATCGGCCGGACCCTTTCCCAGCTCACGCTGGCCGAGACCGGCATCGACCCGAACACCCGGGTTCGCGACCTCTCCGAGGAGCAGCTGGTCGCGATCCGCGAGTACGTCGACAACAACATCAAGACCGAGGGTGACCTCCGTCGCGAGATCCAGGCCGACATCCGCCGCAAGGTCGAGATCGGTTGCTACCAGGGTCTGCGTCACCGTCGCGGTCTGCCTGTCCGCGGTCAGCGCACCAGCACGAACGCCCGCACCCGCAAGGGCCCGCGTCGCGCCATCGCCGGTAAGAAGAAGCCGGGCAAGAAGTAGTCCTCAGCGGACGCTTGAACAAGCGGTCTTCGCTGTAGGACCGACCACCTCCCGTAGGAGTTATAGATGCCCCCCAAGGGTCGTCAGGGCGCTGCCAAGAAGGTGCGCCGCAAGGAAAAGAAGAACGTCGCTCACGGCCACGCGCACATCAAGAGCACGTTCAACAACACGATCGTCTCGATCACGGACCCCTCGGGCAACGTGATCTCCTGGGCCTCCGCCGGCCACGTCGGCTTCAAGGGCTCGCGCAAGTCCACCCCCTTCGCCGCGCAGATGGCCGCCGAGTCGGCCGCCCGCCGCGCGCAGGAGCACGGCATGCGCAAGGTCGACGTCTTCGTGAAGGGCCCGGGCTCCGGTCGCGAGACCGCGATCCGCTCCCTCCAGGCCACCGGTCTTGAGGTCGGCTCCATCCAGGACGTCACCCCCACCCCGCACAACGGCTGCCGTCCGCCCAAGCGCCGCCGCGTCTGAGGCTCGGTCGTCTTGAGGTTGCGGGCGGTACGGCTCTTCGGAGGCGTGCCGCCCGTACCCTTGCAGAAGTAACAACATCGGGCTCCGCCCGGTGAGCAGGGCGTCAAATAGCGGGCGCCCCTGACTGAAGGATTCCCACCATGCTGATTGCTCAGCGTCCCTCGTTGACCGAAGAGGTCGTCGACGAGTTCCGCTCCCGGTTCGTGATCGAGCCGCTGGAGCCGGGCTTCGGCTACACGCTCGGCAACTCCCTGCGCCGTACGCTCCTCTCCTCGATCCCGGGTGCGGCGGTCACGTCCATCCGCATCGACGGCGTTCTGCACGAGTTCACCACCGTGCCGGGCGTCAAGGAGGACGTCACCGACCTGATCCTCAACATCAAGCAGCTGGTCGTCTCCTCGGAGCACGACGAGCCGGTCGTGATGTACCTGCGCAAGCAGGGCCCGGGTCTGGTCACCGCCGCCGACATCGCGCCCCCGGCCGGTGTCGAGGTGCACAACCCCGACCTCGTCCTCGCCACGCTCAACGGCAAGGGCAAGCTGGAGATGGAGCTGACGGTCGAGCGCGGCCGCGGTTACGTCTCCGCCGTGCAGAACAAGCAGGTGGGCCAGGAGATCGGCCGTATCCCGGTCGACTCCATCTACAGCCCCGTCCTGAAGGTCACGTACAAGGTCGAGGCGACCCGTGTCGAGCAGCGCACCGACTTCGACAAGCTGATCGTCGACGTCGAGACCAAGCAGGCCATGCGTCCGCGTGACGCCATGGCGTCGGCCGGCAAGACCCTGGTCGAGCTGTTCGGTCTGGCCCGTGAGCTCAACATCGACGCCGAGGGCATCGACATGGGCCCGTCCCCCACGGACGCCGCCCTGGCCGCCGATCTCGCCCTGCCGATCGAGGAGCTGGAGCTCACCGTTCGGTCGTACAACTGCCTCAAGCGCGAGGGCATCCACTCCGTGGGTGAGCTCGTGGCGCGTTCCGAGGCCGACCTGCTCGACATCCGCAACTTCGGTGCGAAGTCGATCGACGAGGTCAAGGCGAAGCTCGCCGGGATGGGCCTGGCCCTGAAGGACAGCCCGCCCGGATTCGACCCGACCGCCGCCGCGGACGCCTTCGGTGCCGATGACGATGCTGACGCCGGTTTCGTGGAGACCGAGCAGTACTGATTCGGCTGCCGGTCCCTCGTGGCTGGTCGCGCAGTTCCCCGCGCCCCTTGGGGCGCGGACCTTCCGGGAGTCTGAAAAGGCTCCCGGATCTTCGACGGGCGACCGCCCGCTCGGATACTGACCCCGGTACCTGATACGGCCGGGGCAGACACCTAGGAGAAACACCATGCCGAAGCCCACCAAGGGTGCCCGTCTGGGCGGCAGCGCCGCGCACGAGAAGCTGCTCATCGCGAACCTCGCGAAGTCGCTGTTCGAGCACGGTCGTATCACCACCACCGAGGCGAAGGCGCGCAAGCTGCGTCCGTACGCCGAGCGTCTGGTCACCAAGGCGAAGAAGGGCGACCTTCACAACCGCCGTCAGGTGCTCCAGGTGATCACGGACAAGAGCATCGTGCACACGCTCTTCACCGAGATCGGCCCGCGCTACGAGAACCGCCCGGGTGGCTACACCCGCATCACCAAGATCGGTAACCGCCGTGGCGACAACGCGCCCATGGCTGTCATCGAGCTGGTCGAGGCGCTGACGGTCGCGCAGCAGGCGACCGGTGAGGCCGAGGCCGCCACCAAGCGTTCCGCCAAGGACGCCGAGGCTCCGGCCGCCGAGGAGACCAAGGTCGACACGACCAAGGCCGACGAGGCCGGCGAGGCCGAGGAGCCGAAGGACGCGTAAGCGTTCCGCCGGGGTGTGTGCGGTTGCGGTTGCGGCTTCGTCGTGGCTGATCGCGCAGTTACCGGCGCCCCTTCGGGGCGTTGCGGGTCCGTTCCTTTCGAGGGGCGGGCCCGCTTTCGTGTGGGTGAGAGGATTTCTGGGTGAGTGACGAAGTTGAGGCCGGGTTCGTGCGGGTGCGGATGGACCTGTCCTACGACGGGACCGCGTTCTCCGGGTGGGCCAAGCAGGCCGGGGGACGGCGGACCGTGCAGGGCGAGATCGAGGACGCCCTGCGGACCGTGACGCGGTCGAAGGACGCGACGTACGAGCTGACCGTCGCCGGGCGGACCGACGCCGGTGTGCACGCGCGCGGGCAGGTGGCGCACGTCGATCTGCCGGAGGAGCTCTGGGCGGAGCACCGGGAGAAGCTGCTCAAGCGGCTCGCAGGGCGGCTCTCCAAGGACGTACGGGTCTGGTCCCTCGCCGAGGCCCCCGCGGGCTTCAACGCCCGTTTCTCGGCGATCTGGCGGCGGTACGCGTACCGGGTCACCGACAACCCCGGCGGTGTCGACCCGCTGCTGCGCAGCCACGTCCTGTGGCACGACTGGCCGCTCGACGTCGACGCCATGAACGAGGCGGCCGAGCGGCTCCTGGGCGAGCACGACTTCGCCGCCTACTGCAAGCGGCGCGAGGGCGCGACCACCATTCGTACGCTCCAGGAGCTGAGCCTCGTGCGCGGCGACGACGGTGTCGTCACCGCCACGGTCCGGGCCGACGCCTTCTGCCACAACATGGTGCGCTCGCTCATCGGGGCGCTGCTGTTCGTGGGCGACGGGCACCGGCAGGCCGACTGGCCCGGGAAGGTGCTGGCGGCCGGCGTACGGGACTCGGCGGTGCACGTCGTACGACCGCACGGGCTGACCCTCGAAGAGGTCGGCTACCCGGCCGACGGGCTGCTGGCCGCGCGCAACAAGGAGGCCCGCAACAGGCGGTCACTGCCCGGGGCCGGCTGCTGCTGACCCCGGGCGGCCGTCATCCGTTGACCGCGGCCGACGCCTGGGCCTCGCCACGGCGGCGGATCTGGCGGAATGTGAACTCGCCGAGGTCGTCGCCGGTCGTGAAGACGGCGGTGTCCTTCTCGGTCACGTCCTTGCCGTTGGTGAAGCCGGCGATCGTGAAGTAGGCGTAGCGGCCGTAGGAGTTGGTGGTCGAGCGGCAGACGGCGGAGTTGCAGAACGCCTTGACGCCGTCCCCGGCCAGCGACGCGACGATGCTCTTCTTGTCGGCGCTCTTCTTGGCCTTGACCGCCGCGGCCTCGCTGTCGAAGACGGCCACGCCGACGGTCACCGCCATGTTGTCCTTGGTGTAGGTGACGCGCATCAGGCGGGTGCAGCCGTTGTCGGTGAGGACCTTGGGGAGCGTGCCCTTGGCGGCCGCGGCGCAGCTCTTGGTGTCGGCCGTCGGGCCCTTCTTGTAGACGGTCGAGCCCATGGTCAGCTGCGTGCCCGGGAAGAGGATGACCGGGCTGATCGGGGCCGTGTCCTTGCTCTTGTCGGAGACGAACTCCTTCGGGTCCAGCGGCGGCGGGGCGCTGGTCGGCTCGAACGACGGGTCCGCGGTGCCGGTCCCGCTCGGGATGTCGGCGCTGCTGGGGAGGGAGGCCGGCTTGCCCGATCCCTCGGGGTCGCCGTTCGCCGACACCACGGCCATCGCCACGGCGGTGCCGATCGCCAGCGTGGCCAGTGCGCCGCCGCCGATGAACAGCAGCCGGCGCCGCTTGGCGCGCGTCTCGGACGCCTCGGCGAGCGCGGCCCAGTCCGGAGTCTCGTCGGTGTTGCCGCCGTTCCACGGCTGCTGGGATTGCGGTGTCCAGGGATCCCACTGGGACTGGGGTCCCCCCTGCTGCCCATAGCTCATGGGGCGCATCTTAGACGGGAGGGCGGTGTGCCGGTCCGCCCCAAGAGGCTCCCAAGGCACCGGCGTTCGCTCGGGGAGCGCACGCAAAAGCGACATCTCCGGGTGGTTGGTACGAAGGATTCCGTGGGCCGGCTTCACTGTGTGTGTGCCGGTGTTCACGCGGGCGTATCCCGCGAGGCCGCGGCGGTGCGGCGGGCGGGTAGAATCGGGCCGGACGGCAGCAGTCGCCTCGTTTTGACCCGTACGGGCCAGCGAAGGTATCCTGCTTCTTCGTTGTGTATTGGCTTGCTCATTCTCACGGGACGGGCCCTTACACCGGTCCACCGGGCCGATGACCAGCGACCCCACGTACGCGGTATGCGTCGCCGCAGTGGGCTGAGGCTGTCGTGATCGTTTCGGTGACCTTGTTTAGGACCATTCACTCGAAGCGAAGGCTACGAACCGTGCGTACGTACAGCCCCAAGCCCGGCGATGTGACGCGCCAGTGGCACGTCATCGACGCTCAGGACATCGTCCTGGGTCGTCTCGCCACCACCGCCGCCACGCTTCTGCGGGGCAAGCACAAGCCGATCTACGCGCCCCACGTCGACACCGGTGACTTCGTCGTCATCATCAACGCCGACAAGGTGCACCTGTCCGGTAACAAGCGGACCCAGAAGATGGCCTACCGCCACTCCGGCTACCCGGGTGGTCTGCGCTCCGTCCGTTACGACGAGCTGCTCGACAAGAACCCCGAGAAGGCCATCGAGAAGGCCGTCAAGGGCATGCTCCCCAAGAACACCCTGGGCCGCCAGATGCTGTCGAAGCTGAAGGTCTACAGGGGCGACCAGCACCCGCACGCTGCCCAGCAGCCGGTGCCGTTCGAGATCACCCAGGTCGCGCAGTAAGTCCGGCCACCCCCTAAGACTGAACAGAATCTGAGGAGAATCGTGGCCGAGACCACCGTTGAGCAGCCGGTCGAAGAGACCGAGCTTGTCGACATCGAGAGCTACACCACGGAGTCGGACGTCCCCGTCGAGGGCGAGTACACCTCCGAGTCCATGGCGTCCCGCTTCGGCGACCCGCAGCCGGCCGCCGGCCTGGGCCGTCGCAAGAACGCCATCGCCCGCGTCCGGATCGTCCCGGGCTCCGGCAAGTGGAAGATCAACGGTCGCACCCTCGAGGACTACTTCCCGAACAAGGTGCACCAGCAGGAAGTCAACGAGCCCTTCAAGGTGCTCGAGCTCGAAGGCCGCTACGACGTCATCGCCCGCATCGCGGGTGGCGGTGTCTCCGGTCAGGCCGGTGCCCTCCGTCTCGGTGTCGCCCGTGCGCTGAACGAGGCCGACGTGGACAACAACCGCGGCGCCCTCAAGAAGGCCGGCTTCCTCAAGCGCGACGACCGTGCGGTCGAGCGCAAGAAGGCCGGTCTCAAGAAGGCTCGCAAGGCCCCGCAGTACAGCAAGCGTTAAGCTTCGCTGCCTGCTCGTACTCGCAGTACTAACAGCAGTACGCAGTACGTCCGAACGCCCCGGCGGCACGCCACAGTGCCACCGGGGCGTTCGTTTATCACAGCCCTGGGCGTATAACGGCACAAGGCGCTCAAAGGCTTGTGCGATCGGATGATTTCCGGATCTGAAGCTTCTCAGGAGGACAAGTGGGACGACTCTTCGGCACGGACGGCGTGCGCGGTGTCGCCAACGCGGATCTGACGGCCGAGCTGGCCCTCGGCCTCTCCGTCGCCGCGGCGCACGTACTGGCCGAGGCGGGCACCTTCGAGGGGCACCGGCCGACCGCGGTGGTCGGACGGGACCCGCGGGCGTCCGGGGAGTTCCTGGAGGCCGCCGTGGTCGCGGGCCTCGCCAGCGCAGGCGTCGACGTGCTGAAGGTGGGCGTGCTGCCGACCCCGGCGGTCGCGTATCTCACGGCGGACCTCGGCGCCGACCTCGGCGTCATGCTCTCCGCCAGCCACAACGCCATGCCCGACAACGGCATCAAGTTCCTCGCGCGCGGCGGGCACAAGCTCGACGACGAGCTGGAGGAACGCATCGAGGCCGTCTACGAGGAGCACCGCACCGGCGCCCCCTGGGACCGGCCGACCGGCTCGGGCGTGGGTCGCGTGCGGACGTACGAGGAAGGGGCCGAGCGGTACGTCTCCCACCTCGTCGGTGTCCTTCCGAACCGGCTCGACGGGCTGAAGATCGTCCTCGACGAGGCGCACGGCGCTGCCGCAAAGGTCTCGCCCGACGCGTTCACACGGGCCGGTGCCGAGATCATCACCATCGGCGCCGAGCCGAACGGGCTCAACATCAACGAGGGCTGCGGCTCCACCCACCTCGGACTCCTCAAGGCCGCGGTCGTCGAGCACGGGGCCGCGTTCGGCATCGCGCACGACGGTGACGCGGACCGCTGCCTCGCCGTCGACCACACCGGTGAGGAGGTGGACGGCGACCAGATCATGGCCGTACTCGCGCTTGCGATGCGGGAGCGTTCCGCACTGCGCTCCGGCACCGTTGTCGCGACGGTCATGTCGAACCTCGGGTTCAAGCTGGCGATGGAGCGGGAGGGGCTCACGGTCATCCAGACGGGGGTGGGGGACCGCTACGTGCTGGAGGAGATGAAGGAGCACGGGTACACGCTGGGCGGCGAGCAGTCCGGGCACGTGATCATCCTTGACCACGCGACCACCGGGGACGGCACGCTGACCGGGTTGCTGCTGGCCGCTCGGGTCGCGGAGAGCGGGCGGTCGCTCAGGGAGCTGGCGGGCGTGATGGAGCGGTTGCCGCAGGTGCTGATCAATGTGCCGGATGTCGACCGGTCCCGGGTGGGTACGTCCTCGGAGCTCGCGACGGCGGTTGCCGATGCGGAGCGGGAGCTCGGTGAGACCGGGCGGGTGTTGTTGCGGCCGTCGGGGACCGAGCCGTTGGTTCGGGTGATGGTTGAGGCCGCTGATATCGATCAGGCTCGGTCTGTGGCGGGGCGGCTTGCGGATGCGGTGAAGTCGGCGCTGGGGTAAGGGTGTTGGTGTTGCTGTTCCGGGTTGGGGGTGGGGGTTCTGTGGGGTGCGGGCCGCGGGTTCGTCGTGGCTTGTCGCGCAGTTCCCCGCGCCCCTAGGGGTGGTTTGTGTTGTGGGTCCCGTGCCGCTCGGGGGTGGCTTGTCGCGCAGTTCCCCGCGCCCCTAGGGGTGGTTTGTGTTGTGGGTCCCGTGCCGCTCGGGGGTGGCTTGTTGCGCAGTTCCCCGCGCCCCTAAGGGGCGGCTTGTGTTGTGGGGTCCCGGGCTGCTGGGGGGTGGCTTGTCGCGCAGTTGCCCGCGCCCCTAGCGGCGTTGCCGGGACCGTTGGGCGGTCCAGAGGCATTTCTGGGTCAGTAGGGTGAGGGTGCCGGCGAGGATGATGCCGAAGAGGTTCAGCAGGAGTTGTTCCGAGGAGCGCCAGGCCTGGTTGGTGTCGCTGTAGATGAGGGCCACAGCCGCGTTGGCGGCTGCTGGGACCGTTGTCACGGAGATGGCGACTCCGACCAGGGCGCCGGACTTGGCGGACGTCAGGGAGAGGGTGCCGGCGGCTCCGGCGAGGACGGCCACGACGAACGAGAACCAGTCCGGGGCGTAGATGAAACCGGTGTTGGGCCGGTCGGCCTCCAACTGGGCCTTGCTGAACAGGCCGACGGCGTCCATGAAGAGGCTGAAGCCCACGGTCACCGCCATCGCCGCGGCGAAGCCCACCAGCAGCGCGATCAGGGAACGCACGGCGAGCCGCGGTGCGCGCTGCACTATCGCGGTGCAGATGCCCGCCAACGGCCCGAACTCCGGGCCGACCGCCATCGCGCCGACGATCAGGATCGCGTTGTCCAGGACCACACCGCAGGCCGCGATCATCGTGGCGAGCGTGATGAACGCGAGGTAGGTGACGGAGAGCGTCGACTCCTCGTGGGTGGCGTCCGTCAGGTGCTCCCACAGGACCGCGTCCGCACCCTCGCCGGGGGCGTCCGCCTCGGCCTTGTCGGCACGCTCGGACAGGGACAGGTCGATGTTCTCGACGGCGATGGAGCCGGAGTGGCCGAGGCCCAACTCCTGTAGTCCGGTGAGGAGTTCGTCGCCGGCTTCGCGGGCGACGTCGCACATCACCACGTCTCCGGCCGGGTTGCGGGCGGTGCCCGGCATGACGACGAGATGGGCGGTGCCGACCGTCTCCTCGATCAGGCGGACCACGTCGTCGGTCTTGTCGGACGGGGCGATGAGACGCAGATGCAGCATGGCGGCAGACTAACGGTCACAGTTTGCGCAGGCTCAGGCGCTGGACCTTGTGATCGGGGCCCTTGCGGATGATGAGGGCGGCGCGGCCGCGGGTGGGGGCCACGTTCTCGATCAGGTTGGGCCGGTTGATCGTCCGCCAGGTCGTGCGGGCGTAGTCGAGGGCCTCCTCCTCGGACACCTGGGTGTACTTGCGGAAGTACGAGGACGGGTTCTGGAAGGCGGTCGCGCGCAGCTTCTTGAAGCGGTTGAGGTACCAGCGCTCGATGTCCTCGGCGCGGGCGTCGACGTACACGCTGAAGTCGAAGTAGTCGGCGAGGCCGACGCGGGTGCGGCCGTCCTTGCCGGGCAGGGCGGGCTGCAGGACGTTGAGGCCCTCGACGATCAGGATGTCGGGGCGGCGGACCGTGAGCCGCTGGTCCGGGACGATGTCGTAGATGAGGTGGGAGTACACCGGGGCCGTCACCTCGTCCTTGCCGGCCTTGATGTCCGCGACGAAGCGGGTCAGGGCGCGGCGGTCGTACGACTCGGGGAAACCTTTCCGCGACAGGAGGCCGCGGGCCTGGAGCTCCTTGGTGGGCAGCAGGAAGCCGTCGGTGGTGACCAGCTCGACGCGCGGGTGCTCGGGCCAGCGGGAGAGCAGGGCCTGGAGCAGACGGGCGACGGTCGACTTGCCGACCGCGACCGACCCCGCCACCCCTATGACGAAGGGGGTGCCGGACTGGGAGCCCTGTTCGCCGAGGAAGGTGTTCAGGGCGCCGCGCAGGCCGTCGGTGGCGCCGACGTAGAGGTTCAGGAGGCGGGAGAGCGGGAGGTAGATGTCCCGCACCTCGTCGAGGTCGATGACATCGCCGAGGCCGCGCAGCTTCTCGACCTCCTCGGCCGTGAGCGGCAGCGGCGTCTTCTCGCGCAGCACACTCCATTCCGCTCGGGTGAGGTCGACGTAGGGAGTCGCCTCCGGCCTGTGCCGGTGGGCGCTCCGGGGCATCGGGGAGACCGGAGAGATCACAGTCCATTGTTAACGGAGTTTGAACGGGGTGGTGGGTGGGGTGCGTCACGCATGAGCCTGTCAGCCGGGACCGGGGCTCGTACGGGCGTGGGAATTTCCGAAATCGGGCAGGCTGGAGCAGTTTCGGGCGGCGATTCGTGCGTAGGCTGCGGGCCATGTGCGGAATCGTGGGTTACGTGGGGGCGCAGTCGGCGCTCGATGTCGTGATGGCCGGACTGAAGCGGCTGGAGTACCGGGGGTACGACTCGGCGGGTGTCGCCGTGCTCGCGGACGACGGGCCGGCCGTGGCGAAACAGGCCGGGAAACTGGTCAACCTGGAGAAGGCGCTGGTCGACCAGCCACTGCCGACCGGTACGACGGGCATCGGGCACACGCGGTGGGCCACGCACGGCGGGCCGACGGACGCCAACGCCCATCCGCACCTCGACAACGCGGGGCGGGTCGCCGTGGTGCACAACGGGATCATCGAGAACTTCGCCGCGCTGCGGGCCGAGCTGGCGGAGCGGGGGCACGACCTGGCCTCCGAGACCGACACCGAGGTGGTCGCCCATCTGCTCGCCGAGGAGTTCTCCTCCTGCGCCGACCTGGCCGAGTCGATGCGCCTGGTGTGCCGACGGCTGGAGGGTGCGTTCACGCTGGTGGCGGTGCACGCGGACCAGCCGGACGTGGTCGTGGGGGCACGGCGGAACTCGCCGCTCGTGGTGGGCGTCGGAGACGGCGAGGCCTTTCTCGCCTCGGACGTCGCCGCCTTCATCGCCCACACGCGCTCCGCGATCGAGCTGGGTCAGGACCAGGTGGTGGAGCTGCGGCGGGACGGGGTGACGGTCACCGGCTTCGACGGGCGGCCGGCAGAAGTGCGCTCGTATCACGTCGACTGGGACGCCTCCGCCGCGGAAAAGGGCGGCTACGACTACTTCATGCTCAAGGAGATCGCCGAGCAGCCCAAGGCCGTCGCCGACACCTTGCTGGGCCGCATCGACGCGTCCGGCTCACTGAGGCTGGACGAGGTCCGGATCGGCGCCTCCGAGCTGCGCGAGGTGGACAAGGTCGTCATCGTCGCCTGCGGTACGGCCTTCCACGCCGGGATGATCGCCAAGTACGCCATCGAGCACTGGACGCGGATTCCGTGCGAGGTCGAGCTGGCGAGCGAGTTCCGGTACCGGGATCCGATCCTCGACGCACAGTCCCTGGTCATCGCCATCTCCCAGTCCGGCGAGACCATGGACACGCTGATGGCCCTACGGCACGCCCGCGAACAGGGCTCCAAGGTGCTGGCCATCTGCAACACCAACGGCTCGACCATTCCCCGCGAGTCGGACGCGGTGCTGTACACCCACGCCGGGCCGGAGGTCGCCGTCGCCTCCACCAAGGCATTCCTCACGCAGCTCGTGGCGTGCTACCTCGTCGCCGTCTATCTGGGCCAGGTGCGCGGCACCAAGTGGGGAGACGAGATCAGCGCCGTGGTGCGCGACCTGTCGCAGATCTCCGGCCAGGTCGAGCGGGTGCTGGAGACCATGGAGCCGGTGCGGGCACTCGCGCGGTCGCTCGCCTCCAAGGACACGGTGCTCTTCCTTGGGCGGCATGTGGGATATCCGGTGGCCCTCGAGGGCGCCCTGAAGCTCAAGGAGCTCGCCTACATGCACGCCGAGGGCTTCGCCGCGGGCGAGTTGAAGCACGGGCCGATCGCCCTGATCGAGGACGACATGCCGGTGGTCGTCGTCGTGCCCTCGCCTCGCGGGCGGTCGGTCCTCCACGACAAGATCGTGTCCAACATCCAGGAGATCCGGGCACGCGGGGCACGCACGATCGTCATCGCCGAGGAGGGCGACGAGGCGGTGGTGCCGTACGCCGACCACCTGATCCGGATTCCGGCCACGCCGACCTTGCTTCAACCGCTGGTCGCGACCGTGCCCTTGCAGGTCTTCGCCTGTGAGCTGGCGACCGCTCGGGGCAACGAGGTGGATCAGCCCCGGAACCTGGCGAAGTCGGTGACGGTGGAGTGAGCCGACTTCAGCGCGTCGAGGAAGGGGACGAAGGCTCCGGCCGGGAAGGTGAGGGTCGCGCGGGCCGGGGCCTTTGAGTCGCGGACGGCTATGTGGGTGGGGCGGGCGGCGATCTCTACGCAGGCGTTGCCCTCGCCGCCGCCGGAGTAGGACGACTTCCGCCAGGTGTAGGTGATCATGCGCTCACAGCTCCTTCGCCAGCCTGTGGATGAAGTCACGCGAACGGTCGGGTTCGAGTGACACCGCTTCCAGCCTACGGAAGAGCGTTCGAAAGCGGCTGAGTTGGGCTTGGGCATCGATGAACGCCGTGCCGTGCGGGCCGTCACGTACGACGGTGTCCAAGTGGGGGACCGGGCCGCCCGCATACACCATGGCGCTTCCCGCTCCGGGGAAGTCGTCCAGGTCGAATGGGATCACGCGCACGGTGATGTGGCCGGCCTCGGAAAGGTCCATTACCCGGGCGAGTTGGGCCCGTACGGCGGCACGATCGCCGACTCTGATGCGCAGCGCCGCTTCGTGGATCACGGCCTCGTACGGAATCGGGTCGGGGCGCTCAATGATGACCCTTCGCGTCATCCGGTGTTGGACCCAACGTTCCACCTCTTCCTCCGGGAACTCCGGGTTCACGTAGGAGAAGAGCGCGCGGGAGTAGTCCTCGGTCTGCAACAGGCCCGGAATGTGCAGGAAGTCCACGTCCCACCGGTAGCTGGCGTGGTGCTCCAGCTCGGAGAGATCCAGGAAGGGTGTGGGCAGGTATCCCCGGTACTGCTCCCACCAGCCGCGAGTCCGGTCGGTCGCCATGGCCACCAGGGAATCGATCAACTCGGTGTCTGAACAGGCATAGTTGGCGGCAAGTCGACGCAGTCGCTGCTCGCTGACGCCTGAGATCGCGGACTCGATCTGGCTCATCTGGACGGAACTCACACCGAGGAGGCTCGCTGCCTCGGTTGCCTTGAGTCCCGCCGCTTCACGGAGTTTGCGCAGCTCGGCGCCCAGGCGTACCTGGCGTGCCGTGGGGTGCCGTCGTGCTGGCACGGCGTCCTTCTTTCATTCAACGGCCTTGATGAGACGACTCGTTCGGGGGCCAGGCTACGCGATCTGCTTGCATGGACTGAAATTTATGGCCTACCGTCGGTGATGCGACGCACACGCTGCGGAAACGCCGGGGTACCGGAAGCGCACCGCCCCGTCCTGCCATGACGGCTGCGGCACTGCCACCGCCCGGCAGGCTCAACCCCCCACCACCCGAACGGAGTTCACCCATGCCCGAAACCGAAGCCCAACCCTGGGAGTACTGCCTCTACATCCCCAACGACCTGCGCGCGGTCACCGTCAGTCGCCGCACCCTCCGCCTGATCCTCACCATGCACGGACTGATCGGCCTCGTCGACGTCGCCGAACTCCTCGCCGCGGAGTTGGTCTCCAATGCCGTACGGCATACGAAGGGGCCCGCCGCCCTCAGGGTGTGCTGGTCGGCGGGCGTCCTGCGGATCGGGGCGTGGGACGCCGACCCGGAGCCGCCCGAGCCGCCGAGGGCAGTGGACCGGGACACCGAGCTGGAGGAGGGGCGGGGGCTGGCGTTGGTGCGGGCGTGTGCCGACCTGTGGGGGTGGCATCCGCTGGCCAGACACGGCAACCGAGGCAAGTTCGTGTGGTGTGAACTTGCCTCGGCGTGAGCGCCTGTAGTCCGCTCAGTACTCGATCTCGCCGCGCCAGGCGTAGTCCAGCAGCGCCTTCGGCAGGTACTCGGAATCGACCTCCACGGAGAGGCCCTGGTCCCGGGCCAGGCAGGCCATGGCCAGCGGGCCGAGGGCGACGAGGCTGTCGGCGCTGGTCGCCCGGTCCTCGTCGGCGGTCCAGTACTCCTTGTGCCAGCGCAGCGCGTCACCCAGCGCCTTGCCGAACTCCGCGGAGTCCTTGCGGATGACGCGGTACAGCAGGATGAGCGGCGGATACAGGACCTTCGACATCAGGTCCGCGTCCGCGTACTGGAGCGCCGCCGGGGCGGTGCCGTCGACGGCCGCGACGAGCTTGTCGCCCACGTCCTGGCGGCCGAGCCAGAAACTCTGCAGCGTCTCCACCCAGGAGTAGATGTACTCGTCGAACACGGCGCCGGAGTCCCGCAGCAACGAGACGGGCACCTCGGCCAGGGCGCGCAGGCGGTCGTTGTCGCGGCAGATCATCGCCAGGTAGAAGGCGGTGACCCAGGTACCCGCGTTCAGGTGCGACTCGGGACCGGTGGCGGGCAGTGTGCGCTCCCGCTCCTTGATCCGGCAGGTGACGGTGGTGCCCTCGGGGGCGGTCGCCGCGGCGAACAGCGCGGATCCGGTCTGCATGGCGGTGACCCAGGCCTCCCAGGTCTCGAACTTCACCGCCTGCGGGTCGATCGCGCAGTGCTGCTGCGCCAGGGAGAGCGCCGTGCTCAGCGCCTGGGGTCGCAGGACCGGCGAGTCGGCGAACTTGTCGAGGATCCAGTTCGCCGTCTCGCCGAGGGCGTCGAGAGTCTCCGGCACGTCGTCCGTGGGGTACTCGTGGCGGGGAACGGTCGTGGCCACTGACGCTCTCCTCTAGTCGATCTTGTAGTTGATCGGGAACTGCTCCAGGGTGGCCCCGGCGTAGCTGCCGGTGTTCTCGTTGGCCTTCACCAGGACGTAGTCCAGCTTGCCATTCTCCCAGGCCCGCAGAAGGTCGCCCGCGATGCGGACGTCCGCGGCCTTGCGGCTCAGCATCTCGGCGATGATCGTGTGGACGTACTCCGAGGTGCCCTGCCGGACCATCCAGCCCTTCGCGGGCCCGGCACCCTGACGCCAGATCAGGTCGCTCTTCGGCGCCTTCGCCTCGACGATCAGGTAGCTGCCGTCCTCCCGCTTGTACAACTGGTCGAACATGTTGGCGCCGTTGGGCGTCTTCGGCAGCGTCACCGGCGAGTAGTCCGCGTACCGCTCCGGGACGACGTGGACACGGGCCGCGTCCTCGCCGAGGCGCTCGGGGATGGCGCTGTTGTTGGGCGTACCGGCGAGCCGTGCGTCGTAGTCCTTCTGGGCCTGGGCGAGAGCGTCCTGAAGTGCCTGGTCGCCGGGGTGCGCCTTGGCCGCCTTCTCCGCCGCGGTGAGGTCCGAGGCGACCTGGCGGTCCTTCGCCACACCGTCGAGATAGTCGGTCTGGGGCTTGTCGAGGGAGTTGGGGCTGATCGGCTCGGGGGTCATGCGCGGCGGCGGCTGCTTGGAGGGCATCGAGTCGCGGGCGATCCAGTCGCCGTTCGTGTCCTTGGCCAGGACCGGCAGGGGGTCGCCGTTCGGGTCGACGCCGTCGACGCTGTGCCGGTGGCCGTCCGTGCGGTAGTGGTCCTTGAACCAGTCCGGGTCGGTGTTGGCCTTGTGGATCTGATCGTCGATGATCTTCTGCTGTTCCTCGGGCGTCCGCGCCGGCTGCGACTCGTCGGCGGCACCCGCACCCTCGTCCGCGGTGTTCGCGGGCGGGCCAGCGTCGTCGCCGGTCCTGCCCACGTCGCCCAGGTCGTCGCCGATCCCGGGAAGCGCGTCGTCGCCGAACCGGGCGGCCAGGTCGTCCAGGGCGCTGGGGGAGATCGGACCGCCGGGGCCGCCGGGGCGCAGCCCGGTGTCCGCGGTGCCGGCGGCGGCGTTGTCCACACTGTTGGCCGGGACGTGATCACCCGGTCCGCCGCCGGGGACGTTGTTGCCCGCCTGGGTGCCGGGCATCGCGTTGTCCACGCTGTTGGTCGGCAGGTTGCCCGCCACACCGGCCGGGGTGTTGGCGGCGACTCCGCCCGGCGTGTTGCCCGCGACTCCGCCGGGCGTGTTGTCGGCGACTCCGCCCGGGCCCTCGACACGGCTGCCGGGAGCGTTCAGGTCGTCGCCGACGCGGCCGACGTCGCCGACGTTGTCGATGTTGCCCAGGTTGATGTTCTGGGCCGCGTTGTCGGCGGCATGGGCGGGGGCGCCCGCCATGGCGGGTTCCCTGACCGGGGTGGGCGTGCGGGGGTTGTCGGCGCCGGCGGCCGGGGAGTCCGGGCTGCCGGGCTGGTCCACGACGTCGCCGGGGCCGTCCTGGGCCTGCTGAAGGACCTTGCCGTTCTCGTCGAGGAGGTTGCCGTCCGGGTCGTAGTAGCGCGCCGGGGCACCGTCCTCGGTGGGCAGCCTCGTCGAGCCCGCCGGCAGTACCGGGGCGTCGTCGGGCAGCTTGACGTTCCCGCCCGGCAGCTCCGTCGCGCCCGCGGGGATCGCCGCGCCCTCCGGCAACCGCACCGTCCCGTCCGGGAGCTTCAGCGCGCCCTCCGGCAGGGTGATCGCGTTCTCCGGAAGGGCGGGGATGTCGATGTTGCCGACACCCTTCAACGCCTTGCTGATGTCGCCGATCTTCGACAGGCCCGCGCCCGCTCCCTTGGCGATGTAGGTCATCGGGTCGATGATCTTGCCCGCCTTGCCCGCGGCCGACAGCACCTTGGCCACCGCACCGGCCTTGCCGGCACCCGCGACACCGGCGCCCGCACCACCCGTGAAGACGGTCGTCAGGACGTTGAACGTGACCGCACCGGCGGCACGGCCGGGGTTCTTGCCCCACTCGTCCCACGCCACCAACGCCTTGCCCGTCTGCTTCATCGCGGTGCGCGAATCACGGATCCAGGACGGCAGCTTGTCGTCCGGCAGCGTCCAGAACATCGCGCCCACGCCGGGGATGGAGGAGATCGCCAGACCGGTCGCCAGCTGGGCGAGGCCCTTCCACGCCTGGCCCATGGCGTCCCAGCCGCCGAAGCCGACCAGCGTGCCGAGGCCCTTGATGGTGCCCCAGATGCCGTCCACGATCAGGCCGTCCCACACGAAGGACTTCACCCAGTGGCCGACCTCGTACCAGTGGTGCTTCTCGTCCACCGGGTCGCCCCAGGGAAGCTTCGCGTTCTTCATGTCGTCGGCCGCGAAGCCGTACTGGTCCTTGCGCTCCGAACCGTCGCCGGCCACCATCTGCGTCCCGCCCCACAGGGCGGTGATCTTGTTGTGGCAGGTCCGCTCGGCCGCCCAGAACGCCGCCACCGTCGCGGTGATCTCGTCCCGGATCTGGTTGTGCTTGTCGACCTTGTCCTCGTCGTACTCCCACTCGTCGTCGTCCTTGACGGAGTCGACGAAGGTCTGCGCCGAGGTCTTCAGCTCCTCCAGCTTGGCGACGAGCGGCCGGATCTCGGTGGCGTACGACGACAGCGCACCCGACACGCTTTCGAGGTCGTCGGCGAAGGCGTCCGCGCGGTCCTTGACCGGCTTCGTCGTCGCGAACAGCTGCTCCGCCTCGGGCGCGGTGTAGTACGCCGACAGGCCCTGGAACTTGGAGTGGACGTCCTCGCCCGTCTTGCGGACGTTGCCCGCGTCCGTCTTCAGATCCGCGTAGTCGCCCTCCAACTTCGGCAGATCACCTGTGAACTGCGGAATCTCCCCCGGTTTGAGCACGCTGCCCCTCGCCCCCCGTTACTCCCAGACGTCGCCGACTCGAGCATCTGTCTCATTGGACGTCGTGTGTCCGTGTGCCGGTTCCAGCGTATGAGCGGAACGGCTGTTCCGGGAGGGGGAGTTGCGAACACGGGGCCCGCCCCAGCGCTTCGCCCCTCGGTCCGCCTCACCCCTGGCAGTCGGCTGTGACACACATGCCGGGGGAGGCGCCGGTCGTAGGGTGCTCGGCATGAGCATCATCGGTGTCGGGATCGACGTGGCGGAGATCGACCGGTTCGCGGCGTCGCTGGAGCGTACGCCTCAGATGGCACAGCGTCTTTTCCTGGACAGCGAGTTGCTGCTGCCGAGCGGCGAGCGCCGGGGCGTCGCCTCGCTCGCGGCGCGGTTCGCGGCCAAGGAGGCCCTCGCCAAGGCACTGGGCGCCCCGGCCGGGCTGCACTGGACCGACGCCGAGGTCTACGTCGAGGACAGCGGACAGCCTCGGCTGCGGGTGACGGGGACCGTGGCGGCGCGGGCGGCGGAACTCGGCGTGACGTCGTGGCACGTGTCGCTGAGTCATGACGCGGGGGTGGCCTCGGCGGTCGTCGTGGCGGAGGGGTGACGACCACCGAGGCGTGGTGCCCCGCGGTATGAGGACGCGTCCGAGGCGAGGAAGGGCCGTCAGCAGATCGACTGGCTGCTGTTCACCAGGGTGTTGTTGCGGAACGTGGTGTTCGTGCCGCAGGGGTTCTCCCGGATCGAGGAGTTGGTCACCGTCAGGTTCTGGACGGTGATGTCCGCGTTGCCCGGGAACTCCGAGCGGGCCGCGAGGCGTATCTCGCCGCCGCCGGTGACGGTGCCGCCCTGGGCGGCGAGGTTCACGTTGTAGCAGTTCTCGATCAGGACCGCGTTGTTGCCGGTGTTGGAGAGGGTCACCTTGTCGATGACCGCGCCGCCGCTCTCCGACACGCAGAAGACACCGCGTCCGCCGCCGCGCGCGATGACCTCGCCGACGCGGATGTTGGTCGGGTAGCCGCTGCCGACCCGGCCGTTGCGGTTGGCCATGCGGAAGGCCGCGTAGCCGGTGCCGGTGCCGGCGTTCTCCGCGTCCACCTTGGTCACGGTGGCGTTGACGGTCTGGTTGAGCAGCAGCCCCGACTCGCCCACGTTCCGTGCCGTCACCGTGCCGATGGTGAGGCCGTCGACGCCGTACGTCTCGACCGCGTGGCTGGAGGCGCCGGAGACGTACGCGCTGTCGATGCGGACGTTGCGCGTCCACTGGCTGGTGTCGCCACGGTTGTCGATGCGCACGCCGAGGCCCGCGGACAGGCGCATGTCGAGCCGGCCGAGGACCACGTTCTGGACGTTGCGCAGGAAGATGCCGTAGAGCGGGCTGCCGGTGAGGTTGAGGTGCTGGACCTCGATGTCGCGGGTGCCGCGGGAGTAGACCGGGGCCTGGTCGCCGGAGCCGGTGCCGGTGACGTTGATCGTGCCGCAGACGTCCAGGGTCGTGTAGCTGGGGAGCGAGATGCGCGAGCCCGCGGACATCGAGCCCGAGCCGCGGACCACCACCCGTTCCTTGGCGGTGCGGCCGGCGGTGAGGCTGTTGACCGCCGCCTGGACCGCCGCGCGCAGGTCGGTGCCGGTGTAGACGGTCGAACCGCCGCGCCGGGCGGTCCAGGTGCTGCCGTTGAGAACGGCCTCGGCCTGGTAGGAGCCCTCGCCGCAGGCGGCCGCCACGGCCGGCGAGGGGGCGGCGGAGGCCGGGGCGGTGAGGGTGCCGACGGCCGTCAGGAGGGCGGCTGTACCGGCGGCGGCGATGAGTGCGGCTCTGCGTCCCATGGGGAGGCGTCCTCTCGTGGAACTCTCGTCGAATCGATTCGACTGAATCGATTCATCCGGTGGGGGGCGGTGAGTTTGGCAAAGGGGTGGCAAAGGGTCAATGGCTGTGACGAGGTTCGTGCCGTACGGGGGAGACTCGACGGCATGCGTACTGCGTACAGCGTGGAGACGGTCAGGACGGCCGAGCGGGAGCTGATGGCACGGCTCCCGGACGGGGCCTTGATGCAGCGGGCGGCGGCCGGACTCGCCGCCACCTGCGCGGACTTGCTGGGGCGGGTGTACGGCAGCCGGGTCGTCCTGCTCGTCGGCAGCGGCGACAACGGCGGCGACGCCCTGTACGCCGGGGCCCGGCTGGCGCGGCGGGGAGCCGGGGTCACGGCGGTGCTGCTCGCGCCCGAACGGACCCACGCCGGTGGGCTTGCCGCGTTGCGGCGGGCCGGTGGCAGGGTGGCGGCGCGCAGGGAGGCGGACGGTGGCAGGGTGGCGGCGAGCAGCCAGGCGGACGGCGGCCCGGCCTTCCTGCGCGCCGCCGCCGACCTGATCCAACGGGCCGACCTCGTGGTCGACGGGATCGTCGGCATCGGTGCCAAGGGGCCGTTGCGGCCGGACGCGGCGTCTCTCGCCGCGCTGGTCGAGCGGTCCGGGGCCGCGGTCGTCGCCGTCGACCTGCCGAGCGGTGTCGACCCCGACACCGGCGAGGTCAACGGCAACGCGATCCGGGCCGACCTGACGGTCACCTTCGGGACGCACAAGCCGGGGCTGCTGGTCGATCCGGGGCGGGAGTACGCCGGGTCGGTGCGGCTCGTCGACATCGGGCTGTCGCTGCCCGGCGAGGCCGCGGTGGAGGCGTTGCAGCACGCGGATGTGGCGCGGTTGTTGCCGGTACCCGGGGCCGAGAGCGACAAGTACCGGCGGGGGGTGGTCGGGATCGCCGCCGGGTCCGCGCGGTATCCGGGTGCCGCCGTGCTCGCCGTCTCGGGGGCGCTGCGGGGTGGCGCCGGGGCCGTGCGATACGTCGGGCCCGCGGCGGATGCCGTCATCGCGCGCTTCCCCGAGACGTTGGTGTCGGATCGAGGGCCTCGGAAGGCGGGGCGCGTGCAGGCGTGGGTCGTCGGGCCCGGGGCGGGGGACGACGCGGCGACCGTGGCGGAGGTGCTGGCGGCGGATGTGCCCGTGCTGATCGACGCGGACGGGCTGCGGCTGGCGGATGTGGACGCGGTGCGGGGGCGTGACGCGCCGACGCTGATGACCCCCCATGCCGGGGAGGCCGCCGCGCTGCTCGGAGTGACGCGGGAGGAGGTCGAGCGGGCTCGGCTGTCTTCTGCGCGGGAGTTGGCCGGGCGGTACGGGGCGACCGTGCTGCTGAAGGGGTCGACGACGGTGGTGGCGGGCGCGGGCGCGGGCGCGGGGGGTGGCGGGGCGGTGCGGGTGAATCCGACGGGGACGTCGTGGCTGGCCACGGCGGGGAGCGGGGACGTGCTGTCCGGGCTGGCGGGGTCTTTGCTGGCGGCGGGGTTGTCGGCGCTGGATGCGGGGAGTGCGGGGGCGTATCTGCATGGGCTGGCGGGGAGGTTGGCGGCGGATGGGGCGCCGGTGGGGGCGCATGATGTGGCTGCCGCGGTGCCTCGGGCCTGGCGGGATGTGGTGCGGGAGTGACGGGGTGGTGGGGTGGTGGGGTGGTCGGGGGTAGTTGATGGCGGGCGGTGGCGGTTGGTGGTGGGGTGGTCGGGGGTGGGGTGCCCTTGGGGTTTTTCGCCCCCGCCGCCCCTTCCCGTCCCGTCCCGGGGGGGGGGGGGGGGGGGGGGGGGGCGGGGGGGGGGGGGGGGGGGTGGTCGGGGGTAGTTGATGGCGGGCGGTGGCGGTTGGTGGTGGGGTGGTCGGGGGTGGGGTGCCCTTGGGGTTTGTCGCCCCCGCCGCCCCTTCCCGTCCCGTCCCGGGGGGGGGGGGGGGGGGGTGCCCTGGGGGTTTTTCGCCCCCGCCGCCCCTTCCCGTCCCGTCCCTGGGGGCTGCGCCCCCAGACCCCCGCTTCGGCCCGAAGGGCCTCGTCCTCAAACGCCGGACGGGCTGAGGGGTTGGCGCGATGGGTCTCGTGCTGAAATGCCGGAGGGGCTGAGGGGTTGGCGCGATGGGTCTCGTGCTGAAATGCCGGAGGGGCTGAGAGGTTGGCGCGATGGGTCTCGTCCTGGAACGCCGGAGGGGCTGAGGGGGTTGGCCCGATGGGGCCCGTCCTGGAACGCCGGACGGCTGGGAGGGTCAGCTCGGCAATAAGGGTGAACCCGCCGCGCGGCAGTCTTCTGGGGCCGGGGCCCCGCGATTCTCTGATCGCATGATCAGCAGACGTATCGTGCCTTTCGCCGTACTTCTCGTCGCCGCCACCGCCCTTCCCGTGGGGGCCGCCTCCGCCGAACCGGTGCCGCCGGCTCCGGGGGCCGAGGCGGAGTTGGTGCCCGGGGTTCCGCCGGGGCCGTATCAGCCGTGGCAGGTGGACACGCCCGATCAGGCGTTGCCGCCGCGGGTGTACGAACCCAGTGCCGAGGAGGACGCGGTGGAGCCGCGCGGGGCGGCGCCGGGGACGTATGAGCTGGTCGAGTACGTGCCGTTGGCCGACGCGGTCGAGGGGGTGACGTGCAGCAGGCTGACCGGGCCGTATCAGCGGCAGGTGGAGCGGTGGCTGAAGCGGACGGTGGACGGGAAGCAGTCGGCGGGGGACTGCAAGGCGATCCGGGCGTTTCAGGTGCAGCAGAAGATCAAGCCCGCCATCGGGTTCGCCGGGCCGGTGACCTGGGCGCGGATGCAGCTCATTTCCGCGAGGAAGAATCCGAACGCCGCGAAGAAGTGTCCTGTCAGGGTCCATCGGGTCGCCTGTGTCGATCTCACTCGGCAGCTGACGTGGGTGCAGAAGGGGGAGAAGGTCGTGTACGGGCCGGTGCCCATGCGCAGTGGGCGGGCCGGGTACCGGACCCGGGCCGGGTGGCACACCATCTACTGGCGGCACAAGAACCATGTGTCGACGCTCTACAACCAGCCCATGCCGTACTCCCAGTTCTTCGACGGCGGGCAGGCCTTCCACGCCGTCTACGGCAGCATCTTCACCACGGTCGGCTCCATGGGCTGCGTCAACCTGCGCCTCGGCGACGCCCGCACACTGTGGGGCGTACTGAAGAAGGGCGACCGGGTGTACGTGTGGGGGCAGAGGCCGGGGACGTAGGCGTCCGGCGGCCCTGTCGGACCCCTCTGAGACACTGGGGGCGCCATGACTGAGACAGCACCTGCCCCGACCGCACCGCTGCGGGCCCGCGCCGAGATCGACCTGGCCGCCCTGCGCGCCAACGTGCGGAGCCTGCGTGCCCGGGCGGCGGGGGCGGCCCTCATGGCGGTGGTGAAATCCGACGCGTACGGCCACGGGGCGGTGCCGTGTGCCCGCGCGGCGGTGCGGGCCGGGGCCACCTGGCTGGGTACGGCCACGCCCGAGGAGGCCCTCGCGCTGCGGGCGGCCGGGCTGGAGGGCCGCATCATGTGCTGGCTCTGGACGCCCGGCGGGCCCTGGCGGGCGGCCGTCGACGCCGATCTCGACATCTCGGTGAGCGGGATGTGGGCCCTTCGGGAAGTCACCGAGGCGGCTCGCGGAGCCCGTACCCCTGCGCGCGTGCAGCTCAAGGCCGACACCGGCCTGGGGCGCAACGGCTGTCAGCCCGGCGACGACTGGGCCGAGCTCGTCGGGGAGGCGCTGAAGGCCGAGCGCGAAGGGCTGGTCCGGGTCACCGGGCTCTGGTCGCACTTCGCCTGCGCCGACGAACCCGGGCACCCCTCCATCGCCGCCCAGCTCACCCGTTTCCGGGAGATGGTGGCGTACGCGGAGGGCCGGGGCGTGCGGCCCGAGGTGCGGCACATCGCCAACTCGCCGGCCACGCTCACCCTTCCCGAGGCGCACTTCGACCTCGTACGGACCGGGATCGCGGTCTACGGCATCTCACCGAGTCCCGAGGTGGGCACCCCCGCCGACTTCGGGCTCCGCCCGGTCATGACGCTCTCGGCGTCCGTCGCGCTCGTGAAGCACGTGCCGGGAGGCCACGGCGTCAGCTACGGGCATCACTACGTCACGCCGGGCGCCACGACCCTCGGCCTGGTGCCCGTCGGCTACGCGGACGGCATTCCGCGGCACGCCTCCGGCACCGGCCCCGTGCTGGTCGGCGGCAAGTGGCGGACGGTCGCGGGGCGGGTCGCGATGGACCAGTTCGTCGTCGACCTCGGCGGTGACGAGCCCGAAGCGGGGGCACAGGCCGTGCTCTTCGGGCCGGGCGACCGCGGTGAGCCCACCGCCGAGGACTGGGCACAGGCCGCGGGGACCATCGCGTACGAGATCGTCACCCGGATCGGAACGCGCGTTCCCCGCGTCTATGTGAATGAGGAACCAGTCGGGTAACCCGCAAGGGCGCGGAAGAACGGCAAGCCCTGCATCACCCGGCACCACCGGCACCACCCGGCACCATCCGGCAACACCTGTGTCATCCGACCCAGCGAACCAGCAGTCCGGCGAAGAGGAGCGGTTACGTGAGCGAGAGCAGTGCGGAGGCCGTCGCGGACGCCGCGGCGGCCGTCGCCGCCGCCACGGGGGCGGCCGCCGGCTGGCGCCGGGCGACCGGCGTCGCGGGTGCCGCGATAGGGGTGGTCGCCGCGGGCGCGGCGGCCGGAGTCGCCATAGAGCGGCTCACCGTCGGCCGCGGCATGCGCAAGAAGGCGCGGCTCGCGCTGGACTCGACCGGACCGTACGGCGCGTTGCGCGGCACGCCAGGCAAGGCGTACGCCGACGACGGCACCGAGCTGTACTACGAGGTCGACGACGTCGACCCGGACACCACCGCCGCCTCCCTCGGGCCCCGGCGCCGGCGGCTCTTCGGCCGCAAGGCACCCGCGCCCGTCACCGTCGTCTTCAGCCACGGCTACTGCCTCAGCCAGGACTCCTGGCACTTCCAGCGCGCCGCGCTGCGGGGCGTCGTACGGACCGTGCACTGGGACCAGCGCAGCCACGGGCGGTCCGCGCGGGGCGTGGACCAGGTGCAGAACGACGTGCCGGTCAGCATCGAACAGCTCGGCCGCGACCTGAAGGCCGTCATCGACGCCGCCGTGCCGGACGGGCCGCTCGTCCTGGTCGGGCACTCCATGGGCGGCATGACGGTCATGGCCTTCGCCGACCAGTACCCCGAGCTGATCCGCGAACGGGTGGTGGCGGCGGCACTGGTCGGCACGTCGTCGGGGCGGCTCGGCGAGGTGAACTTCGGGCTGCCCGTGGCGGGTGTGAACGCCGTACGGCGGGTGCTGCCCGGCGTACTGAAGGCGCTGGGGCAGCAGGCCGCCCTGGTGGAGAAGGGGCGCCGGGCGACCGCCGACCTGTTCGCCGGGGTCATCAAGCGGTACTCGTTCGCGTCCCGGGACGTCGACCCGGCCATCGTCCGGTTCGCCGAGCGGATGATCGAGGGGACGCCGATCGACGTGGTCGCCGAGTACTACCCGGCGTTCAACGACCACGACAAGACCGAGGCCCTCGCCCTCTTCGCGGACCTGCCGGTGCTCGTGCTCGCCGGGGTGGGGGACCTCGTCACGCCCAGCGAGCACAGCGAGGCCATCGCCGACCTGCTGCCGGACGCCGAGCTCGTGCTCGTCCCGGACGCCGGGCACCTGGTGATGCTGGAACACCCGGAAGTGGTCACCGACCGGCTCGCCGACCTGCTCACCCGGGCGGGTGCGGTACCCGCAGGAGCTACCGTGGGTGGCTATGGAAGCACCAGCAGCGCCGCACGACCCGGCTGACATCGAGCTGACCGTCACCTCCCCCGAGCAGATGCGCGAGTTGGGCCGCCGCCTGGCCAAACTGCTGCGCGCCGGCGACCTCGTGATGCTCACCGGTGAGCTGGGCGCGGGCAAGACGACGCTGAGCCGCGGGCTCGGCGAAGGGCTCGGCGTCCGGGGGGCCGTGACGTCCCCGACCTTCGTGATCGCCCGGGTGCACCCCTCCCTCGGGGACGGGCCGCCGCTCGTCCACGTCGACGCGTACCGCCTCGGTGGCGGCCTCGACGAGATGGAGGACCTCGACCTCGACGTCTCGCTGCCCGAGTCGGTGATCGTCGTGGAGTGGGGCGAGGGCAAGGTCGAGGAGCTGACCGACGACCGGCTGGAGGTCCTGATCCACCGGGCCGTCGGAGACACGACGGACGAGGTGCGGCACGTGACGCTCACCGGGCTGGGGGAACGGTGGGCGGCGGTGGATCTGAGCGTGCTGTCGGCGTGAGCGGGGCGCGCCTATCGGTGGAACGGGTTGCGCCTGTCGGCGTGAGGGGGCCGCGGCTGTCCGTGGCAACTGGCTGCGCCTGTCGGCGTGAGGATGCCGCGCGTGTGGGTGGTGACGGGTTGCGCCTGTCGGCGTGAGGATGCCGCGCGTGTGGGTGGTGACGGGGTGCGCCTGTCGGCGTGAGGCGGCCGCGCGTGTGGGTGGTGACGGGTAGCGCCTGTCGGCGTGAGGATGCCGCGCGGGTGGGGGGTGACGGGTTGCGCCTGTCGGCGTGCGGGGGCCGCGGCTGTCCGTGGCAACGGGCTGCGCCTGTCGGCGTGAGGATGCCGCGCGTGTGGGTGGCGACGGGCCGCGCTAGTCGGCGTGAGACGGGGCCACCTGTCCGTTGGGAACGGGCCCCGCCTGTCGGCGTGGGACGGCCCCGCCTGTCGGCGTGAGACGGCCCCGCCCCGTCCGTGGGGACGGGCCCACCTGTTCGTGTGAACGGCAGCCCTGAGAGATGAAGGTTCCGACAAGGCGTCGGCAAGATGTTGCGCTGGACGTCTCGTGCGTGGTCACATGGTATCCAGTTCGTAGTTAGGTCTACCTAACTACGCCCGCCCCCGAACTTCAGGAGGCGTCCATGTCGGCCACCGAGAACACGCCGCAGGCGCGGCCGTACGCGGTCGTCGCCGGGGTGTCCATGCGCGACCTGCTGGCGTCCTGCGTCGCCGCGCACGCCGTTTCCACGCCGCCGCGCCTGCCCGATCCCGACACGGTCCAGCCGCCTGCCGAGCACCGGAAAGCCGCGTAGGGCCCGTCCGGCGGACAGGCCTAGCGGACCACGACGACCTTCGCGCCGATCGTCGCGGACTTCCACATCGCGTCGCCGTCGGGCCGGGACTCCCGGATGCCGCCCGCCTTGGCCACCCGGCCGGAGGCCGGCGCGGGGCTGTCCACCGCCGCGCTGAAGCCGATGGCCACGCCGTCCACGCTGGTGAAGCGAACGACGTGCTCGACGGGGATGCCGTCGGTGCCGGTGACCCGGTTCGAGCGGGACGTGACCGCGTAGGTGCCCGGCGACGGGGACACCGTCCCCGGGGTGACCCTGAAGGTCCGGTTGACCTTGTTGCCCGGGCCGACCAGCCACACCCGGTCGTGGTCCAGCGAGTAGACGACCCGTTCACCCGTACCGGAGTCGGCGGGCAGCGCGGTCGGGTTCGCCCGGTCGCGGGGCGCCTTCAGAGCGGCCGCCGCCGAGCCGCCGGTGTCCGCCCCGCCGAGGCCGGCCGGGACGCTCGCCGAGGCCTGGTAGGCGAGGAAGCCGACCGTCGCCAGGGCCGCCACAGTGAGCCCGGTCACGATTACCGAGCTGCCACTTGCCACCGTTGTCCACCTCATGCCTCGTGTAGTACGTCCCGTTTTGCGGTGACGGTAGCAGCAGGTGACGACCCCTCCCGGACGGCCGTGGCCGCGCCGCGGGAGCCGTAGGCTGTTTGCGTGCTCTTGCTCGCTCTGGATACCGCCACCCCCGCCGTCACCGTCGCGCTGCACGACGGCACGGACGTCATCGCCTCGTCGAGTCAGGTGGACGCCCGCCGGCACGGCGAGCTGCTGCTGCCGGCCGTCGACCGCCTCCTCGTCGAGTCCGGCCTCAAGATCGACGCCGTCACCGGTGTCGTCGTCGGCATCGGCCCCGGCCCCTACACCGGGCTGCGTGTCGGCCTGATGACCGCGGACACCTTCGGTCTCGTGCTCGGTGTCCCCGTCCACGGCGTGTGCACCCTCGACGGCCTCGCGTACGCGGCCGACATCGAGAAGGGCCCCTTCGTCGTGGCGACCGACGCCCGGCGCAAGGAGGTCTACTGGGCGACGTACGCCGACTCCCGCACCCGCCTCACCGGCCCCGCCGTCGACCGGCCCGCCGACATCGCCGGCCAGGTGGCCGGACTGCCGGCCGTCGGCGCGGGCGCTCTGCTCTACCCGGACACCTTCCCCGTCGCGCACGAGCCCGAGAACGTGTCGGCCGCGGCACTCGCCTCCCTGGCCGCCGAGCGACTGGCCGCCGGCCAGGAACTCCCCGCCGCCCGGCCCCTGTACCTGCGCCGCCCCGACGCCCAGGTCCCCAAGAACTACAAGGTGGTCACCCCCAAGTGACCCGCACCGTGACACCTCGACTGCGCGAGATGCGCTGGTGGGACATCGACCCCGTGCTCGAACTGGAGCGGGACCTCTTCCCCGAGGACGCCTGGTCCCGGGGGATGTTCTGGTCCGAACTGGCCCACTCCCGGGGCGCCGACGCGACCCGGCGGTACGTCGTCGCCGAGGCCCCCGACGGGCGCCTCGTCGGGTACGCGGGACTGGCCTCCTCCGGAGACCTGGCCGACGTCCAGACGATCGCCGTCGCCCGCGACCACCAGGGCACCGGCCTCGGCGGACGGCTGCTGACCGAGCTGCTGCGGGCCGCGTCCGCCTTCGAGTGCGCCGAAGTGATGCTGGAGTGCAGGGTCGACAACATCCGCGCCCAGAAGCTCTACGAGCGCTTCGGCTTCGAGCCCATCGGTTTCCGACGCGGCTACTACCAGCCGGGCAACGTCGACGCCCTGGTGATGAAACTGAACGGCCCCTCCACCCCCGTGAACGGCGTACAAGGAACCGAGATCCATGGCTGACGAACCGCTCGTCCTCGGCATCGAGACCTCCTGTGACGAGACCGGCGTCGGTATCGTCCGGGGCACCACCCTGCTGGCCGACGCCATCGCCTCCAGCGTCGACGAGCACGCCCGTTTCGGTGGTGTCGTGCCGGAGGTCGCCTCCCGGGCGCACCTGGAGGCGATGGTGCCGACCATCGACCGCGCGCTGAAGGAAGCGGGTGTCTCGGCCAAAGACCTGGACGGCATCGCCGTGACGGCCGGTCCGGGTCTCGCCGGTGCCCTGCTCGTCGGGGTCTCGGCGGCGAAGGCGTACGCCTACGCGCTCGGCAAGCCGCTGTACGGCGTCAACCACCTGGCCTCACACATCTGCGTGGACCAACTGGAGCACGGGGCGCTGCCGGAGCCGACGATGGCGCTGCTGGTGAGCGGCGGCCACTCGTCCCTGCTGCTCTCCTCGGACATCACCTCCGACGTACGGCCCATGGGCGCCACCATCGACGACGCGGCGGGCGAGGCCTTCGACAAGATCGCGCGCGTGCTCAACCTGGGATTCCCGGGCGGCCCGGTCATCGACCGGTACGCGAAGGAGGGCGACCCGTCGGCCATCGCGTTCCCGCGCGGTCTGACCGGGCCGCGCGACCCGGCGTACGACTTCTCCTTCTCCGGGCTGAAGACGGCCGTGGCCCGCTGGATCGAGGCGAAGCGGGCGGCGGGGGAGGAGGTGCCGGTGAGGGACGTGGCGGCGTCCTTCCAGGAGGCGGTCGTGGACGTGCTGACCCGCAAGGCGGTCAGGGCCTGTCGTGACGAGGGCGTCGACCACCTGATGATCGGCGGCGGCGTGGCGGCCAACACCCGCTTGCGGGCGCTGGCCCAGGAGCGCTGCGAGGCGGCCGGGATCCGGCTGCGGGTGCCGCGGCCCAAGCTGTGCACCGACAACGGGGCGATGGTGGCCGCGCTCGGCGCGGAGATGGTGACGCGGAACCGGCCGGCGTCCAGCTGGGACCTGTCGGCGGACTCGTCCCTTCCCGTGACCGAACCGCATGTGCCCGGACACGACCACGTCCACGAGGTCGCCGACGAGAACCTGTACTCATGACGGTCGCGCTGATGTGGGAGGCGCGGGCGGTCGACGGGCGGGGCGAGGAGTTGCTGGCCTGGGTGCGGCGGCAGGAGCTGCCCGAGGCGCCGCTGCGCCGGGAGACCCTCCAGGCCCCGCAGGACCGGGTGCTGGTCATCACGTGGTGGGACGCGGCCTACGACGCCGAACTGCCCGAGCTGCCCGAACCGGGCGGTGACCTGGTCGGCCGGGCGGTGCACCGGTGGCGGTTCGAGTCGGTGGACGCGGGCTGACCGGGAAGCCGGAGAGGCGGGGAGCCGCAGAGCCGGAAAACCGGGGAGCCGCAGAGCCGGGAAGCCGGGGAGTTTTCCGGGGGCGGCCGCGACGGCCGGTGTGGCCGCCGCGGCGATGACACGCCCTCAGCTCAGGGTGGAGGTACCGGTCGAGGTCACCCCCCGCCCGACACCTCCGTCTCGCACCGCAGCCTGCGGTCCGGACCCAGCTCCCTCACCGGCCCCGTGAGGGTCAGGTGGGCCGTGTGGCGTACGTCCGCGCTGGAGACCGCCAGCCGTAGTTCCAGTGCGCCCGGTTCGACCACCCTCCGGCCCGAACGGTCCGTGAACGCCGACAGGTCCGGGTGGAAGCGGAAGGTGACCCGGGAGGACCGGCCGGGATCCAGCTCCAGGCGCTGGTAGCCGATCAGGCGGACGTCGGGGCGGGTGACCGTGGCGACCGGGTCGTGCAGGTACAGCTGGACGACCTCGGCGCCGGGGCGGTCGCCCGCGTTGCGGACCGTGACCGACACGTCGTACGTACCGTCGGTGTCCACCTCGGAGGCCGGGCCGCCGGTGAAGTCCTCCCACACGAACTCCGTGTAGGAACGGCCGTGTCCGAAGGCGTACAGCGGTGTCGGGTCCAGGTTGCTCATGTCCGCCCGCAGGCCCAGCGGCGGCTGCAGGTACGTCCACGGCTGGCCGCCGGGGACGCGCGGGACGCTGACCGGCAGGCGGCCGGACGGGTTCACGCGGCCCGACAGCACTCCCGCCACCGCCGGGCCGCCTTCCTCCCCGGGGAAGAACGCCTGGACGGCGGCGGCGAGCCGGCCGTCCCAACGGCCCAGAGCGTACGGGCGGCCGGTGAGCAGGACGAGGACGACCGGGACGCCGGTCGCCACCAGGGTGTCCAGCAACTCGGCCTGAATACCCGGGAGTTGCAGGTCCGTCGCGTCGCAGCCCTCGCCCGAGGTGCCCCGGCCGAACAGGCCCGCCCGGTCGCCCAGTACCGCCACACAGACGTCCGCCTCGGCCGCCCGCGCCACCGCCTCCTCGAAGCCGGACGGGTCCGGGTCCGACACCCCGCAGCCCTCGGCGAACGTCACCTTCGCGTCCGGGAGTTCGGCCCGCAGAGCCTCCAGGAGAGTGGGGATGTCGACGCCCGTCGGCACCTCGGGGTGCTGGGTGAGGACGTGGGAGGGGAAGGAGTAGCAGCCGAGCATCGCCAGCGCGTCGGCCGCCCTCGGGCCGACCACCGCGATCCGTGTGTCGGGGGCCAGCGGAAGCAGGCCGTCCGGGTTGTCCAGCAGGACCACCGACTCCTCGCCCAGGCGGCGGGCCAGCGCGCGGTTCGCGGCCGAGTCGAGGTTGATGCGGCCGCTTGGCTCCGGGGCCCAGTCCTCGTCCAGCAGGCCCAGTTCGCACTTCTGGAGCAGGACCCGGTGGACGGCCCGGTCGATCAGCGACTCCGGGACCGCGCCCGCCCTGACCGCCTCCAGCAGTGGTGTGCCGTAGCACTTGAGTGTCGGCAGTTCCACGTCGATGCCCGCGGACAGCGCGACATGCGCCGCCTCCGCCTCGGTCCCCGCCACCCGGTGCTGGGTCTGCAGGAAGCCGATGCCGAAGTAGTCGGCGACCACCGTGCCGGTGAAGTCCCACTGCTCGCGGAGGAGTTCGGTCAGCAGGCCGGGGTCGGCCGAGGCGGGGACGCCGTCCGTGTCGGTGTACGCGGCCATCACCGAGCGGGCGCCGCCCTCCCGCAGCGCCATCTCGAACGGCGGGAGGACCACGTCGGCGAACTCGCGGACACCCGCGCGTACGGGGGCCAGGTTGCGGGCGCCCGCCGAGGAGGCGTACCCGGCGAAGTGCTTGAGCGTGGCGATGATCCCGGCCGATTCGAGGCCGCGGACATAGGCGGCGCCGACCGTGCCGACGAGGTACGGGTCCTCGCCGATGGTCTCCTCGACGCGCCCCCAGCGGGGATCCCGTACGACGTCCAGGACCGGGGCGAGGCCCTGGTGGACGCCGACCGAGCGCAGGTCGTCGCCGATGCGGCGGGCCATCTCCTCGACGAGCGCCGGGTCGAAGGTCGCGCCCCAGGCGAGGGGGACCGGGTAGGCGGTGGCCTGCCAGGCGGTGAAGCCGGCCAGGCACTCCTCGTGGGCGATCGCGGGGATGCCGAAGCGGCCGGCCTCGGCGATACGGCGCTGGGCGCGGGCCAGTGCCTGCGCGCCCAGCGCCGGGTCCACCGGGGCCGTGCCGAAGGGGCGGGTGAGCTGGCCGAGGCCGTGGGTGATCAGCTCGTCCCAGTCGTAGTCGGTGGTCATCTCGCTCTGCAGGGGGGCGACTCCGTCGCCGTCCGTGGCGGCGCCCACCCACACGCCGTACAGCTGGGCGGTCTTCTCCTCCAGGGTCATCCGGGAAAGGAGGTCGTCGACGCGGGCGGCGGCGGGCAGGGCGGGGTCACGCCAGGGGGCGGTGGTCATGTAACTCCTGTCGGGGTCGATGGCCCTCTCGCGAATGTTTCGTAATGTAAGTCGAATGTTTTGGGAACCTAGGGCGGTGCGAGGGGTTCGTCAAGAGGTCGCGCAGGGATACGATCGCCGCCATGACACCCCCGGAGCCCGCACAAACCCGGACGACAGCCACGACGGCCGGACGGACCGCGCAGACCGCGACGCTCGCCGAGATCGCCCGCGAGGCCGGCGTTTCGGCGCCGACAGTTTCGAAGGTCCTGAACGGACGTGCCGACGTCGCCCCGGCGACCCGCAGTCGCGTGGAGGACCTTCTGCGTGCGCACGGCTACCGGCGCCGCCGTGCCGAGGCGAGCCGCTCGCCCCTGATCGACCTGGTCTTCCACGAGCTGGAGAGCGCCTGGGCGATGGAGGTCATCCGGGGCGTGGAGAACGTGGCGCGGGACGCCGGTCTGAGCGTGGTGCTGAGTGAGAGCGCGGGGCGGCTGACCCCCGGGCGGACCTGGGCCGACCAGGTCGCCGCCCGCCGGCCGCACGGCGTGATCCTCGTGCTGTCCGGGCTCGACGAGTCCCAGCGCGCCCTGCTCAGCAGCCGCTCCATCCCATTCGTGGTGATGGACCCGGCCGGCGACCCGGGCGCCGACGTGCCCTCGATCGGCGCCACCAACTGGCAGGGCGGCCTCGCCGCCACCCGGCATCTGGTCGAGCTGGGCCACACCCGGATCGGCGCGATCAGCGGACCGTCCCGGATGATGTGCAGCCGCGCCCGCGTCGACGGCTACCGGGCCGCCCTGGAGACCGCCGGACTGCCCGTCGACCCCGAGCTGATCGCGGCCGGCGACTTCCACCACGAGGCCGGCTACCGGCGCGGCCTGGAGCTGCTGCGCCGCCCGGACCGGCCCACCGCCGTATTCGCCGGCAACGACCTCCAGGCGCTCGGACTGTACGAGGCCGCGCGCGAGCTGGGCCTGCGGATCCCGGAGGACCTGAGTGTGGTCGGCTTCGACGATCTGCCGGTGGCGCCCTGGGTGGGGCCACCGCTGACGACCGTACGACAGCCCCTGACGGAGATGGCGGAGGCGGCCGCCAAGCTGGTCCTCGACCTCGGGCGCGACGCCGGCGCCACGTCGGCGGCGACCCGGGTGGAGCTGGCGACGAGTCTGGTGGTGCGGGCCAGTACCGGAACGCCGCCGGCGGGGTAGGGCAGGTCCGCGTGAAGGCTGTAAAGAGGCTGCGGGGAGGCCTGTTTCCGTATTGACCGGTGTGGTGACGCGCCCCACACTGCTCCGAAGCCAGTCGGTTGTTCGACCGAAACTTTCGGAGGCACCCGCAATGAGATCTCTGAGAACGGGCTTATCCCTCACATCACTGCTCAGCGGCGTCGCCCTGCTCGGCGCGCTGCTGGTCACGGCACCCGCGGCGCACGCCGCCGACGCACCCCTGCGTGACCTCGCCGACGCCAAGGGCAAGGTCATGGGCACGGCGGTCACCGGATCCAAACTCACCGGGACGTACGGCGACACCGCCGCCCGCGAGTTCAACGCCCTCACCCCCGGCAACGCCATGAAGTGGGGCTCGGTCGAGCCGACCCGGGGTTCCTTCAACTGGGCCGAGGCCGACCAGATCGTCGCCTTCGCCGAGGCCAACGGCCAGCAGGTGCGCGGCCACACCCTGGTCTGGCACAGCCAGAACCCCGGCTGGCTGACGAACGGCACCTGGACCGCGGCCCAGCTGAGCCAGCTGATGAACGACCACATCGCGCTGGAAGTCGGCCGGTACAAGGGCCGGCTGGCCACCTGGGACGTGGTCAACGAGCCGTTCAACGAGGACGGCACCTACCGTCAGACCCTCTGGTACAACGGCCTCGGAGCCGACTACATCGCCCAGGCCCTGACCGCCGCGCGCGCCGCGGACCCGGCCGCCAAGCTGTACATCAACGACTACAACGTCGAGGGCGTCAACGCGAAGAGCACGGCCCTGTACAACCTGGTCAAGTCCCTGAAGGAACGCGGCGTCCCGATCGACGGGGTCGGGCTCCAGGCCCACCTCATCCTCGGCCAGGTGCCGTCCACGCTGCAGCAGAACATCCAGCGCTTCGCCGACCTCGGCGTGGACGTGGCCATCACCGAGCTGGACATCCGGATGCAACTGCCGTCCGACAGCGCGAAGCTGACCCGGCAGGCCGCCGACTACAAGGCGGTCGTCGGCGCGTGCGTGGCGGTGGCCCGGTGCGTCGGCGTCACCGTGTGGGGCTTCACCGACTCCGACTCCTGGATCCCGGACACCTTCCCGGGACAGGGCGCGGCGACGCCGTACGACGAGAACTACGCGCCGAAACCGGCGTACCACGCGATCGCCGAGGCGCTGGGCGGGACCACGAGCGAGCCGCCGACGGGCGCCTGCACGGCGACGTACAGCGTGACCAGTCAGTGGAACACCGGCTTCACGGGGCAGGTGAGGATCGCCTGCTCGGGGGCCGCCCTGTCGTCGTGGAAGGTCGGCTGGACGTACGGGGCGGGGCAGCGGATCACGCAGGCATGGAACGCCACCTGCGCCCAGACGGGCACGGCCGTCAGCTGCTCCAACGCCTCCTACAACGGGACGGTCGCGGACGGCGGTTCGGTGACCTTCGGGTTCAACGCCTCGTGGAGCGGGAGCAACCCGGTGCCGGTGGTGACACTGGGGTGAGGCGGTCCTGAGAAGTATGAGATTTTCCGAAGAAAGGCGTCTCCCGCCCCCGTCCCTAACATTCTCCTAATAATTCGGACTTACGTTCCTCCCCGTGACCGGACACGGAGAGAACGGCGACGAGGGCAGACGCGGGGGCCGGCGGTCGAGAGCGCTCAAGGCCGCCGGTCTCACACTCGCGGGCGCACTGGTGCTGGGCGTCGCCACGGCCGGCTGGGCCTACTGGCACCTCAACAGCAACATCAAGAGCGTCGACATCAACAACGCGCTCGGCGACGACCGCCCGGCGAAGGCCGAGACGACGCCGGCCCCCTCCGGTTCCGCGACGGCCACCGCCTCCCCGCTGCCCACCGGGGCCCTGAACATCCTGGTCCTCGGCTCGGACTCGCGCAGCGGCGCGGAGAACCAGGAGCTCGGCGGCGGCGACAGCTCCGGCGCCCGGTCCGACACCGCGATGGTGGTGCACCTCGACGCGGGCCGTACGACGGCGACCGTGGTCAGCATCCCGCGCGACACGCTCGTCACCCGGCCGTCCTGCCCGCTGTCGTCCGGGGGGTCGACGGCGGTGGCGTACGGCTCGATGTTCAACAGCGCGTATTCGGTGGGCGGGCCGGTGTGCGCGGTCAAGACGGTCGAGTCGATCACCGACGTCCGCATGGACCACTGCATCGAGATCGACTTCGCGGGCTTCGCGAAACTGGTGGACGCGCTCGGCGGGGTCACCGTCACCACGGACCAGGACATCGACGACGACGACAGCCACCTGAAGCTGAAGGCCGGCACCCACGAACTCGACGGCGACCAGGCCCTCGCGCTCGCCCGCACCCGGCACGGCATAGGCGACGGCAGCGACCTCGGCCGCATAGGTCTCCAGCAGATGCTGGTGAAGGCCCTGCTGGAACAGATCTCCTCGACGAACCTGCTGTCCGACCCCGCCAAGCTGTACCGGGTCGCCGACGCGATCACCGGCAGCCTCACCACGGACACCGGCCTCGACTCCCTGACCGAGCTGATGCGCCTCGGCGAAAGCCTCAAGGGCCTGTCGGCGGACCAGGTGACGACGGTGACGATGCCGGTGGTGCCCGCGGCCTCGGACCCCAACCGGGTGGTGGCGGACGAGCCGGAGGCGCGCGACCTGTGGGAATCCCTGCGCTGAGCGGACACGCGAGAAATCCCCGAAGATTTTCCTCGGCCCTGTCGATCCGGATGCCGCCCGATCGACGCAGGGGTGAGAGGCCGGGAACAGCCCGGCCCCACGACACGAGGAGACGGACACCATGCCGCGCTATCTCTCCCTGGTCCAGATCGACGAGTCCACCGCCCCCGCCGAGGGCCCCAGCCCCGAGCTGATGCAGCGGATGGGGGAACTGATCGACGAGATGACGAAGGCCGGGGTGCTGCTGGACACCGCCGGGCTGACGCCGACCGAGCAGGGCAACCGGGTGCGTTGGGAGGGCGGGCAGCTGTCCGTCACGGACGGGCCGTTCACGGAGGCCAAGGAGGTCGTCGGCGGCTACGCGGTCATGCAGTGCAAGGACAAGGCCGAGGCGCTGGAGTGGACCAAGCGGTTCCTGAAGGTGCACGAGGAGCACTGGACGGTGACGTGCGAGGTGCGGGAGATCGCCGAGGGCTGAGCCTACTGAGCGCCTACTGAGCGCCGGCTGAGCGTTTGGCGGCACGCCTGTGCGGGTGTCTGATGGTGGGCTGTGACACCACAGCCCACCGCCGACCCGCGCGGAGCCGCGGAAGACCCGCGCGGAGCCGTCGAGACCGTCTTCCGGATCGAGTCCCCGCGCATCATCGCCGGCGTCGCCCGCATCGTCCGGGACATCGGCATCGCCGAGGAACTCGCCCAGGACGCGCTGGTCGCGGCCCTGGAACAGTGGCCGCGCGACGGCGTCCCCGACAACCCGGGCGCCTGGCTCATGGCCACCGCCCGGCACCGCGCCGTCGACCTCGTCCGGCGCCGGGAGAACTACGCCCGCAAGCTGGCCGAGATCGGCCGGGACCTGTCCGACGCGGCCCCGCCGGAGGAGCCCGCCGACCCAGAGGACATCGACGACGACCTGCTCCGCCTGGTCTTCACCGCCTGCCACCCGGTCCTGTCCGCCGAGGCCCGCACCGCCCTCACCCTGCGCCTGCTCGGCGGTCTGACCACGCCCGAGATCGCCCGCGCCTTCCTGGTGCCCGAGGCGACGGTTGCCCAGCGCATCGTGCGCGCGAAGCGGACGCTGGCCGCCAGGAACATCGCCTTCGAGGTCCCCTACGGCCCCGACCGCGAGGCCCGCCTCGGTTCCGTCCTCGACGTCATCTACCTGATCTACAACGAGGGTTACGCCGCCACGGCCGGCGACGACTGGCTGCGCCCGGGCCTGTGCGAGGACGCCCTGCGGCTGGCCCGCGTCCTGTCGGCCCTGATGCCGAAGGAACCCGAAGTCCACGGCCTGACGGCCCTGCTGGAGTTCCAGACGTCCCGGTCCGCGGCCCGCACCGGCCCGTCCGGCGAACCCGTCCTCCTCAAGGACCAGAACCGCCGCCGCTGGAACCGCCTGCTCATCGCCCGCGGCATCACCGCCCTCGGCCGCGCCGAGTCCACCGGCGCCCCGGGCCCGTACGCCCTCCAGGCCGCCATCGCCGCCTGCCACGCGATGGCGTACTCCTACGAGGAGACCGACTGGCGGACCATCTCCACCCTGTACGCCCTGCTCGCCGCCCGCGCCCCCTCGCCGGTCGTCGAACTCAACCGCGCGGTCGCCGTGTCGATGGCGGACGGTCCGGGCCCGGCGCTGGAGATCGTCGACGCCCTGGCCGCCGAGCCGGCCCTGCGGGACTACCACTTGCTGCCGAGCGTGCGCGGCGACCTGCTGATGCGTCTTGGCCGTACGGCTCAGGCGCGGGCGGAGTTCCTGCGGGCGGCGGAGCTGACCCACAACACGCGGGAACGGGAACTGCTGCTGGGGCGGGCGGCCGAGGCCGAGGCTTCCTGAGTCAGGCGGGGTGCCCGAGGAGCATGGTCGGCGCCCCGGCGACCCGCGTCATGAACACGGTCGCCGAGTTCGGCCCGTGCTGCTTGGGCAGGGCCTTGCGGCGCAGCTCCTCCGGCTCGACCGCGGAGCCCCGCTTCTTCACGGTCAGGATGCCGACCTCGCGCTCCCGTAGCAGGGCCTTCAACTTCTTCACGTTGAAGGGGAGCCGGTCGGTGATCTCGTACGCGGAGGCGTACGGGGTCACGTGCCGTTCGTCGGCCGTGATGTAGGCGATCGTGGGGTCGATCAGCCCGCCTTCAAGGTCCTCGGCGACCTCGGCGACCAGATGGGCACGGATGACGGCGCCGTCGGGCTCGTACAGGTACCGGCCGACGGGGCGGACGTGGGGGTCCGGCAGGCCCCGGCCGAGCAAGGTCCGGGGTCCTGGCAGGAGGGTCGCCCGCACCGCCCCCGGCGCGGTGCCGAACCACAGCACCGCCTCCTTGACGTCTCCGCCGTCGGAGATCCACTCGGCCTCCGCCTCGGCGGGGACGGCCTCGTGGGGGATGCCGGGAGCGACCTTCAACGCGGCGGCGCGGGGCGCCGTACGGGCGGCCCGGACGGCCCAGGACAGTGGCGGTGAGTACGCCTCCGGATCGAAGATCCGGCCGCGCCCGCCACGCCTCGCCGGATCCACGAACACGGCGTCGTAGCCGGCGGTCTCCACCTCCGTGACGTCGGCCTCCCGCACCTCGATGAGGTCGGCGAGCCCGAGCGCGTCGGCGTTCGCCCGGGCCACCGCCGCCGTCGCGGGGTCGCGGTCCACGGCGAGCACCCTGATCCCCGCCCGCGCGAACGCGATCGCGTCCCCGCCGATCCCGCAGCACAGGTCGGCGACGGACCGCACCCCCCGCGCCTGGAAGCGCTCGGCCCGGTACGTCGCCACGCTCGCCCGGGTGGCCTGCTCGACGCCGTTCGGAGTGAAGAACATCAGCCCGGCGTCCTCCTCCCCGAACTTCGCCGCCGCCCGCTGCCGCAGCCGCGCCTGCCCGAGCGCCGCCGACACCAAGTCGGCGGGGTGCTCGCGGCGCAGCCGGGTGGCGACGGCGAGTTCGTCGGCGGGGGCGGTGCCGCGCACCGCGTCGAGGAGGGCGCGGCCCTCGGAGGTGAGGAGGGGGGCTAGGTCGTTCACCGGATCATTGTGGGCCAGTCGGTGGACGGTGTGCCTGCGGTGGCGGTGTCGGCCCGGGTTCGCGGCGGCGTCCTGCGAGGATCCGGCACCATGCGAACGGTAGGACAAGCATACAAAAAGCGGTCATCGGTGACAGTGCGGCCCGGCATCGCCGTGCTCGCCGTCGTGGCCCTCCTCTCCGGCTGCGCGCAGGGCGGCGGCTCCGAGGTGCGACCGGCCCTCGGCCAGCAGCGCGCGAAGCAGGGTGGCGCGGCCAAACTGCGGGCCGCGCACCAGGCCAGGGTGGCGGCGGCGAAACGCTGGGGCCTGAGGAACGTCCCGCTCCTGCCTCCGCGCCCGCCTGCCGTCAAACCGGTGATCACCACCCGCAAGGGCTTCGAGGTGGACGGCCACGACAGCCTGCCGCCGGTCTTCACCACCGTTCCCACCAACCAGAAGATCGTGTTCCTCACCATCGACGACGGCGCCGAGAAGGACCCGGCGTTCCTGCGGATGATGAGCGAACTGCAGATCCCGTACACCGCCTTCCTCAGCGACTACCTGATCAAGGAGGACTACGGCTACTTCAAGAAGATGCAGGCCGGTGGGGTCACCCTCAACAACCACACCCTCCGCCACCCCTACCTGCCCGGGCTGTCGTACGCCCGCCAGAAGCGCGAGATCTGCGGCATGCAGGACGTGATCGAAAACCGCTACGGCAAACGCCCCGCCCTCTTCCGCCCGCCCTACGGCAACTACAACGAGGCCACTCTGCGCGCCGCCAGGTCCTGCGGCATCACGCACGCGCCCCTGTGGAACGAGGAGGTCTTCGTCGACCGCTGGGAGTACCGCGAGTGGGACCGGGAGATCCGCCCCGGTGACATCGTCCTCAGCCACTTCCGGGGCCCGGAGATGTGGAAGGGCACGATGCCGGACATGATCCGCCGCTTCCTGAACAAGATCACCAGGGAGGGGTACGCCGTGGCCCGCCTGGAGGACTACCTGTGAGATGGCGGACCCTGACGGCCGGCGTCCTCGCCACCACCCTCCTCACCGGCTGCGCCCAGTCCGCGGACCCCATCGAACGCCTCGGCGGGAAGGCGGCCCAGCGGGAGGGGTCCTACGGCCCGAGCGGGGCGGCCGAGGCGGAGGGGCCGTACGGTCCGGAGGGCGCGGGCTCCCGCGATCCGGAAGGCGAGGGCCCGTACGGTCCGGAAGGCGCGGGCGAGCGGCCGTACCGCCGGTGGGGGCTCGCGGCCCCGCTGCGTCCGGCGCCGAAGCCGGCCGCCCGGCCCCCCGCCGCGCGCCCGGGCCGACCGCCCGTCCTCGACCGCGTCCACACCGCCGACCGGGTCGTCTTCCTCACCTACGACGACGGCGCCGAGAAGGACCCGCGGTTCGTCGACATGGTCCGTGAACTGCGGCTGCCGGTCAGCATGTTCCTCACCGACAGTGTCGTCGGGCCGGGATACGGCCACTTCGCACGCCTCCGGTCCGTCGGCGCGAGCATCCAGAACCACACCCTCGACCATCCCGCGCTGCGCGGGCTGCCGTACGCCGGCCAGCGCGCCGAGATCTGCGGCCAGCAGGACAAGCTCCGCTCCCGCTTCGGCATCCGCCCCCGCCTCTTCCGCCCGCCCTACGGCACGTACGACGCCACCACCCTGCGCGCCGCCGCCGACTGCGGCCTCTCGGCGGTCGTCCTGTGGCGGGCCTCGGCGGAGAACGGCGAGCTGACCTTCACCGAGGGCGCGAGCCGCCTGCGGCCGGGCGACATCGTCTCGGTGCCCTCGGGCGAGCCGACCGACGACACGCTGACGCAACGGACCATGCGACTCCTGCGGGAGATCCAGGGGAAGGGGCTGACGGTGGGCCGGCTGGAGGACTACGTCTAGGCCGGCTTCCCGGCGCCGGTGCGGGCCCTGGGCGCGCGGCAGGGATCCACGGCGGGCGCCCCGGCGGCCAACGCCAGGTGAAATCCACTCCGCCGCGCCGCACCGCATTGGCACTCCGCTTGACCGAGTGCTAATCGCAGTCATAGTCTCGGACCTGGCACTCCCCCCTGGAGAGTGCCAACTAGCGACGGGCAGGTCCGGCACCCGCGACGACGGATCGACCTGGTCGCCACCTCAGACAGTTAACCCCGTGAGATCTCCGAAGGGGGAGGTCGGATCGTGACGACCACCAGCTCCAAGGTTGCCATCAAGCCGCTCGAGGACCGCATTGTGGTCCAGCCGCTCGACGCCGAGCAGACCACGGCCTCTGGCCTGGTCATCCCGGACACTGCCAAGGAGAAGCCCCAGGAGGGCGTCGTCCTGGCCGTGGGCCCGGGCCGCTTCGAGAACGGCGAGCGACTTCCGCTCGACGTCAAGACCGGCGACATCGTGCTGTACAGCAAGTACGGCGGCACCGAAGTGAAGTACAACGGCGAGGAATACCTCGTCCTCTCGGCTCGCGACGTACTCGCGATCATCGAGAAGTAATTCACCTCGCTTCGCCTCACCGCGAAGCACATTGCTTGAGCTGCGCCCCTGGCCCCCCGCGATCACTCCATGAGCCGGGCGCCGGGGGCGCGGCTAATTTCACCTAGATTTCCGAGAGGGCTCACGCTCCCATGGCGAAGATCCTGAAGTTCGACGAGGACGCCCGTCGCGCCCTCGAGCGCGGCGTCAACAAGCTCGCTGACACGGTCAAGGTGACGATCGGCCCCAAGGGCCGCAACGTCGTCATCGACAAGAAGTTCGGCGCCCCCACCATCACCAACGACGGCGTCACCATCGCCCGCGAGGTCGAGCTCGAGGACCCGTACGAGAACCTCGGCGCCCAGCTGGTGAAGGAGGTGGCGACCAAGACCAACGACATCGCGGGTGACGGCACCACCACCGCCACCGTGCTCGCCCAGGCGCTCGTACGCGAGGGCCTCAAGAACGTCGCCGCGGGTGCCTCCCCGGCGCTGCTGAAGAAGGGCATCGACGCGGCCGTGGCCGCGGTCTCCGAGGAACTCCTCGCGACCGCCCGCCCGATCGACGAGAAGTCCGACATCGCCGCCGTGGCCGGGCTGTCCGCCCAGGACTCGCAGGTCGGCGAGCTCATCGCCGAGGCGATGGACAAGGTCGGCAAGGACGGTGTCATCACCGTCGAGGAGTCCAACACCTTCGGTCTGGAGCTGGACTTCACCGAGGGCATGGCCTTCGACAAGGGCTACCTGTCGCCGTACTTCGTGACGGACCAGGAGCGCATGGAGGCCATCCTGGAGGACCCCTACATCCTCATCAACCAGGGCAAGATCTCCTCGATCCAGGACCTGCTGCCGCTGCTCGAGAAGGTCATCCAGGCGGGTGCCTCCAAGCCGCTGCTGATCATCGCCGAGGACGTCGAGGGCGAGGCCCTGTCGACCCTGGTCGTGAACAAGATCCGCGGCACCTTCAACGCGGTCGCGGTCAAGGCTCCCGGCTTCGGTGACCGCCGCAAGGCGATGCTGCAGGACCTGGCGGTCCTCACCGGCGCCACGGTCATCTCCGAGGAGGTCGGCCTCAAGCTCGACCAGGTCGGCCTGGACGTGCTGGGCTCCGCCCGCCGCGTCACGGTCACCAAGGACGACACGACCGTCGTCGACGGCGCCGGCAACTCGGCGGACGTCACGGGCCGCGTCGCCCAGATCAAGGCCGAGATCGAGAACACCGACTCCGACTGGGACCGCGAGAAGCTCCAGGAGCGCCTCGCGAAGCTGGCCGGCGGCGTGTGCGTGATCAAGGTCGGCGCCGCCACCGAGGTGGAGCTGAAGGAGAAGAAGCACCGTCTGGAGGACGCCATCTCCGCGACCCGCGCCGCGGTCGAGGAGGGCATCGTCTCCGGTGGTGGCTCCGCTCTGGTGCACGCCGCCAAGGTGCTCGAGGGCGGCCTCGGCAAGACCGGCGACGAGGCCACCGGTGTCGCCGTCGTCCGCCGCGCGGTCGTCGAGCCGCTGCGCTGGATCGCCGAGAACGCCGGCCTGGAGGGCTACGTCATCACCTCCAAGGTCGCCGAGCTCGACAAGGGCCAGGGCTTCAACGCGGCCACCGGCGAGTACGGCGACCTGGTCAAGGCCGGCGTCATCGACCCGGTCAAGGTCACCCGCTCCGCCCTGGAGAACGCCGCCTCCATCGCCTCCCTCCTCCTCACGACCGAGACCCTGGTCGTCGAGAAGAAGGAAGAAGAGGAGCCGGCCGCGGGTCACTCCCACGGCCACTCCCACTAAGGCACGGCAGCACCCCGAGGCCCGGCACCCGCGAGGGGGCCGGGCCTCGGCGTGTTCGCGGGTGTCTGTTCTGTCCGCGATCAGTCGTCGTGGATGCAGGTGAACCAGTTCACAAGTGATCATTTCTGGCCTGTTCATGACAGAATTGGAGCCCAGTGGCCGCGCCGGTGGTGGTACGCCATCCCCACGGTGCTGGCCGTCGCCGCGCTGCTGCGGCTGACGTTGCTCGCGCCGGAGATCTGACCCGGCGAGCCCGGTCAAGGCAGAAGGAACCCCCACTCCCCGAAGGGAGCGGGGGTTCTCCCCTTCGCGGGTCACGGGGTCTGAGCGACCGCCCCCAACTGCTCCAGCAGACCCGCCCGGTCGTACTGCCACCAGCCCTCGCAGATCATTCCGTCCCGGAACCGGTGCCAGGTCGTCCCCGTCATGGCGACCTCCTGCCCGGTGGCCGCGATCCCCAGGAACTCGCCCTTCTGGCGCCCGGTCCACATCCACCGCGTGCACACCCGGTCCCCCTCGGCGACCTGGTCGTCCACCCGGAACGAGAAGTCGAAGGACCGCCGCCAGCCGGCGTACTCCTCCCGCGCCCCGCGCAGCCCCAGGTCCTGCGGATTGGCGGGATCATGATCCACGTAGTCGTCGGTGAACCGCTCGAACATCGCCTCCGGCTCGCCCCGCCCGGCCTCCACGAAGAACTCCCGCGCGACCCCACGGTTGAGCTGCTCGTCCCGCACCACGTCCAGATCGGTGAAGGTCGGCATCCCGTCACACAGGGCGACCAGCTCCCGGAACACCCGCTCGGTCTCGGGAAGGTTCGAGTTCCGCATCGCCTCCTCGTACGACGGAAACTCGACGATCTCCACGAAGTGCGACGCGTCCGACAGGTCCTTCCCCACCACGGCATGCGTCGCGGTCCGCTTCCCCCGGGTCTGCTCGACCCACGCGTCCATCAGCCGATTCATCTCCTCGAACCGGCTGGTCCTGCAGTCAATGAGCTGTACAAACGTCATGACACCGCCTCCGGCCCCCCTGGGTCCGGCTGAACAGCACCATTCTCCCACCAGGACGCCTCGGCGCCTCCTGTCCGTTTGGCATCATGACGCCATGCGCTGGTGGGGGAAGCAGCGGTCGGTGGCCGCGGGACGGGACATCGAGGTGGCCGTCACCGGCGACCACAACAGCGTCCTCCTCGCCCCGCCGGTGCGCTCGGCCTACTGGGAACAGGTCCGCAGGATCGCCCCGCCCGAACTGGTCGGCCGTGAGCGGGAATCGGCCGACCTGACGGCCTTCTGCACCGCCGACTCCGGCTCGGCGTACGCATGGTGGCGTGCCGAGGCCTGGGCGGGCAAGACGGCCCTGATGTCGTGGTTCGCGCTGCACCCGCCGTCGGGCGTACGGATCGTGCCCTTCTTCGTGACGGCCCGTCTGGGCGCTCAGAACGACGTGACGGCGTACGTCGATGTCGTACTGGAGCAACTGGCAGAACTGTCCGCCGAGCCCCTGCCCGCCCACCTGACCGAGTCCACCCGCGAGGCGCATCTCCTGTATCTGTACGGTGCGGCCGCCCAGGCGTGCGAGCGGCGCGGCGAACGCCTCGTCCTGCTGGTCGACGGCCTGGACGAGGACCGGGGCGTGACGACCGGCCCCGAGGCACACAGCATCGCCAGCCTGCTGCCGGCCCACCCGCCGGCGGGCATGCGGGTCCTGGTTGCGGGCCGGCTGAACCCGCCGCTGCCGGGGGATGTGCCCGCCGACCATCCGTTGCGCGACCCCGCGATCGTGCGGACGCTCCCACGCTCGCCGCACGCCGAGGCCATCCGGGCCGAGGCGGAACGGGAGTTGAAGCAGCTGATCGGGGTCGGTGGTCTGGAGTACGACCTGCTGGCCCTGGTGACGGCCGCGGGCGGCGGCCTGACGGCCGGGGACCTGGCCGACCTGACGGGCGCGGTGCCGTATCAGGTGGCGGATGTGCTGCGCACACGGGCGGGGCGAACGTTCGGCCTGCGCGTGCGGGTGTATCTCCTCGGCCACGAGGAACTGCAGCTTCGGGCGCAGCGGATGCTCGGTGCCCCCGAACTGGCCCGTCGCCGCGCCAGTCTGCACGCCTGGGCCGAGCGGTGGCGGGCGCGAGGCTGGCCCGAGGGGACCCCTGAGTATCTTCTGCGGGGGTACTTCCGCATGCTGCGGGCGACCGGTGACCCGGGCGGCCTCGTCGACCTGGCCATGGACGAGGCCCGCCACGACCGGATGCTGGAGCTGACCGGCTCCGACGCGGCTGCTCTGGCCGAGATCCGGGACGCGGCGGAGCGCGTGGCCGGGGAGACGCCCGCCGACCTGCTCACACTGATGCGGCTCGCGTTTCGGCGTACGCGACTGTACGACCGTAACCAGGGTGTGTCCGTGACGCTGTGCCGGGCGTGGGCGGAGCTCGGGCGGGCGGAGAAGGCGGTGGCGTTGGCGCACACCGTTCCGGCCTTCCACCTGCGTGTCAGCGCCCTGGCCGAGGTCGCCCGCGTGCTGGCCGCCCAAGGGGATCGCGAACGAGCGCTCAGTGTCCTGGCCGACGCGGAGGCGGAGCTCCACGGTGACGACCGGAAGCACTCCCCGTACGCCGTGAACGGCATGGTGTCCGTTCTCGAGGCACTCACCCAACTCGGTCCCGGCGTCCGCGACCGCGCGGACCGGCTCGCGGACCTCCTCGTCGGACCGGCGGATGTGGGAAACGAGCAACGGATCGTCGCCGCGGTGGATTTCTGGGCGGCCACGGGACGCTTCGATCGTGCGGAGCGGTTGGCTCGGTCGGCGACGGTCCCCCTCGTCCGGTACCCGGCCCTGACCCGCCTTGCCACGCTCCTGGCCGCGGACGGGGAGCACCCGCGGGCCCAGGCCCTGTTCGACGAGGTCCACGCGGGCGCGGTCGCCGATGACGCCATCGCGTGCGTGGTGCGAGAGCTGGTCCGGGCCGATGAGTTCGCCAGGGCGGAGGCGCTGGTCGACGCCGCTCTCGACGGCCAGGCCGCAGACTCGGAACTGTGCGGGCTCATGGTCACCGTGCTCGTCAGGGCGGGCGAGCTCCGGCGGGCCGAGGCGTGGGTGCGCAGAACCGACGGTCTGGACTGGTGCTTCGCCGAGTCGGAACTCGCCTGTGCGCTGGCACGTACCGGCAACATCGAGGAGGCCCAGGCACTCTCCTCGGACATCCCGGAGGATTTCGCCCGCGCCGACGTGGCCATGGCCGTGGCGGAGACGCTGGCTTCCCAGGGGCGGTACACCGAAGCCGAGACCGCGGTAGCCGGTGCGGAGCGCTCGGGCAGCGGCGACGACGCGTTGATACGTGGTGCCCTGGCCCACGCGCGGGCCGGGCATCCGCAACAGGCCGCGCGTTTCGTGACGCGCGTCGAAGACGCGGCGCGTGGCCGGATCCCACCGAGTCGTCGCGCGTGGGAACTGGCGGAGGCGGCCGCTGACCTCCGCCGAGCCGGGTGCGCCGCGGCGGCACGCGCGGTCCTCGACGGTGTGGAGGGCCTTCTGCCGCCCCGGCCTCAGGCCAGTTCTTCCGGCGTCGAGGAGTACGGCTACGACTCATTGACCGCTCTGGTCGCCGAACGGCTCGCGGAAAGCGGCGAGTTGGACCGCGCCGAGGCTCTGCTGCACACCGCATTCGAGCCGGACCACTGTGCGGGTGCGTGGGCCGCGGTCCTGCGTGCCCGCGTCGAGTCCGCGGAGTACGAGCACGCGGAGGCACTGATCTCGCGACTGGGGGGTGCCCGGGATCCGGGCGACATCCTCCGCGTGGAGACGGCCCGGAAACTCGCCGAGACCGGACAGATCGCCCGGGCTTGGGCGCTCGCCGAAGAGGTGAGGGGGGCACACCTGTCGTGTGCGGCGTTCGCGGCCGTGGCGCAGGCGCTGGCAGTAGCCGGTGAGACGGTTCGGGCCCGTACCCTCCTCGACGGCCTTCCGCAGGCGGTGTTCGACGGACCGGCGGCCAGCTCCTGGGACCAGGTGCTGGCGGCCACCTGCCTCTACCGTGCGCGACGGGCTCTCGGCGATGATCACTCGGCTCTGGAAGTGATCACTCTGGTCGAGGACATCCTGGCGGCGGCGTTCGGTGTCGCCCATGAGGTGGTTCGGGCCTTGGTCGAGACCGGTTGGTACGACCACGCCGAGGAACTGGTCGACAGCCTCGACGGACGCGGCTCCGACGCCCTGGTGGAGGCGCTCGTCGCCGCCGGGGAGCATGACCGCGCCGCGCGCCGGGCCGGCCTGGGCGACGGGCTGTCCGGCGTGAGCCCGTCCGCGGCTGTGGCCCTGGTCCCCGTCGTGGAACCGTCCCTCGGCCGCGAACTGACCGTACGTCTCCTTCTCGACGGGGGCTCGTGGCTCAACGCACTGTCTGCCGTCGCCCACCTCGAACCGCGAACCGTCCCCTGGATCGTCGAGACCCTGCGCGGCCCGGCCACGCCGACGGGCCCTGCCGCGCCCGGGCCGACTACTGCGGCCCGTACTTCCGCCCGGTCCTGGAGCTGATCCCCCCGAGCAACCCACGAGGCATCACCTTCACCACCCCCATCAACGCCTTGTACCGGGGATCCGGAATCGACACGGTCTTCCCGCGCGCCAGGTCCCCCAGCGCCGCCGCGACCAGCTTGTCCGCGTCGAGCCACATCCACCCCGGGATGTTGTCCGTCCCCATCCCGGCCCGCTGGTGGAACTCCGTGCGCACGAAGCCCGGGCACAGCGCCATCAGCCGCACCCCGCTCCCCGCCAGGTCCTTCGCCGCCCCCTGCGTGAACTGCACGACCCACGCCTTGGACGCGCCGTACGTGCCGCGCGGCAGGAAGGCGGCCACCGACGCGACGTTGACGACACCCCCGCGCTTCCGCTCCCGCATCGCCTCCGTCGCCGCCGACGTCAGCCGGAGCACCGCCTCGCAGTGCACCTTGAGCATCATCAGCTCGTCGGCCATGGACACGTCGAGATAGCGGCCCTTGTTGCCGAAGCCCGCGTTGTTGATCAGCAGGTCGACGGGGTTCTTACGGTCGGCCAGCCGGGCGGCGACCGCCTCGATGCCGTCGTCGGTCGCCAGGTCGGCGGTGAGGACCTTGACCTCGATGCCGTGCCGGTCGTGCAGTTCGGTCGCCTGTTCCCGCAGCCGCTTGGTGTCGCGGGCGACGAGGACGAGGTTGTGCCCGTCCGCCGCCAGCCGTCGCGCGAAGGCGGCACCGATGCCCGCGGTGGAACCCGTGATGAGAGCCGTTGTCATGGCGCAAGGTTAGTGACCCGGACTGTGCGCGTCCGCTCTCCGCACAGGGCCCGCCTGCCGGTGCGTAAGGCCCGGCGGACGGCAGCCCCGTGAGCGCCCGTCAGGCTCCGTGCTTCTCGTGCTGCGACTCCCTCGACTGCTTCGTCTGCTGCGCCTGCTTCTCGACGTACTCCCGCGCCCACTCCCGCACCTCCGAGTGCAGCGCCTCCCCCGCCACCTGCAGCCGCGGCTGCAGGTGCCGCTCGGTGGTGATCGCCCGGAACACCAGGGCCACCGTCACGTCGTGGTCGGGCCGGTGGATGATCTCGACCGGGTCCCCGGTCCGGATCTCGCCCGGCACGATCACCCGCAGATACGCACCCGACGCTCCCTTCTGCGTGAAGCGCTTCACCCACCGCTGCTCACCCATGTGTCCCTGGAAGGTGAAGCAGGGGATCCGCCCACTGCTGACTTCCAGCACGACCTCGGACCCGACACGCCAGCGCTCGCCGATCAGCGCGCCGGAGACGTCGATGCCCTGCGTCGTGAGGTTCTCGCCGAAGGCGCCGTTGGCCAGCGTGCGCCCCAGTTCCCGCTCCCAGTCGTCCAGGTCCTCGCGGGCCACGGCGTACACGGCCTGGTCGTCGCCGCCGTGGTGCCGGGTGTCGCACACCGTGTCCCCGGCGAGCCCACTCGCCCCGATCCCCTTGGGCCCGGGTGGCGTCACCTTCACCGGCGCACCGGTCGGCTTTTTGTCGATGCCGGTCAGGCCTTCCGGCTGGTCCGTGTACGGCACGGCCTTCGCGCGGCCCAGATTCACCGAGAGAAGCTTCATCAGCGCACGGTAGGTGACCGCGCCCCAAAGTGTCGACGGAGTTTTCTCCCAGAGCCCTAAGGTCGGCTTATGCTCGTGGGGTGATCGAGGCCCGTCATCTCCGCGTGCTGCGCGCCGTCGCCGCCACCGGCTCCTTCTCGGCGGCGGGGCGCGAACTGGGCTGTACCCAGCCCGCCATCAGTCAGCAGATGAAAGCGCTGGAGGCGTCCGTCGGCACGCCCCTGCTCATCCGCAGCGGACGCGAGATGAGGCTGACCCAGGCCGGCGAGGCGCTGGTGCGGCACGCCGCCGGAATCCTCGCCGGGCTCACCGCGGCCGAGGAGGAAGTCGCCGCCATCGCGGGCCTGCGCGCCGGACGGGTCCGGCTCGTCTCCTTCCCCAGCGGCAGCTCCACCCTCGTACCGACGGCGCTCGCGGCCCTGCGCGCGGAACACCCCGGCACCCGGGTCTCCCTGGAGGAGGCCGAACCGCCGCAGTCCGTCGCCCTGTTGCGCGAGGGCGACTGCGACCTGGCGCTCGCCTTCCGGTACGAGGGGGCGGCCGGCGCCGAGGAGTGGGACGACCTCGTCGTACGTCCGCTGCTGACCGACCGGCTCGTCGCCCTCGTACCCGAACGGCACCGGCTCGCGCGCGCGGAGTCCGTGGCCATCGGCGAGCTCGCCGGGGAGCCCTGGATCGCCGGCTGCCCGCGCTGCCGCGGTCAGCTCGTCGAGGTGTGCGAGAGCGCCGGCTTCACGCCCCGCATCGACTTCGCGACCGACGACTATCCGGCGGTCGTCGGCCTGGTGGGCGCTGGTCTCGGCGTCGCCGTCCTGCCCCAGCTCGCCGTCGAGTCCGTACGGCCGCGGGGCGCGCGCACGGTGACGCTGGAACCGGCGGTCCGGCGGGAGATCGTCGCGCTCACGCTGCCCGACCTGGCTCAGGTGCCGGCGGTGGCGGCGACGTTGGACCAGCTGACGCGCGCCGCGGAACGCTGACGCGCGCACCCGAGGAGATGCCTCGGGGAAAAAGCAGGGGCACGCCTGCGCGTGCCCATCTCGAAGAAACGTTCCTTCAGTTGTGCGGTCTTTCGGTTGTTCAGTCGCTCGAAGGGCCGTCCCCGGCCGCCGCCGACACCAGCCGGTGGCGTGCCCGCCCCATGAGCTCCTCGCGCTCGTCCTCGGTCAGCCCGCCCCAGACGCCGTACGGCTCTCTCACCGCCAGCGCGTGCGCCGCGCACTGCGCGCGGACCGGGCACCTCATGCAGACCTCCTTGGCCGAGTTCTCGCGAGCACTCCGGGCCGCACCGCGCTCACCCTCCGGATGGAAGAAGAGCGAGCTGTCCACCCCTCGGCAGGCGGCCAGGAGCTGCCAGTCCCACAGGTCAGCGTTCGGTCCGGGAAGGCGGGAGAAATCTGCCATTGCGTGACCCCTTGTAGCCGTTCTGGGCGGATACGGTGTCCACAACCGTACATCTACGATCTAAGGAGATGAAAATATGACTCATTGCGAATCTAGCCTCAGACACTAGGAAATGGGAAGAAAAGGGTCTGAATGGGGCATGGGTTGTGATGAAACGTTGTGGGTCCCCCGCGCATGTCTGCACCGTGTCCGCGCCCTCACGTAGAGTGCCGAAGATGGCACACGGCCCCGTAACTCTTTCGAGTGACCGTCGTTGAGAGTGCGGAGGCGGTTGAAACAACAAGAGCTCGGGCAGGCGTCCGAGACGGTCGACCGCACAGGTGACGATTTCGTACCAGCCTGGAGGCTCAAGGTGACGTGCATCAGCTGCGGAGGACGGTCATGACATCCGTCCTCGTCTGCGACGACTCCCCGCTTGCCCGAGAGGCGCTCCGCCGCGCGGTCGCGACCGTGCCCGGTGTCGAGCGCGTGACGACGGCGGCCAACGGCGAGGAAGTCCTCCGCCGCTGGGGTGCCGACCGCTCGGACCTGATTCTGATGGACGTACGCATGCCCGGTCTGGGCGGCGTCGAGACCGTCCGGCGGCTGCTGTCCGCCGACCCCGGTGCGCGCATCATCATGCTCACCGTCGCCGAGGACCTCGACGGCGTGGCGCTCGCCGTCGCCGCCGGTGCCCGCGGCTACCTGCACAAGGACGCCTCGCGCGCCGAACTGCGCGCCACCGTCACGCAGGCCCTCGCGGACCCGACCTGGCGGCTGGCCCCGCGCCGGCTGCGCTCCGCCGAGATGGGCGCCGCGCCGACGCTCACCGCGCGCGAGATCCAGGTCCTCGAAGGCATGAGCCACGGTCGCTCGAACGCCGAGATCGGCCGCGAGCTGTTCCTCTCGGAGGACACCGTCAAGACCCACGCCCGGCGACTGTTCAAGAAACTCGGCGCATCGGACCGCGCGCACGCCGTGGCGCTCGGTTTCCGCTGGGGCCTGGTGCGCTGAGCAGGGCCTGGTGTGTCGTAGCGGGGGTACGGACACCCCCGCCTGCCTCATGGTGGGCGGGGGTCGCGAAGGGGCCCTCCGGGTGCCCGCTGCTCGTTTCGCCGCGGATGCCGCATCCTTGAGGTGTGGAGTTCCTCGGGGACGAGTCGATCGAGCGGGAGGGGAGGGCGCAAGGGATGAGTTCCGGCGCACCTGCTCATAACGCTTCGGTGCACAACGACCAGGGCGATGCCACGCATCGGATTCCGCCAAGGCACCATGGACCGATGCGCGACGACGAGGCGGGCACTGCCCCAGGGGCGATCGGCGGGCTCGTGCATCGTGCCGTCGACGGGGACGAGCAGGCCACGCACGACCTGCTCGCCCACGTCCACCCCCTGGCCCTGCGCTACTGCCGCACCCGTCTGTCCCGCCTTCCCGGCGACGCCCGGCACTTCGTCGAGGACCTGGCCCAGGAGGTCTGCGTGGCGGTCCTCCTCGCCCTGCCTCGCTACAAGGACACCGGCCGCCCCTTCGAGGCGTTCGTCTTCGCCATCGCCGCGCACAAGGTCGCCGACCTGCAACGGGCGGCGATGCGTCACCCCGGTTCTACGGCGGTCCCCTCGGACGAGATGCCCGAGCGGCCCGACGACTCACTGGGCCCCGAGGAGCGGGCGCTGCTCAGCAGCGACGCCGAATGGGCCAAGAAACTCCTGGCCAACCTCCCCGAGAACCAGCGGGAGCTGTTGCTGCTGCGCATCGCGGTGGGCCTCACGGCCGAGGAGACCGGCCAGATGTTGGGAATGTCACCCGGAGCGGTCCGGGTGGCCCAGCACCGGGCACTGAGCAGGCTGCGGGCGCTGGCCGAGCAGTAGGGCCCGCCGGGGTGCAGCCCCGGATGACCAGGCTTGCGCCGGATGTGAACAGGCGTCCGCGGGATTCCGTACGAACATACGAAGCCCGGAGTCATCCGGAACCGTGGAATTCGGGAGCTGAGCTTCCCGTTAGCATGGACATCCGCACCGAGCAAGGCCATTTGGGGAAGGTGTCATGACTGCCAACGTCGACGGAGTGCCCGGAAAATTCGCGACCCTCGGGCTGACGTACGACGACGTGCTGCTGCTGCCGGGCCCGTCGGACATGGCACCCGACGAGATCGACACCGCCTCGTACGTCTCCAAGAACGTGCGGGTCAACATCCCGCTCCTGTCCGCCGCCATGGACAAGGTCACCGAGTCGCGCATGGCGATCGCGATGGCCCGCCAGGGCGGCGTCGGCGTTCTGCACCGCAACCTCTCCATCGAGGACCAGGCCAATCAGGTCGACCTGGTGAAGCGCTCCGAGTCCGGCATGGTGGCCGACCCGATCACGATCCACCCGGACGCCACGCTCGGCGAGGCCGACGCGCTGTGCGCCAAGTTCCGCATCAGCGGTGTCCCGGTGACCGACGGCAACAAGAAGCTGCTCGGCATCGTCACCAACCGCGACATGGCCTTCGAGACCGACCGTGCGCGCCGGGTGCGCGAGGTCATGACGCCGATGCCGCTGGTCACCGGCAAGGTCGGCATCTCCGGTGTCGAGGCCATGGAGCTGCTGCGCAAGCACAAGATCGAGAAGCTTCCGCTGGTCGACGACGGCGGCATCCTCAAGGGCCTGATCACGGTCAAGGACTTCGTGAAGGCGGAGAAGTACCCGAACGCCGCGAAGGACGGCGAGGGCCGTCTGCTGGTCGGCGCCGCGGTCGGCGTGGCCGGTGACGCCTTCGAGCGCGCCCAGGCCCTGATCGAGGCGGGCGCCGACTTCATCGTCGTCGACACCGCGCACGGCCACTCCCGGCTGGTCGGCGACATGGTCGCCAAGATCAAGTCGAACTCGGCGGGCGTCGACGTCATCGGCGGCAACATCGCCACCCGTGACGGCGCCAAGGCGCTCATCGACGCCGGTGTCGACGGCATCAAGGTCGGCGTCGGCCCCGGCTCCATCTGTACGACCCGTGTCGTCGCCGGCATCGGCGTCCCGCAGGTCACCGCCATCTACGAGGCGGCGCTGGCCGCCAAGGAGGCCGGCGTCCCGGTCATCGGCGACGGCGGCCTGCAGTACTCCGGCGACATCGCCAAGGCCCTGGTCGCGGGTGCCGACACGGTGATGCTGGGCTCGCTGCTCGCGGGCTGCGAGGAGTCGCCGGGCGAGCTGATGTTCATCAACGGCAAGCAGTTCAAGTCGTACCGCGGCATGGGGTCGCTCGGCGCCATGCAGTCCCGCGGCGACCGCAAGTCCTTCTCCAAGGACCGCTACTTCCAGGAGGGCGTCGCCTCCGACGAGCAGCTCGTCCCCGAGGGCATCGAGGGCCAGGTGCCCTACCGCGGCCCGCTCTCCTCGGTGGTCCACCAGCTGGTCGGCGGCCTGCGCCAGTCGATGTTCTACGTCGGCGGCAGGACCGTCCCCGAGCTCCAGGACAACGGCCGGTTCGTCCGGATCACCTCGGCGGGCCTCAAGGAGAGCCACCCGCACGACATCCAGATGACGGTCGAGGCACCCAACTACAGCCGCAGCAAGTGACCCGCACGCGCGCGTGAGGCAGGCCGAGGGCGGCTCCGGGGCATCCGGGGCCGCCCTTGTCGTACCTGTCGGCGATACTGGAAGACGCTGAAACGCATCAGGGAAAGGCCACACACGTGACTGAGATCGAGATCGGGCGCGGCAAGCGCGGCCGCCGGGCGTACGCCTTCGACGACATCGCCGTCGTCCCCAGCCGCCGTACGCGGGACCCGAAGGAGGTCTCGATCGCCTGGCAGATCGACGCCTACCGATTCGAGCTGCCCTTCCTGGCCGCCCCCATGGACTCGGTCGTCTCCCCGGCCACCGCGATCCGTATCGGTGAGCTCGGCGGCCTCGGCGTGCTGAACCTCGAGGGCCTGTGGACGCGGCACGAGGACCCCCAGCCGCTGCTGGACGAGATCGTCGGCCTGCCGGTCGAGGCCGCGACCCGCCGCCTCCAGGAGATCTACGCCGCCCCCATCAAGGAGGAGCTGATCGGGCAGCGCCTCAAGGAGGTGCGCGACTCGGGCGTGGTCACCGCGGCGGCGCTCTCCCCGCAGCGCACCGCGGAGTTCTCCAAGGTGGTCGTGGACGCGGGCGTGGACATCTTCGTCATCCGCGGCACGACGGTCTCCGCGGAACACGTCTCCGGTTCGCACGAGCCGCTGAACCTGAAGCAGTTCATCTACGAGCTCGACGTCCCGGTGATCGTCGGCGGCTGCGCCACGTACACCGCGGCCCTGCACCTGATGCGCACCGGTGCGGCCGGCGTCCTGGTGGGCTTCGGCGGCGGCGCGGCGCACACCACGCGCAACGTGCTCGGCATCCAGGTCCCGATGGCGACCGCGGTCGCCGACGTGGCGGCTGCCCGCCGTGACTACATGGACGAGTCCGGCGGCCGGTACGTGCACGTGATCGCCGACGGCGGCGTCGGCTGGTCCGGCGACCTGCCCAAGGCGATCGCCTGCGGCGCCGACGCGGTGATGATGGGTTCCCCGCTGGCCCGCGCCACGGACGCGCCGGGCAGGGGCCACCACTGGGGCATGGAGGCGGTGAACGAGGAGCTGCCGCGCGGCAAGAAGGTCGACCTCGGCACGGTCGGCACCATCGAGGAGGTCCTCGCCGGCCCGTCCCACACACCGGACGGCTCGATGAACTTCTTCGGGGCGCTGCGGCGGGCGATGGCCACGACCGGGTACAGCGAGCTGAAGGAGTTCCAGCGCGTCGAGGTGACGGTGGCGGACTCCGTGCACCGGCGCTAGTCGGCACGACGTGAAGGGGCCGCCCACCATCAGGTGGGCGGCCCCTTGCGGGTACGCGGCGGGTGCGTACCGGGTACGTCGTTACGCGGCGGCCTTCTTGGCGCCGGAGAACGCGGCGAACGCGCCGATGCCGAGGAACACGAAGGTCAGCACGTCGGCCTCCTCGCTCCAGCTCTTGGTCACCAGGTCGAAGTGGTCCGTGAAGATCTCCGTCACGGACAGGCCGCTGGCGTCGGCGCCGATCATCGCGATGCCGATGAGCTGGCCCGCGTAGACGGCCCCGAGGGACAGGATCGCGCTCACCACGGGCAGCGCCGGGTGGGAGCCGCCGATCTTGCCCGCGGCGAGGCCGATGAGGAAGCCGACGCCGACGGCCGCGTAGCCGATCTCGTACTCGGTGGCGCCGACGATGGCGCCGTAGATGCCGGCGGTGACCAGGGCCGCGACGACGGCGACGACCAGGCCGAGGGCGACATTGCCGCGGGCCGGGGCGGGCGGCGCCGGGGCGAACGGCACCGGCGGAGGCGGGATGGCGCCCGGCTGCTGGGCGTACGGGTTGCCCTCGGTGGGCTGCTGAGGCGGTGGCGTTGACTGGGTCATGACAGAGATCCCCCCATGTCCCTCGCGGGACCGGTGAACGAGCGGTGTGGTGCGCATGTGAACATGCGACGGATTCGCGCACGCATGTGCGACGAGTCGCCGAAGAGTAGCAGGCACCCCTGCCCGGTTCACCCGGAAATTCGCCCTCAGATGCGGTGGGCCGCCCCGGTCGGCGTCGCCCCTCGCGTGTCCAGCAGCAACTGGGCCTTCACCGACAGCCCCTGGAGGTCGTAGGTGCGGTGCTGCTGCAGCAGGATCGTCAGATCGGCGTCCGCGGCGGCCTCGTAGAGCGAGTCGGCGCGCGGGACCGGGCGGTCCAGGACGCTCCAGGACGGGACGTGCGGGTCGTGGTAGCTGACCGAGGCGCCCAGCTCCATCAGCCGGACCGCGATCTCCTGGGCGGGAGTGGACTGCTGGTCGGCGAGGTCGGGCTTGTAGGTGACGCCGAGGAGGAGGACGCGGGCGCCGCGGGCCGACTTGCCGTGCTCGTTGAGGACGGTGGCGGCGCGCTGGATGACGTAACGCGGCATCTGGCTGTTGACCTGCTGGGCGAGTTCCACCATGCGCAGGGTGCGGCCGGAGGCGCTGCCGGTCAGGTCCTGGGGCACGGCGTGACCGCCGACGCCGGGGCCGGGGCGGAATGCCTGGAAGCCGAACGGCTTGGTCTCCGCGCAGCGGATGACGTCCCAGAAGTCGACGCCCAAGTCGTGGCACAGGACGGCCATTTCGTTGACGAGGGCGATGTTGACGTGCCGGTAGTTGGTCTCCAGGAGCTGCACGGTCTCCGCTTCGCGGGGTCCACGCGCGCGTACCACCTTGTCGGTGAGACGGCCGTAGAAGGCGGCGGCGGACTCGGTGCAGGCGGGGGTGAGGCCGCCGATCACCTTCGGGGTGTTGGCGGGGGTGAAGTCGCGGTTGCCGGGGTCGACACGGCTGGGGGAGTAGGCGAGGTGGAAGTCGCGGCCCGCGCGCAGCCCGGAGCCCTCTTCGAGAAGGGGACGCAGGAAGTCCTCCGTGGTGCCCGGGTGGACGGGGGACTCCAGGATGACCGTGGTGTGCGGGCGCAGGTGTGCGGCCAGGGTGCGGGCGGCCGCCTCCACCTGGCCGAGGTCGAGTCCGCCGTCCGCGCCCCGTGGGGTGGGGGCGCAGATGACCGCGGTGCGCACCCGGCCGAGTTCGGCCGGGGAGGTGGTCGGCCGGAAGCCCTCCGCGAGCATCCGGCGGACTTCGGCGGGGCTGAGGGAGCCCGGCTCGGGGCCGGTGCGGTAACCGAGCGTGGGGATGCCGGCGGCGACGGCGGCCTGGGCCAGGGGCAGTCCGTAGGGGCCGAGTCCGATGACGGCGAGATCTGCGGGCATGGCGTGGACCGTCCTTCCCAGTAGCCGAAGCGGGACAGGTGTGCAAGCCCTGTGGACAGGATGGGCGAGCGCAATGTCAGACTAGGAGTAAATATGACCGATGCGCGGGATTTATCACGTGTGTCTTCCTGTGGGTCCGTGAGCGTTCTTCCGCAGGTCGTGAAAGTTGTCCACAGGCTGGGGCCACTGGTGGCTGAAGTCGGGCAAGCCGGTCAGAATTTGGGCATGGGGGATACGAACCGGGCCACTCCTCCGGGGTGAACCGGCACGACCGACAGCGGGAGGCAGCGGTGAGGACAGCGACACTGGGCCCGGCGCAACGCGCCGAGTCACTCGCATCAATGGCCGAGCGCGAGCTGGACGTGCTGGTGGTGGGCGCGGGAGTGGTCGGCGCGGGCACCACGCTCGATGCGGTGACCCGGGGCCTGTCCGTGGGCCTGGTCGAGGCGCGTGACTGGGCGTCGGGCACGTCGAGCAGGTCCAGCAAGCTGGTCCACGGCGGCCTGCGCTATCTGGAGATGCTCGACTTCGCCCTCGTCCGTGAGGCGCTGAAGGAGCGCGGTCTGCTGCTGGAGCGGCTCGCGCCGCACCTGGTGAAGCCTGTGCCGTTCCTGTACCCGCTGCAGCACAAGGGGTGGGAGCGGTTGTACGCCGGGTCGGGCGTCGCCCTCTACGACGCCATGTCGATGGCTCGCGGACACGGGCGGGGCCTGCCCCTGCACCGGCACCTGAGCCGCCGTCACGCGTTGCGCGTCGCGCCCGCCTTGAAGAAGGACGCGCTGGTCGGCGCCTTGCAGTACTACGACGCGCAGATGGACGACGCCCGCTTCGTGGCGACCCTGGTGCGTACGGCGGCGGCGTACGGCGCGAAGGCCGCCAACCGCGCGCGCGTGACCGGCTTCCTGCGCGAGGGCGAGCGCGTGGTCGGCGCCCGGGTACAGGACGTCGAGGCGGGAGGGGAGTACGAGGTCCGCGCCAAGCAGATCGTGAACGCCACCGGTGTGTGGACCGACGACACCCAGGCGATGGTGGGGGAGCGCGGTCAGTTCCACGTCCGGGCGTCCAAGGGCATCCACCTGGTCGTGCCCAAGGACCGGATCAACTCCTCGAGCGGCCTGATCCTGCGCACCGAGAAGTCCGTCCTGTTCGTCATCCCGTGGGGCCGCCACTGGATCATCGGCACGACGGACACCGGCTGGGACCTCGACAAGGCGCACCCGGCCGCGTCCAGCGCCGACATCGACTACCTCCTCGAGCATGTCAACTCGGTGCTCTCGGTGCCGCTGACCAGGGACGACGTCCAGGGTGTGTACGCCGGTCTCAGGCCCCTGCTGGCAGGCGAGTCGGACGCCACCAGCAAGCTGTCGCGCGAGCACACCGTGGCGCACCCGGCGCCCGGGCTCGTCGTGGTGGCCGGCGGCAAGTACACGACGTACCGGGTGATGGCCAAGGACGCCGTGGACGAGGCGGTGCACGGACTCGACATGCGGGTCGCCGAGTGCGTGACGGAGGACGTCCCGCTGCTCGGCGCCGAGGGCTACCGGGCGCTGTGGAACGCGCGGGCGCGGATCGCCGCGCGGACGGGCCTCCATGTGGTGCGCGTGGAGCATCTGCTGAACCGGTACGGCGCGATGGCGGAGGAGGTCCTTGACCTCATCGCCTCGGACACCTCGCTCGGCGACCCCCTCCACACGGCCGACACCTATCTGCGTGCCGAGATCGTGTACGCCGCCTCGCACGAGGGTGCGCGGCACCTGGACGACGTCCTGACCCGGCGCACCCGCATCTCCATCGAGACCTTCGACCGGGGCACCCGCACCGCCCGCGAGGCCGCCGAGCTGATGGCGCCGGTGCTCGGCTGGGACAAGGACCAGATCGAGCGCGAGGTCCAGCACTACGAGAAGCGGGTGGAGGCGGAGCGGGAGTCGCAGCGCCAGCCGGACGACCTGACGGCGGACGCGGCGCGGCTGGGGGCGCCGGACATCGTGCCGCTGTAGGGCGTTCGGGGTGGCGGGGCCTACCGGCCGACGTTCGGCCACCTCCGTCGCCGCTCAGCCACCACCGCCGTCGCCCGGCCCCGGATCCGTCACCGCCGCCTCGGTGGCTGCGCGTTAGTTGCGGGTTGCGGGTTGCGGGTTGCGGATGGTCGGTGGTCGGTGGTCGGTGGTCGGTGGTCGGTGGTCGGTGGTCGGTGGTCGAGCGTCACTCGAACGAGTGTCGCGGACCGGGATCTTCGTTCGGAACCCGGCCGTTCTACGAGGTGCGGGGGCAGAACTCGGCAGTGAGCAGCCGGGGTTCGAGACCGGGATCTGCCACCGCCGTCGTGTTCACGCGGAAGGTGAGGACGCGACGGCCGCCGACCGTGGCCGCGGTGCGCACGTAGCTGCCGGTGATGCGGCCGTTGTGCCCCCACACCGTGGTGCCGCACGGCAGCTTCACTGGAAACAGGCCCATGCCGTACGAGCCGTGTGCGGTGCGGGTGTCGAGCATCTCGCGCAGCCAGCGCGGGGGCAGGAGCCGTCCGCCGAGCAGGGCTGCGTAGAAGCGGTCCAGGTCGGCGAGCGTGGTCACCAGCTCGCCCGCGGCGCCGGCCACCCGCGGGTCGAGTTCGGTGACGTCGGTTCCGTCGGCGGCGAAGGCGCGGCCGTGCGGGGAGGGGAGAGTCGTGCGGGAGCCGGGGAAGGAGGTGCCCGTCAGACCCAGCGGAGCGATGATGCGGCGCTCGGCCTCGGTGGCGTACGAGTGGCCGGTGACCTGCTCGACGACCAGGCCGAGCAGAACGTAGTTGGTGTTCGAGTAGGAGTAGCGGCCGGGTTCGGCCGGGGGGTGGGTGAGCGCGATGCGTACCGCTTGAAGAGGGGCGACGGGGACGACGCCGCTGGTGTCCGCGGTGAAGTCGTACAGGCCGCTGGTGTGGGTGAGCAGGGCGCGCAGGGTCAGCGCGCGGCCGTCGTTGCCCGCTCCCCGCACCAGGCCGGGCAGGTGCTGCTCCACGGTGTCGGACAGTTTCAGCCGGTCTTCGGCGGCCAGTTGCAGGACGACCGTCGCGATGAGGGTCTTCGTGATGCTGCCGGCGCGGAAGTGGTCGTCGCGGGCGATGCCCGGACCGCTGTGGACGTAGCGGGTGCCGGTCTCCTCGCGGGCCAGCAGGGCCGCGGCGGGGGCGCCACCGCGCGTGACCAGTAGCGGAAGGACCGTATCCGTGGGAGGGATCGGCGGTGCCGAGGAGGCGGCGGGGGCCAGGGCGAGGAGCGCCAGGCACACGGGCACGGCCGACAGCGTCCGAAGCGGTGGCATCGCGCGGCTCCTCCCTTGTCGGGGCCCATCATGCAGGGCGGCGGACCGGCGGCTTCACCGGACCCCGTGTGGAGGGCCAAAGGTCCTGTCAGGGGCACCCTGGGCGTCGGGCACTTGTCGGGTGAGGGACAATGGAGGCTCTGTCAGGGCGGGTTGCATGAGGGGACGCATGTCGGAGGCGGAGCGGGCGGGCACATCCCGTCAAGACACTCGTCAGGACAACAGCGGGCGTCTTCTCGCCGGGCGGTACCGGCTGGGAGGTGTGCTCGGCCGCGGTGGCATGGGCACGGTGTGGCGTGCCGAGGACGAGACCCTGGGCCGGACGGTCGCCGTCAAGGAGCTGCGGTTCCCGTCCAACATCGACGAGGACGAGAAGCGGCGGCTGATCACCCGCACGCTGCGCGAGGCCAAGGCCATCGCGCGGATCCGCAACAACAGCGCGGTGACGGTCTTCGACGTCGTCGACGAGGACGACCGGCCGTGGATCGTGATGGAGCTCGTCGAGGGCAAGTCGCTCGCCGAGGTCATCCGCGAAGACGGCCTGCTGGAGCCCAGGCGGGCGGCGGAGGTCGGCCTGGCGATCCTCGACGTGCTGCGGTCCGCGCACCGCGAGGGCATCCTGCACCGTGACGTGAAGCCGTCCAACGTGCTGATCTCCGAGGACGGCCGGGTCGTGCTCACCGACTTCGGCATCGCCCAGGTCGAGGGCGACCCGTCCATCACCTCGACCGGCATGCTCGTCGGCGCGCCCTCCTACATCTCCCCGGAGCGGGCCCGCGGGCACAAGCCGGGACCGGCGGCCGACCTGTGGTCGCTGGGCGGTCTGCTGTACGCGTCGGTCGAGGGTGCACCGCCGTACGACAAGGGGTCGGCGATCGCGACGCTGACCGCGGTGATGACCGAGCCGCTGGAGGAGCCGAAGAACGCGGGGCCGCTGAAGGACGTCATCTACGGCCTGCTCAACAAGGACCCCGCCAAGCGGCTCGACGACGACGGCGCGCGAGCGATGCTCAGTGCCGTGATCCACGCGCCCGAGCCGAAGGCGGCCGAGCCGGAGCAGGCTCAGGACGCGACGAAGGTCGTGCCGCTGCCCCCGCAGCCCGAGGAGCGGGCGGACCGGGGCAAGCGGGGCGAGGAGGCGGGCGAGCGGTTCCGCGGGGCCTTGCGTTCCGTGCGGAAGGCCGCCGGGGCGGCGGGTGCCGTGGCCTCCTCCGCTGCCGCTTCCCGGACCAAGTCCGGTGCCGACACGGCCGCTTCGGGTTCGGAGGGCAGCGGGCGCGCTGTCTCGGGGTCCGGTGGCGGTACGTCGGGTGCCGGGGCCGGGGCCGGTGGCCGTACGGCGGACTCCGGTGCGGGTGGCGGTAAGGGCGCGTCGGTCCCCGAGGGGGCCGGCTCCTCGGGGAAGCCCGCGTCGAGCGGGGCGGCGGGTGCCGGTTCGGGCTCCGGCTCGGGATCGGCCTCCGGTGGGGTGCCCGGTCCTCGTGACCGGAGTGCTCAGGATGCGAGTGCTGCCGCCGGTGGCGCGGGTGCCAACGCCTCGACGGGTGGGCGTAGCTCCGGGTGGCCCGTGATGACGCCGCCGGATCTGCCGCCGAGGCCCGTGCCGAGGGCGCCGCTCACCGATGTGGTGCCGCGGCGGACGCTGGTCGTCATCGCGGTGGTCGTGGTGCTCGCGGTGATCGGCACCGTACTGGCCCTCACGTTCGGTGACGACGGGAGCTCCGACGGGGCCGCGGGCGGTGGCGGCAAGGCGTCGGCCAGTACGAGCGCGAGTGCCGACACCAAGGAGGACGAGAAGAGCGGTACGCGTACCGACGGCTCGGCCACCGAGTCCGCGGCGGCCGGGTCCGCGAACACGCCGAGCGCCGACGCGAGTGCGTCCGGAGGCAGTGGTTCGGGCGAGGGCTCCTCCGGTTCCGGTGACGGCAACGCGGCGAAGACGACGCACAAGGGAAGCCAGGGGTATTCGATCGGGCTGCCCGCCGGGTGGAAGTTCCAGTCGACGGGGTCGGCGGGGGACCGTTTCACCGGGCCGGACGGGCAGAAGCTGCTCGTGGCCTGGACGTCCACGCCGAAGGGTGACCCGGTGGCGGACTGGGAGAGCCAGGAGCGGTACATGACGCGCTCTCAGTACAAGAGGATCCGAATAGAGAAGGTGGACTACCGCGGCTGGAACACGGCTGACTGGGAGTTCACCTACTCGGAGAGCGGGACGACGTACCGGACGATCGACCGGGGGTTCGTCGTCAACGACCAACTCGGGTACGCGCTGATGTACACCGCGAAGGACGCGGAGTGGGACAGCGCGCTGCGTGAGGGCACATGGAAGACGCTGGCCGACACGTTCGCACCGAAGTCGTGAGGCCGCGTGAGGTGTGATCGACATCTTGTTCGGTTTCTTGTTTGCGGCGTGAGATCTGGAATCCCCTCTTGGTGAGTTGCCTCCGGCACGTATCGTGAGTGCTTGCGGACCGTACGCAGCCAGGAAAGTAGGCGGAACGGGCCGCGAGGCGAACGGAATTGACCAACCGGGCGGCCGGGGGAGGCAACGTGGACGACTATGCGGGACGGGTACTCGCCGACCGCTACCGCCTGCCGCTGCCGCCCTCCGACGAGTACGAACTCACCGAGAGCCGGGCCTTCGACACCTACAGCGGGCAGGAAGTCCTGGTCAGGCAGGTTCCGTTGCCCGAGGTCGTCGAGGCGGAGGTGCTCGACGCGGAGGGGCTGCCGGAGGGATTCACGGCGCGCGATCCGCAGGGGCTGCGGGACCGTGGAGCGCGGCGGGCCCCGGCGGGTGCCGCGGCGCGGCGACCCACGGATCCGGCCGTACGGCGGGCCGTCGAGGCCGCGCAGTCCGCGGCCCGGATTCCCGACCATCCCCGGCTCGACCAGGTCTTCGACGTGTTCGCCGACGGTGGTTCGCTGTGGATAGTCAGTGAGTTGGTGCCCGCGCGGCCGCTGGCGGCGCTGCTCGCGGAGAAGCCGCTCACGCCGTACCGGGCGGCGGAGGTCGCCTCCGACGTCCTCATGGCGCTGCGGGTACTGCACGCGCACGGCTGGGTGCACCGGAACATCACCGCCCGCACGGTGCTCGTCTGCGACGACGGCCGCGTGATGCTGACCGGCCTCGCGGTCGGCGCGGCCGAGGAAGCGCTGTGTGGGTACGACCCGGTGCCGGCCGAAGGGGCGGAATGGGGCGCCGGGGGCGGTGAGGGCGGCGAGTTCGGTGACGGGCCTGGGGCCGGGGGGCCTGGTGGGCCTGGGGGCGCGGAGGGAAGTGGACGCGCTGGTCGTGCCGGGGCCGCTGGAGGAGACGGCGGCTTAGGCGGGCCTGGTGGCGGCGTAAGTGCCCCTGGTCTGCGTGGAGTTGGTGGCGCCGGTGCGCCCGTCGGGCCCGGTGGTGGTCGTGGCGTCGGTGGCGCCGTGCCGGTCGGGGCCGGTGGTCCCCGAGGTGCCGGTGGCAGTGGTGGCCTCGGTGGGGCTGATCCCGAGGCTGCTCGGCGGGCCGCCATCGAGGCGCGGGAGGCCGGGGGGCTTCCGGCTGCCGGGGTGGAGCCGGAGAGCGCGAACGGCGCGGGAGCCTCGGCCGCGGTTGCCCGGAGGGACGTCGACGGTGGCGCGGACGTCAGGGCGGCGCGCGCCGGGGCGATCGCCGCGTATCGCGCGGGAGCGCGGGCCGCGGCCCGGGTCCAGGAGGCGCAGCAGAGCGGGCGGGCGGCACTGCCCGGGGCCCGCCCCGCGCCCGAGGGCGACCCGGGCGCACACGCGAACGGGGCGGCACAGTTGCCGCCTGCCACGGCGAACGGTGGGCAGCAGGCGCCGTATCCCGGTGCTCAGGGTGGGCGGATGCCGTACCCCACCGGGAACGGGGCGGCGCAGGCGCCGTACTCCGGCCCGGGGGGCGGGCAGCAGTCGGCGTATCCCGGCGCGCGTGAGGGACAGTTGCCGCCTGGCACGGGGAACGGTGGGCAGCGGGCGCCGTATCCCGGAGTGCAGGACGGGCAGTTGCCGTACCCCGCTGGGAACGGGTCGGCGCAGTCGCCGTATCCCGGCGGGCCGGGTGGGCGTGCGCCGTACCCCTCTGCGAACGGTGGGCGGGAGACGCCCGGGGGCGTTGCCCCGGGGCAGATCGCCGACCCCTATGGCGTGCGTCCCGCGTCCTGGCATGGGGCCGCGCCCCGGGGTGGGGTCGGTGGGGTCACCGCGTCGCCCGGCGGGGGTGTCCCGTCGGCGGGGCGTGGCGCGACCGCGGCCGGTGTTCCGGTCCCGTCGGGCGCCGGTGTCGCGGGCCCGGGTGCTCACGGCTCCTCCGCGCCCGCCCTTCCCGGCGCCTCTGGTGCGCCCACCGGCCGGTGGGACGACCTGGCCGCGGGGGCGCCCGTGCGGCGGGGGCCGACCACCGCGTTGGCCGCCGAGCGGGCCCGGCAGGCGCGGATGGCCGTGGTGGGGCCGGTGACGGAGCGGTGGGCGCCCGAGCAGGCCGGGCCGGTGCACGAGAACTGGCAGTTGGCGGCGCCGATCGGGCCGCAGACCGACCTGTGGGCGCTCGGGGCGTTGCTGTTCAGGGCGGTACAGGGGCATGCGCCGTACCCGGAGGAGTCGACGGCCGAGCTGGTGCAGTTGGTGTGTGCGGAGCCGCCCGCGTTCGCCGAGGAGTGCGGGCCGCTCAGGCCGGTGGTCGAGTCGCTGCTGCGGCAGGACCCGACGGAGCGGCTGGACTTCGAGGAACTGCGCGGCTGGCTGCGCTCGCTGGTCCGTTCGGCGCCCGAGCCGGAGGCCGGGGCGCACGTCGTCGCCGCGCCGCCCGCCGACACGAGCCGGCTGCCCGTCGTACGCCGTCGGGGCGAGCTGGTGCGCAGGCGGCGGGCCGGGCTGCCGGCGACGAGTGCGCACGGGCGGCACAAGCGGGCGCGGGAGCAGGCGAGTTCGCCGAGGAGTCTCGGGCGGACCCTGCTGGTGCTGATCCTGCTCGTGCTGGCCGGGGCGATCGCGTACGCCATGTTCTTCATGCCGAAGGCCGACCCGGAAGACCAGGGCGCCGGGGACCGGACCGGAGCCGCCGGTGAGGTGAGCCGAGCGCCCGAGCAGTCCCCGGAGGCGAGCAGCGAGCCGCGGCCCGACCAGACCTCGCCCGGCTCACCGCAGAGCAGTCCCTCGACGTCCGCGGGTTCCACCGAGCCACAGACCGAGGGCCCCGAGGTCGCCGACGGCTTCACCCTGCGCAAGGACACGGAGGGCTTCCGGGTCGCCGTGGCCGACGGCTGGGAGCGCACGGCGCGGAACGGGCGCGGGCAAGTCGTCTACACGCACGGGAACTTCGAGCTGATCGTCGTACCGGGGCGGGACAGCGCGGCCGAGGACGGCAGCGATCCCATGGTGTACCAGCGGGAGAAGGAGCCCGAGTTGCAGCCGTACCGCGACTCCAGCTGGGCCACCGCGACCGGGCTGAAGACGATCCAGGTGGGCGGTCGGACCATGGCCGAGGGGCAGTTCACCTGGACCGGCGACGACGGGCGCGAGCTGTTCGTGCGCAACCTGGCGCTGCTGGTCGACGGTAAGTACCACGTGGTGCAGGTACGCGGCCCAGAGGCGGAGCGGGACGAGGTCACGCGGTTGTACGAGCAGGCGGCGCAGACCTACCAGACCACCGGCTGAATGCCGGGCCGCAGATGCCGGAGACGGCAGCTGGCGGACGCATCCGACTACTCGTTGGTTTACTTTCGCCTCTCGAAGCGACAACCGTCACAGTGCGGTCTCCTTGAGGCTCCCCTGGTTCCTTTCGGTGCGGGCGGGTCTTTACTCTGACCCTGTCAAGAGCATTGCGGGGCAACGTGAATCAGATGCAGGGCCAGCTCGTCGCCGGGCGCTACCGGCTCGCCGACCCGATAGGCAAGGGCGGCATGGGCCGGGTCTGGCGTGCCCACGACGAGGTGCTGCACCGGGCCGTCGCGATCAAGGAGCTGACCGCCGCGCTCTACGTGTCCGAAAGTGACCGGACGGTCCTCCTCGCCCGCACCCGGGCGGAGGCGCGCGCGGCCGCCCGGATCAACCACTCCGCCGTCGTCACCGTGCACGACGTGCTCGACCACGACGGCCGGCCGTGGATCGTGATGGAGCTGGTCGAGGGCCACTCGCTGGCCGACGCGGTCAAGGAACAGGGGCGGGTGGAGCCGACGGAGGCCGCCCGCATCGGACTCTGGGTGCTGCGCGCGCTGCGCGCCGCCCACTCGGCCGGTGTCCTGCACCGCGACGTGAAGCCCGGCAACGTCCTGCTCGGCCGCGACGGCCGCGTCCTGCTCACCGACTTCGGCATCGCCCAGGTGGAGGGCGACACCGCCATCACCCGTACCGGAGAGATCGTCGGCTCGGTCGACTACCTCGCCCCCGAGCGGATCCGCGGCCACGACCCGGGGGCCTCCTCCGACCTGTGGGCGCTCGGCGCCACGCTGTACACGGCGGTCGAGGGCAGGTCGCCGTTCCGCCGCACCACGCCCCTGACCACCATGCAGGCCGTCGTCGACGAGGAACCCGCCGAGCCGCGGCACGCCGGCCCGCTCGGGCCGGTCATCGCCGCCCTGCTGCACAAGGAACCCGCCCTGCGGCCCGACGTGGCCGAGGCCGAGCAGATGCTCGCCGAGGCGGCGGAGGGGCGGCGGCCGAGCGCGGCGCAGGCGTACGTGGCGACGCGGCAGGTCGGGGTCGGTTCCGGGTCCCCGTACGGGACGGGGCCCCAGACCGGAGCGGGTGTCGGTGGGTATGGCGGGACGCGCGGTGGGGGGTCCGACAGCGCGCGCCATGGCACGCACAGCGGTGGGCAAGGTGGGGCGAGCACGCCGGTCACCGGGACGCCGTATCCCCCTGCGACGGGTGCGACCGGTGTGACACCCGTCGGCGGACCGGCGCACCATGCCGCCGCCGCGCCGTCGGCCCCGCCCAGGCGCCGCCGGCTGCGCACCCTCGCCCTTGTCGTCGCTCTCGCCGCGATCATCGGCGGAGGTACGGCGGTGTGGATGCAGCAGTGGGACGAGGGGCGCCGGCAGGCGGCCGACGCCGGGGCGTCCGCCTCGCCGAGCCCCCCGGACACCGGCACCGGTGCGACAGCTTCCGGTCCGGACACCTGGGTCCCCGTCGACGATCCCGCGGGGTTCAGCCTCTCTCTGCCCAAGGGCTGGAAGCGGTCGGTCTACAGCAAGGAGGACGGCATCGAGCAGATCGACTACTCACCCGACGGCGGCGAGCACTTCGTCCGCATCGCCGTCGACGGATCGCCGGACTTCGGCGCCCCGTACGCCCATCAGCTCGACCTGGAGGAGCAGATCCGGGGGCTGGTCGACTACAAGCGGGTGACGCTGGAGAAGAACCTCTACCGCGACCGCGACGGCTCCCTGTGGGAGTACACGTGGACCGCGCAGCCCAAGGACACGCCGTTCCCCGGGCCGCGTCGCGCGATCGAGGAGACGTACCTGGCCCGGGACGGCGTCGAGTACGCCATCTACATGTCCTCGCCGGCCGAGAGCTGGGCGAAGACGCGCAAGCAGTTCACGGCGGTACTGCAGGGATGGCAGCCGGGGACCGGCTGACACACTCCCCCGGGAATGGCCGGTCGCCGACCCGGAGGGGGTCCGTCCGGTGCGGCATCATGAGGCGCATGGGGACCGAGGGGGGCAACGTCCGTGTGATCGCGGGTCGTTACCGGCTCGAGGAGCGGCTCGGGCGCGGCGGCATGGGGGTCGTCTGGCGGGCGACCGACCAACTGCTCGGCCGGCAGGTGGCGGTCAAGGAACTTCCCCTGGACGACACGCTCTCCGCGGACGAGGCCCGTCGACAGCGCGAACGCACCCTGCGCGAGGCGCGTGCGGTCGCCCAGTTGAGTCACCCGCACATCATCGTCGTCCACGACGTGGTCGAGGACGATGAACGCCCTTACATCGTCATGGAGTTGATCCACGGCGGCTCGCTGGCCGACCGCATCGCGGAGAGCGGCCCGGTCGACGCCGTCGAGGCCGCCCGGATCGGCATCGCCCTGTTGGGCGCGTTGCGGGCGGCGCACGCGGCGGGGGTCCTGCACCGGGACATCAAGCCGGCGAATGTCCTGCTGGAGGAGAACGGCGCCGGCGGGAACGGCGTGAGCGGCATCGACGGCACCAACGGCACCAACGGCGCTGACCGCATCGACGGCACCGGTCACACCAAGGGCGCCCACGACACTCACAACACCCGCAACCGCACCGGCACCCGCACCGGCACCGGCACCGGCCACGACGGCTTCGACCGCGTCGGTCCCGGTCGTGTCGGTCCCGGCCGTGTCGTTCTCACCGACTTCGGCGTCGCACAGGTCGTCGGCGCCTCCACGCTCACCGAGAGCGGGGCCTTCGTCGGCTCACCCGAGTACACCGCGCCCGAGCGGATGTCCGGGGCGGTGACCGGGCCCGCGTCCGACCTCTGGTCGCTGGGCGCGCTGTTGTGCACCGCGCTGAGCGGCGAGTCGCCGTTCCGGCGCGACTCGTTGGGCGGCATCCTGCACGCGGTCGTCTCCGCGGAGATACGGCCACCCGCGCAGGCCGCGCCGATCCTGCCCGTCGTACAGGGCCTGCTCGAACGCGATCCCGGGCAGCGGCTCGACGCGGGGGAGGCGGAGCGGATGCTGCGCGACTTCCTGGAGACGGGCAGCACGTCGAAACGATTCGGCACGGGGGAGCGCCACGCGTACTCCCCGCGCAGCGTGCTGGTCGCCGCGCTGCTGGTCACCGCGATGGCGGGGGCGGGGGTGTCGGCGGCGGCCTTGCTGATGGACCGGGAGGGCGGCGGGGGTGTGGTGCCGGTGCCCACCAGTTCGGCGCCGCACTCTGGCGGTACGTCGAGTGCGCAGGGAACGTCGACCGTACGGGGGACGCCGACCGCACCGAGTACGCCGACCGCACCCAATACGCCGACCGCACCGAGGTCGTCGGCGTCCTTGCGCCCGTCTCCCTCGTCCAGCCCGTTCAGCCCGTCCGCCTCTTCCGCTGTCTCCGCCCCCGCCCCCGCTCCCACGAACTCCGGATAAAGGGAAGATAAGCGGCAAGTTGAGTCACGGGTCTGTGACCGGAAAGCGCCAGAGGTGGAAGCGGAAGCGCTTGGCGCGATATTGATGAACCCATGAGCAGCAACGGGGGAGCCCCTTACGGAGCCGAAGAGCCAACGAGTTTCGGTCTGCAACCGCCGAACCCGCACGCGGCGGTGCCCCATCCGGCGGTGCCGCACCCCGACAACCCGTACGCGGCGCCCACTCAGGTCGTGCCGCCGCAGGCCGCCCCGCCGCAGACCGCGCCCCAGCCGGAGCCGCAGCCTGCCCAGGACCCCGGCACCGGTCGGCTGATCGCCGGTCGCTACCGGCTGCTCGCCAAGCTCGGGCACGGTGGCATGGGTACGGTGTGGCGGGCCAAGGACGAGACGGTGGACCGCGAGGTCGCCGTCAAGGAGCCCCGCGTACCGGATCACCTTCCCGACCGCGAACGTGCCAACGCCTTCGAACGGATGCGCAGGGAAGCGCGCGCGGCGGCCCGGCTCGACCACCCCGCCGTGGTGAACGTGCACGACGTGGCGGTCGTGGACGGCCAGCCGTGGATCGTGATGGAGCTGGTGCGGGGCCGTTCGCTGGGCGACGCGTTGCAGGAGGGCACCCTCGGAGCCCGGGACGCGGCGAAAATCGGCCTCGAGGTGCTGGGCGCGCTGGAGGCCGCGCACGCGGCGGGCATCCTGCACCGCGACGTCAAGCCGGACAACGTCATGCTCGGCCGGCACGACCGGGTCGTCCTCACCGACTTCGGCATCGCCCAGATCGAGGGCGAGACCAACCTGACCGACACCGGCGGGTTCGTCGGCTCGCCCGAATACATCGCGCCGGAGCGGGTGCTGGGCCAGCGTCCCGGCCCGGCCAGCGACCTGTGGTCCCTCGGCGTGGTCCTGTACGCGGCGACGGAGGGTGTCTCCCCGTTCCGCCGCAGCAACACCCCGGCGACCCTCCAGTCCGTCCTCAACGCGGCCCCCGCGCCGCCCGCCTCGGCGCAGGGCCCGCTCGCCGAGGCCATCAACGGCCTGCTGCAGAAGGACCCGGCCCGTCGCCCGAACGCCGCCCAGGTCCGCGATCTGCTGGAGCGCACCGCCAACCCGCCGGCCCCGGCCCCGACGCAGGTCGTCCAGATCAGCGGCGCTTCCGCGAACGGGGGCGCCCCCGGCGGCATCCGGCTCGGCCGCAAGACCCTGATCGGCCTCGGTGCCGCGGTCGTCGCGGCGGCGGTGGCGGCGTATCTCGTGCTCGCGGACCCCTTCGCGGGGCCGCTGCCGGACGGCTGGAAGACGGTGCCCTCGCAGGACGTCGCGGCGACGCTGGCGGTGCCCGACACCTACAAGAAGTCCCTGCCCGACCGTGAGTCCGACAAAAGTCACTGGGTGACGTACACCGATGCGAGCGGGGCCATCTGGATCCGCCTGTCGCTGGACAAGAAGGCCGAGGACACGGGCAGTGAGATCGCGGGCTCCGCGGCCGCCGAGATGTACGACGACGACGGCGTGTTCAAGCAGAGCGGGGCCTACGAGCTCAACATGCCCGCCGAGAAGCTGAAGACCAAGCCCGACAACGCGACGTACCAGGGCAAGAAGGCCGCCGAGAACACCATCGTCTACACCACCGACGACACCCAGAACCCCCGCCTGCGGGAGCTGCGGATCTTCTACTACAAGACCTCCGCCGGCGACATGTACAAGCTCTCCATCGGCTACCCGGGCGAGGGGGACTTCACGGAGCGCGGGCGCGAGGTGGCGAAGACGGCGATCGCGAACCTCGACGTCGACAAACTGTGAGCCGAGGTGGCGCCGCCGGGACACCCGCCGCGTCCGCCCGCCACTGAGCCGCGTCGACAAGCGGCCACCCCGCAAGGTACTCATGGGACATGAGCAACGACGGTGGCTCCGGAGACGGCAAGGAGCGGATAGTCGGGGGGCGTTACCGACTGGTCGAACGGATCGGGTCCGGTGGGATGGGGACCGTGTGGCGGGCCGTCGACGAGGTGGTCGGACGCGAGGTCGCCGTCAAGCAGCCGCGGTTGCCGGGGGACCCCGGGGACGAGAGCCATCAGCGGGCCGCCCACCGGCTCTACCGTGAGGCTCGGGCCGCCGCCCGCGTCGACCATCCCTCCGCCGTCACCATCCACGACGTCGTCGCGGAGGAGGAGGACGGACTCCCGTGGATCGTCATGGAGTTGGTCCGCGGCGAGTCGCTCCACGAAGTGCTTCAGCGAGGGCCCGTCGAAGCCGCCGAATGCGCCCGCATCGGCCTCGCCGTCCTCGGCGCCCTGCGCGCCGCGCACTCCGTCGGCATCGTGCACCGCGACGTCAAGCCGGCCAACGTCCTGCTCGGCCCGCACCGCCGCGTCGTCCTCACCGACTTCGGCATCGCCCACGTACAGGGCGAGGAGTCCCTCACCCTCAGCGGCGAGTTCGTCGGCTCGCTGGAGTTCATCGCACCCGAGCGGATGTCCGGCCGGGACGGCCCCGCCGGCCCCGCCTCCGACCTGTGGTCGCTGGGCGTGCTGCTGTACGCCGCCGTGGAGGGCTGGTCACCCTTCCGCCGTACGACACTGGAGTCCACCCTCGCCGCGATCCTCGCCGCCGACACGCCGGAGCCCAAACAGGCCGGTCCGCTCGGGCCGCTCATCGTGCGGCTGCTGGAGAAGGACCCCGAGCGGCGTCCGGAAGCGGCGGAGGTCGCCGTGGCGCTGGATGCGGTGGCGCAGGGATGGCCGGACCCGGGCCCGACCGGAGAGGCGGCCGACGCGGAGAAGCAGGATCCGGCGGGACTCAGGGAGTTGGCGGAGGACGTAGGGACGGTGCGGCTGGCAGAGGCCGTACGGCCGCCGGAGCCCGCTCCCGGACCCGAACCGGAAACCGTTCCCGAACCGGCAGCCGTTCCCGAACCGGCAGCCGTTCCCGAACCGGCAGCCGTTCCCACGCCGGAAACCGCTGCCGCACCGGAAACCGTTCCCGCGCCCGAACCGGACACCGTCGCCACCTCCAGGCCGAAGCCGAAGCGCCGCCCCGGCCGCCCCCGCCTCCCCCTCCTCACGGCCCTCCTCGCCACCCTCCTCGTCGGCGGCGTATGGCTGGGCACGTCGACCTACCTCACCGAGACCGAAAGCGGCTCCGCCGCGGAACTGACCCCCACCCACACCCCCACCGCAACTCCCACTCCCACGCCAACTCCCACCCCCGCCCCTGCGGCCTCCTGGACAAGCCACCCCGAGCCGGCCATGAACGCCACCCTCGCCCTTCCCGCCGCCTACAGGGAAACCGCCCGCGAAGGCAGCGCCGAGGACCCGAGCCGCTTCGTCGTCTACGACCTCGACGACACCATCCGGCTGCGCCTCACCCAGTGGGACCGGGCCCCCCGCTCCCCGATGGCCCAGGCGCAGGCGGCACAGGACACCTGGGGCAGCCGTGACGGGGACGCGAGCACGCAGAAGACCCGCACCAGCTTCCACGGTTACGAGGCGGCGCTCGCGGACACCACGTACGACCTGGACGGGCGCCCCACCCGGGTCATGCAGTTGATGGTCCGCACTCCCGACGGCCGCATGTACGAGCTGCGCGTGGACATGCCCAAGGGAACGCCGGACGAGAAGAAGGGCACGTCGGTGTTCAAGGCGGCCCGTGGCCGGCTCGCGATCGGAAATGACGGAAGCGGCTGAACTCCCGGCGATGCCACCGGACAACGCCCTGATCAGCGCATTCCCTGCCAGCGACCGCTGGCATCGTGTGGGCGCTCGGTGAATCCGCGTTACCGACGGGTACACAAAGCCTTCCCGGCGTCATACCCTGCGGCTCATGACGGACGCGCAGGCCCCGGCCAAGACCGGCACGAACCCCATCGCCCCCGCCCCCGAGGGCGCCCGTACCGCGGCCGACGTGGTCACCCCGGAGCTGGTCGCCCAGCTCACCAAGGGCGTGGCCGGATCCGGTCGGACCGCGAACCACACGCCGTTCACCGGCGAGAAGCTGGCGGACCTGCCCGAGTCGACGCCCGAGGACGTACAGGAGGCCTTCGACGCGGCCCGCAGGGCACAGTCGGTCTGGGCGCAGACGCCGGTACGGCAGCGCGCCGCCGTGCTCCTGCGTTTCCACGACCTGATCCTCGAACGCCAGGCCGAAGTCCTCGACCTGATCCAGCTGGAGACCGGCAAGGCCCGCCTGCACGCCCATGAAGAGGTGCAGGCCGTGGCCGTCGCGGCCCGGCACTACGGACGCAGGGCCACCGCGTATCTGAAGCCGAAGCGGCACGCCGGCGCCGTCCCGGCCCTCACCAAGGTCACCGAACTGCGCCACCCGCGCGGTGTCGTCGGCCAGATCGCCCCCTGGAACTACCCCCTCGAACTCTCCGTCGGCGACGCGCTCCCCGCCTTCGTCGCGGGCAACGCGGTCGTGATGAAGCCGGACACGGAGACCTGCCTCACCGCGCTCTGGGCCCGCGACCTCCTCGTCGAGGCCGGTCTGCCCGCCGACGTCTTCCAGGTCGTCCTCGGCGAGGGCCCGGTCATAGGCCCCGAGGTCGTCAAGCACGCCGACTACGTCTCCTTCACCGGCTCCACCCGCACCGGCCGCGAGGTCGCCCAGGGCGCCGCCGCCCGCCTGGTCGGCGTCTCCCTCGAACTCGGCGGGAAGAACGCGATGCTGGTCCTGGAGGACGCCGACATCGAGAAGGCGGCCGCGGGTGCCGTCCGCGCCTGCTTCTCCTCGGCCGGCCAACTCTGCATCTCCATCGAGCGGTTGTACGTCCACGAGTCCGTCGCCGACACCTTCCTCGAGCGCTTCGCCGCCCGCACGAAGGCGATGCGCCTGGGCACCTCCCTCGCGTACGGCGCCGACATGGGCTCCCTGGTCGGCGAGCGGCAACTGGAGACCGTCACCCGGCACGTCGAGGAGGCCGTCGCCAAGGGCGCGAAGGTCGTCGCCGGCGGGGTGGCCCGCCCGGACGTCGGCCCGTACTTCTTCGAGCCGACCATCCTCGACGACGTCGAGGCACCGATGTCGGTGTGCGGCGAGGAGACCTTCGGCCCGGTCGTCTCGATCTACCGCTTCGCGTCCGAGGACGAGGCGGTCGAGCAGGCCAACGCCACGCCGTACGGCCTCAATTCCTCCGTCTGGACGAAGGACGGCCGACGCGGCCGCGAGGTCGCCGCCCGGCTGCGCACCGGCACGGTGAACATCAACGAGGGCTACGCCCCCGCCTACGGCAGCGTCCAGTCCCCGATGGGCGGCATGAAGCAATCCGGCCTCGGCCGCCGCCACGGCTCCGAGGGCATCCTCAAGTACACCGAGGCCCAGACGGTCGCCCAGCAGCGCCTGCTGCCGATGGCCCCCTCGCTGGGGATGGACGACGAGAAGTACGCGGCCTTCATGAGCCGCAGTCTCCGCCTGATGAAGGCATTCCGTTTCAGGTAGCCGACCCAGGGGCGCGGGGAACCGCGCGACCAGCCACGAATCACCCGCACTGCACACTCGAAGAGGAGCCGGCACGTGCCCCAGGACGCATACGACTACGACTACGACGTCATCGTCGTCGGCTCCGGCTTCGGCGGTTCCGTCACCGCCCTCCGCCTCACGGAAAAGGGCTACAACGTAGGCGTCCTGGAGGCCGGCCGCCGCTTCACACGGGAGACCCTCCCCAGGAACTCCTGGGACCTGAAGAACTACCTCTGGGCCCCGAAACTCGGCATGTACGGCCTCCAGCGCATCCACCTGCTGGGCAACGTCATGGTCCTGGCCGGCGCGGGTGTCGGCGGCGGTTCCCTCAACTACGCCAACACCCTCTACGTACCGCCGAAGCCGTTCTTCGAGGACGCGCAGTGGCGTGACATCACCGACTGGCAGGAGGAGCTGGCGCCGTACTACGACCAGGCGCGGCGCATGCTCGGTGTACGCCTCAACCCGACGATGACCCCGTCCGACGTGCACCTCAAGGCGGCCGCCGAGCGGATGGGCGTCGGCGACAGCTTCCACATGGCGCCGGTCGGCGTCTTCTTCGGGGACGGCGAGGACGCCGACGGCGCCTCGAAGGCCAAACCCGGTGAACAGGTGGACGATCCCTACTTCGGGGGTGCCGGCCCCGCTCGCAAGGCCTGCAACGAGTGCGGCGAGTGCATGACGGGCTGCCGGCACGGGGCGAAGAACACCCTCAACGAGAACTACCTGTACCTCGCCGAGAAGGCGGGCGCGGTCGTGCACCCGCTGACGACGGTCGTCTCGGTCACGGACGACTCGCAGGGCGGCTACGCGGTGGCCACGCTGCCGACCGACCGGAAGAAGGGCGGGGGCCGGACCTTCAAGGCCCGCCGGGTGGTCCTCGCGGCCGGCACCTACGGCACCCAGACCCTCCTGCACCGGATGAGGACCGGCGGCCAACTGCCGTACGTGTCCGACAAACTGGGCGAGCTGACCCGCACCAACTCCGAGGCGCTGGTCGGCGCGCAGACCAGCGACCGCCGCTACCGCAAGATCACCGGCGAGCAGAAGGTCGACTTCACCCGCGGAGTGGCCATCACCTCGTCCATCCACCCGGACGCCAACACCCACATCGAGCCGGTCCGCTACGGCAAGGGCTCCAACTCGATGGGCAGCCTGTCGATCCTCCAGGTCCCGTACGCCGAAGGCTCCTCCCGCGTCCTGGCCTGGCTGCGCAACGCGGCCCGCCACCCCGGCCTGGTCCTGCGCTCCCTCTCCAACCGGCGCTGGTCGGAGAAGACCATCATCGGTCTGGTGATGCAGTCGCTGGACAACTCCCTGACGACGTACCTGAAACCAGACGGCGTGGGCAAAGGCCTGCTGACGGCCCGCCAGGGCCACGGGTCCCCGAACCCCAAGCAGATCAAGGCGGCCTCGGAGGGCGCGGCGGCCATCGCGGCCGAGATCAACGGCTTCGCCGGCTCCAACGTCGGCGAACTGATGGGCACCCCGCTCACCGCCCACTTCCTCGGCGGCTGCCCGATCGGCTCCTCCCGCGACACCGGCGTCATCGACCCCTACCACCGCCTCTACGGTCACCCCGGCATCTCGGTCGTCGACGGCGCCGCGGTCTCCGCGAACCTGGGAGTGAACCCCTCCCTCACCATCACCGCCCAGGCCGAGCGCGCCATGTCGTACTGGCCCAACAAGGGCGAGGCGGACCCGCGTCCGGCCCAGGGCAGGGCGTACGAACGCCTCAAGCCGGTCGAGCCGAAGTCCCCGGCGGTCCCGGCGGACGCCTTCGGCGCGCTGAGGCTGCCGTTCCTGGGGATACCGGCGGTGCCGCCGAAGAAGTAACCCCGAGCGGACCGCCGTACACGAAGAGGCCGTACACAAAGAGGCCGTACGCAAAGAGAAGGACCTGCACCCCCCTCCGAGCGCAGGTCCTTCTCTGTTCTTGCGAGCCTTACCGGGCCTTGTTCAGCCCTGGTCGGGCCTTAAGCCTGAGCACCGGACTTCCGGCGCCGCACCACGAACACCGCACCGGCACCGGCGACGACCGCGACGCCACCGACGAGGCCGATCACCGGCAGAGCCGAGCTCGAACCCGTCTCGGCCAGGGTGCCGGTGGCGGAGACCTCGTTCACGTCCGTGAGGTCCGTCTTGCCGCCCTGCGGCTTGGCGTCGTTCGGGTCACCGGCGTCGGAGCCGGCGGCGAGGATGTCGAAGAAGTAGACCCAGCCGTTCGGGTCGTCGGCGACCCAGCAGCCCTCGTCGTCGGCGTACTCGGCGAGGCCGCCGGTCAGGCCGAGGGAGTCCGGCACCTTGCCGCTGACACTGAGCCGCAGCTTGTACGAGATCGACTGGCCGGCGCCGAGCGAGAACGAGGGGAACGTGCCACCCTCGCCCGCGGCGTCCGCGATCGTGTCCCAGGAGTGGGTGGCCGTGTTGAAGACCTGGACCTTGATCTGGCCGGAGTAGTCCGCCGCGTCTTCCCAGCCGATCGCGGCGACGCCGATGAGCGGCTTGATGTCCTTGATCTCGTCGTCCCCGTGGTTGGAGACGTTGAACGCGAACCCGGTCCAGCCGCTGCCGGCGACGATCGTCTCGGGGAGCCCGGACAGGCCACTGGTCACGTCGTCGCTGAGCTCGGCGGTGCTGTTGCCGTCCTCGTCGACGCAGAGCTCCGGGTCCTCGTCCTCGGGCGCGCTCGCGCTGGCGCTCGGGGAGGTGGAGGCGGCCGGGGAACTCGCGTCGCCTGCCGGGGTGCTGTTGTCGGCGGCGGGCGTGCTGGTGTCCGCGGCGGGCGTGCTGGAGTCGCCGGCCGGTGTGCTCTGGTCCGCTGCCGGGGTGCTGTTGTCGGCGGCGGGCGTGCTGGTGTCCGAGGCCGGGGTGCTCGCGTCGGCGGAGGGAGTGGTCTCCTCGGCCGCCGGGCTGCTCGTCGACGTGTCCGGGGTCCCGTCCGTGGCGAACGCGGCGGGCGCGGAGAGCAGGGCGAGCGGGGCTATGACGGCCGTCGCGGCCGCTGCGGCCATGGCACGGCGAAGCTTCATGAAGACCTCGAGAATCCGGTGTGCCGCGGGCGGCAGCACGCTTGAGAGGCCTCCGCGTTTGTGACGCGGGTGTGGCCCTTGAGTCGCATGGTTTGATCCGCGAAGCCCGCGAATGGTTGCCCTCGTCTTCACAGGATTTTTATGTGATCTGGATCACTATTCGGGGCGGGTGGGGGCTGACGTACGCTCAGCAGCCCGTGAAAGCCCACTCGCAGAAAGGCGCCCGGCGCCGTGGTCGACAGATCGTCCGAAGAGCCGAGATCCGGTTCGGGGGAGGGGGGCGACTCTTCCTCCATCCCCGACGAGGTGTGGGAGAAGTTCGTCCAGGACAGCGAGCGCGAGGTGGCTGCCGCGGCCCCGAAGGAGCCCTCCGCCCGCGCCCGTATGGTGACCGAGCGGCTGCGGCAGCAGGAGGCGCGGGGCGAGCTTCCCGCGGGCTGGCGCACGGGTCCGGCCTGGCAGGAGATGAACGGACGCGCCGCCCGGCGCCGCCGGGGGTGGGCGATCATCGGCATACCCCTCGCCGTCGCCGTGGCCGTCGTGGCGATCAAACCCTCGCTGCTGCCCGGTGACCCCTTCGGCACCGGGACGCCGGACGCCGCCGCGGCCTCACCCCTGGCCGAGGAGACCGCGGCCCCGACCGCGCCGCCCGCCGCCGCGGACGCCGAAACCCCCACCCTGGACGAGCCGTTCGCCGGTTCCCCGGCTCGGCAGTGGGCCGACGGGGCGGCGGGCATCGTCCTGCCGGAGGCGAAGGCCGTCGGCGGACTGTCGAAGGACCGGGTCGACCTGGCGCTGCGACTGACCAAGAAGCTGCTGGTCGGAGCGAACCTGGACCCGAAGACCGTACGCGGCGAACGCCCCGAGGCCGCGTTCGCGGTGCTCGACCCGAAGCAGCCGGAGTTCGTCGACGGCCTGAACCGGTCGCTGCGCGCGCCCGACGAGGAACACGACCCGCTGGACCTGTTCAGCCGCTTCGACCCGGCAGACGTACGGCTCGTCGGTGACGTGATCAAGACGCGCGGCCGGATGACCTTCGAGAAGGGCGACCAGGACGGGGTGGCCGTGCACGCCGACTACACCTTCGTCTATCCGGTCGTCCGCACCGACGGTTCGACCGAGGTCACCCGCACCGTCGTCCGCCGCGTCCTCGACGTCGAACTCCTCGACCCCGCCCGCTATGTGTCCACCCCCGACCGCCTGAACGTCCTGAACCTCGACCGGGACGTCGGCAACACGTCCTGCGAGATCAACGACGGCTATCTGCGCCCGGAGTTCCCGTCGACCACCCCCGCGGACGAACCGGCGAGCGGCCCGACGGTCGATCCGTACGACCGCAGCCGTGACATCGGCGAGGACGGAACGTGCGGGACGGTGTCACGAACCTGACGCGCGGGGCCTGACGCCAGGCGCCGGCAGTGCGGGACAGCGGTACAAGGAAGCCGGGCAAGGCGCGCAGTGCAGGAACGCAGGGCATGAGAAGGGCCCCGCAGGCCGAGGCCGCGGGGCCCTTCTTTTCTTGCGTCAGCACCGACGTCAGGGCAGCGTCGGTGCCTGGGGAGCGGCGCCGGGGGGTTGCGCCGCTTGCCTTGTGTGCCTCGGTCGGCGCCCCGGCGCATTCGGGGCGCGGGGACTATCGGTCTAGACCTTTGGCAGTGCGGCGGTGCATGTCATGCAGTTGTCTACGGGGGGACTCGGGGGCTTTTCAGGCATCGTGCTCGATCGATGCCGCCACCGCAACCGTTTGACTCAGACTTGGACATTCTGACCCGGACATTTTGACTTGGACGTCCCGTCGGCCGGCCCCGGGCGTCCCCGGAGCCGACCGTTCTCTTGGGTGACCGGGCTGCTGTCCCCTGCCGTCCGGTCACTTGTCCGGAGCGAGGTCCCACGACGCACAGCACGATTCGTACGTCTCATCGCTCCAGCGAGCCACGCGTGGTTCTTTCGGGCCCGCCCCTGGCTGGCACGGACATCCCGACCAACGAAGCGCTTCGTCTTGCGGTCACGCGCCGTACGGGTGAGAGCGCCCCCGAACTCAGATGCGACCCCGGCACAGTTCGAGGAGCGTCATCGCGAGGGACGTACCGGGCTTGCCCAGCGCCTGGCTGTAGTGGTTCAGGACGTCCATCTCGCGGGAGAGGTTCACGCGCCGGCCGCCGGAGGTGATCCGCGCCTCCTGGATGACGGCGGACACGGCCATCCGTTCCTGGATCAGACCGATGATCCGGTCGTCCAGCGCGTCGATGCGCTCACGCGCGCCGGAGATCACGTCGGCGGCCTCGGAGGTACGGGCGCCGGTCACGTCGATGGCGGTCATGTCGGGGCTCCTCAGGGGTTGGAAGGGCAAGGGGTGCGGCGGGACGTCACGGAGCGAGGAGGACCCGGAAAACGACAGGCGCCCCGGGCCTTGTCGGCCCGGGGCGCCTGGGAAGTCGCTTGTCAGTTGCTCAAGCAGCACGACCATGGCAGCCGGCGGGCCGGGTGCCATAGGTAAAGAGGAAGGTCGGGTGCGTGAGCATGCGGTCAGTATGCCACGGAACTTTTCGGCGTCGGTCCGCACATCTCGGACGCCCGGGATCCCGCCCCCGCCCACCTCGGTAGAATCGGGTTACACAGAGACCCCGCCCCACCGCCGGAAGGCCCCCGTGTCATCAGCGACCCCCGCCCCCGACACCGTCCTGGTCGTCGACTTCGGCGCGCAGTACGCCCAGCTCATCGCCCGTCGCGTCCGCGAGGCACGGGTCTACAGCGAGATCGTGCCGAGCACCATGCCGGTCGCCGAGATGCTCGCCAAGAACCCGGCGGCGATCGTCCTCTCCGGCGGCCCCTCCTCGGTGTACGCCGACGAGGCCCCCCGTCTCGACCGCGAGATCTTCGAGGCCGGCGTCCCCGTCTTCGGCATGTGCTACGGCTTCCAGTTGATGGCGCAGACCCTCGGCGGCACGGTCGACAACACCGGCGCCCGCGAGTACGGCCGTACGGAACTGCACGTCTCCAGGTCGTCCTCCACCCTCTTCGAGGGCACCCCGGACGAGCAGTCGGTGTGGATGTCGCACGGCGACGCCTGCTCCGCCGCCCCCGAGGGCTTCTCCGTCACGGCCTCCACGGACGTCGTCCCGGTCGCCGCCTTCGAGAACGACGAGAAGAAGCTGTACGGCGTCCAGTACCACCCGGAGGTCATGCACACCACGCACGGCCAGCAGGTGCTGGAGCACTTCCTCTACCGCGGGGCCGGAATCAACCCGTCCTGGACCACGGGCAACGTGATCGAGGAGCAGGTCGCCGCGATCCGCGAGCAGGTCGGTGACAAGCGGGCCATCTGCGGCCTGTCCGGCGGCGTGGACTCCGCCGTCGCCGCCGCCCTCGTCCAGAAGGCCATCGGCTCCCAGCTGACCTGCGTCTACGTCGACCACGGCCTGATGCGCAAGGGCGAGACCGAGCAGGTCGAGAAGGACTTCGTCGCGGCCACCGGCGTGCAGCTGAAGGTCGTGGACGCCGAGGAGCGGTTCCTCACCGCGCTCAAGGGGGTCTCCGACCCCGAGGAGAAGCGGAAGATCATCGGCCGGGAGTTCATCCGGGTCTTCGAGCAGGCGCAGGCGGAGATCATCGCGGACGAGGGTCCCGCGGTCGAGTTCCTCGTCCAGGGCACGCTGTACCCCGACGTGGTCGAGTCCGGTGGCGGTACCGGCACCGCCAACATCAAGTCCCACCACAACGTGGGCGGGCTGCCGGAGGACCTCGAGTTCCGGCTGATCGAGCCGCTGCGCCAGCTGTTCAAGGACGAGGTCCGGATGGTCGGCCAGGAGCTCGGCCTGCCGGACGAGATCGTCCAGCGCCAGCCGTTCCCCGGGCCCGGCCTGGGCATCCGTATCGTCGGCGAGGTGACGAAGGAGCGGCTCGACCTGCTCCGTGACGCCGACGCCATCGCCCGCGAGGAGCTCACCGCGGCCGGCCTGGACCGGGACATCTGGCAGTGCCCGGTCGTCCTGCTCGCGGACGTCCGCAGCGTCGGCGTCCAGGGCGACGGCCGCACCTACGGCCATCCGATCGTCCTGCGCCCCGTCTCGTCCGAGGACGCCATGACCGCCGACTGGTCGCGACTGCCGTACGACGTCCTCGCGAAGATCTCGACGCGGATCACGAACGAGGTCGCGGACGTCAACCGGGTAGTGCTCGATGTGACGAGCAAGCCGCCGGGCACCATCGAGTGGGAGTGATTCCCCCCTTGGCCCCTTTGGAAGGTCAGGTCCTCTTGAGCGTGCGCACCGGCGCTCCGGGCTTCCAGACCTCGACGACCAGGTAGGTGTCGTCCTCGACGTAGGTCCGGACGACCTCCGTCAGCTCGGTGCGGAAGAGGTGGAACGGCTGCGGCGGTTCCACCTCTTCGACGTATCCGGCCCTGGTCTCCGGGTCGTCGACCTCGATCGCCCGGCCGCTGATCCGCACGTCGCCGCCGCCCATGCCGGTGCCGTCCCCGGGGTTCGCCTGGAGCGCGAACCGTGGGTCGCGGCGCAGGTCGAGCGCCTTGAGCGAGCCCGGCATCATGCCCAGCCACAGCTCGCCGTTCAGGAAACGCACCTCCAGGCCGGTGGTGCGCGGCGATCCGTCCTTGCGGAGGGTCGCGAGGATGTGGTGGGTGTAGGCGCCGAACCGTTCTTCGACGGTCCTGGCCAGGTCGGGTTCCGCGGCGGAGAAAGCTGCCCAGTTCATATCAGCCAGTCTTCCGGCGATACCCGACATCTTCTGTCGGGTATCGGCCGGGTGCGCCATCTTTACCCACCAGCGCTGTTCTCCCGCGCTGACCGACGGTAACTTCCGCCCCGTAAAGCCCACCCAGTGCTGGAGGACGACACATGCACGGGACGCCCGAAGCCGGGCCCACTCCACCCCAGCCGCTCCCCACCGACCGGCTCCAATTCGCCATGCCACCGATGCACGAATCGGTCGACGACGAACGCCGGCACCGCAAGGAGCGGCTCGCGGGCGCACTGCGCGTCTTCGGGCGGCTGGGCTTCGAGGACGGGGTCTCCGGACACATCACCGCCCGCGACCCGGAGTACAGCGACTGCTTCTGGGTCAACCCGTTCGGGATGCCGTTCAAGCACGTCACCGTGAGCGACCTGGTCCTCGCCAACTCCGACGGCCAGGTCATCGAGGGCCGCTACCACGTCAACCAGGCCGCCTTCACCGTGCACGTCCAGGTGCACGCGGCCCGCCCCGACGTCGTCGCGGTCGCCCACTGCCACTCGGTGCACGGCCGCGCGCTGTCGGCCCTCGGCGACTTCCTGGACCCGATCACCCAGGAGAGCTGCGCCTTCTACGAGGATCACGCCCTGTACGACGCCTACACCGGCGTCGCCGTCGACGCCGACGAGGGCCGCCGCATCGCCACCGCCCTCGGCACGCGCAAGGCGCTGGTGCTGCGCAACCACGGACTGCTGACGGTCGGCGACTCGGTGGACGCGGCGGCCTGGTGGTTCCTGTCCCTGGAGCGGTCCTGCCAGGTCCAGCTCACCGCGAAGGCGGCCGGGCGGCCCGTCCTGATCGACCACAAGGCGGCGGTGGCCACCCGGGAGCAATTGGGCGGCGACCTGGTGGCGTGGATCAACTACCAGCCGATGTGGCAGGACATCAGCCGCAGCGAGCCGGATCTGCTGAGCTGAGGCTGCTGGGCCGACGCTGCTGGGCCGACGCTTCGGAGTTGATGCTTCGGGGCCGATGTTTCGGGGCCGATGCTTCGGGGTCGACGTTCAGAACCCTCGGAGGACGGCGGCTTTCGTCATCGCGAACTCCTCGTCCGTGAGCACCCCGTCCCGGTGCAGCTCGCCCAGCTCCCGCAGCTGTCGCAGGAGTACGTCGTGATGGTCGGCCTGGGGCGGGACGGTCGCCGTCGGCGGGCGCCGGGCGGTCCGCTCGCCGCTCTCCACGGCGGCACGGGTGGAGGGATGCGGCAGCCGGGCCGTGACCGCGGTGGCGACGAGAGCCGTGAGCAGGTCGCGGCGGGTGCTGCCCCACAGGTCCAGGGCGTAGGGGTCCTTCTCGGGCGGCAGTTTGGACAACGTGGTCTCGCGGGTCACGAAGCGCAGGAAGCCGTCCTCGTAGCCGGAGTTGGGCAGCCACTCGACCTGGACGAGATCGCCGAGGTCGACGATGCGGGGGCCGGTCGCCCGTTTGACCCGGTCCGAGGTATCGGCCCAGTCGATGCGGACCCGGGTGCCGTCGAAGGAGACCATGCCGTCGGAGGAGCGGACCGAGACCGGGACCGGCGGGCCGGGCAGGAGGTAGGCCTTGGTCGGCTCGGTGGGGATCTGGTCCAGGAGCAGGGACCGGCGGATCTCCTCCGCCAGGTACTCGGCGACCCCCGCCCGGTCCACCTCCACCAGCAGCCGGTACGGATCGGCCGGGTCGGGCAGGCGGCCCCCGGTCGCGTGCAGGAGCGGGTCCGCGCCCTCGCGCAGCCGCATGCGCAGCCGGCCGCGCCTGCGTTCGGGCTCGAAGGCGACGCCCGCGATGGCCTCCAGAGGTACGGCGATCTCGCCGTACGTCTGCCGGAACAGCGGCACGGAGCGGTGGAGTCCCGGCGTGATCCTGACCGTGCTCCCGTCGAAGGCCCAGGTCCCGTCGCGCTGGATGATCTCGGCCATGGAGGAATTCTCGCAGCCGGGTCAACACGGCGAAGTGCCCTTCCCCCGCCCTGACCGGACCTGCCCGGCACGGACCGTGTTCCGTAGGGCACAATTCGCTGTCATCGCACGGGTGTAGTGAGGCACAAAATGGCGGGGAAGGCGGGGAATCGGGCGTGGCGGTGCAGGAGGCGAGACAGAGCGCGGACTCGGGCGGGCACGGGGGTGGCTGCACGTGCGGGGACTGTCCCCATGGGGCGCGTGCGGGACACCGTAGGGCGGTCGCCCAATTCCTGCTGAAGCGGGACGAGTTCGCGGCCGGGCAGGGGCTTCCGGCGGCGGTGGCCCACTCGGCCTCCGCCTCCCGCCAGTGGGTCTCGGAGGAACTGACCCAGTCCGCGGACCTCGTCGCCGAACGAGGCCGGGCCGAGGGCGAAGCCTGGCTGTCACGGCTCTGGCGTCTTACGGCGGGTGCGGTGTGGACGCTGGTCGTGCTGCTCCTGCTCGTGCAGGCGCTCACGGCCATCGGCGCGGGCTGGACGTCGGCCCGCACGGCCGGACTGCTCGCCGCCCTGGTGGTGGCCGGCGCGCTGACCGCGGCCTCGTGGTTCCACCGGGCGCGCGGCGGCGCGCTGGCGCCACTGATCGGCGAGGACAACCGCCTCTCCACGTCACGGGCGGTCGCGGTCGGCTGGGTGCTGTTCGTCGCGTACGCCGTGCTCGTGCTGGTGGGCCGGCTGGCGGCCGCGTCCGAACACCCCGAGCGCGACGCGCTGATCTCCGGTTTCGAGCTCGCCCGTGCCGCCGGGGTGGTGACCGTCCTGGCCGTGGTGTGCGCGATCGCCGTCCTGGTGCGGCGGGTGGTCGGGCTGCGGGTGCTGGGGCAGCGGCTGCAGAAGGTGCGGGCGGACCGGCCGCGCGCCGCCGACCTGCTGACGGACGACGCGGGCCGGGGGGCCTTCGCCGACATCCAGTACGTCGTCATCAACACGGTCGCCCTCCTGTTCGCCGCCGTACGGCTGGCCCGGCGCCCCGACCAGCTGCCGGACCTGCCGTGGGGTCTCGCGGTGGTGGTCCTGGTGTCCGCCGCGACCTACCTCGCCGGGAAGTACGCGGAGGGCGGGCGCCCGGTGATCCTCTCCGTCGTGCGCGCCCGCGAGGCCGGCGACCTGGACGGGCCGATCCGCACGGGCGACGACATCGAGATCCGCGGCGCCGCGTTCGTGCCGCCGGGCGCACAGGGCGCGGACCGGCTGTCCCGGATGGTCGTCCGCATCGGCCCGGTCAACGTGCACGTGCCCCTGGTCCCGGTGACCGGTGGCTTCAGCAACCCCACGGACGCCGTACTGACCGTGCCGGTCCCGGCCGACGTGGAACCCGGCCGAGTGGACGTCCAGGTGGTGACGGCGGCGGGCGTCGAGACGAACCGGTACGCGATCGACGTGACCGACTGATCCGTCCGCCCGTGCGCTGAATCCGTGCGTGTTCGTCGTTCATGAACGGTGTCGCCCGTGCCCATGTCGTCCATGGCCCGTGTTCTTCCTGGGCCGTTCGGTGTCGTGGGCATGGCCGAAGCCGGTCAAGTCGGAGAAACTGGTCGGGACAGGGGCGCAACCGGTCACGACGGAATTGAGCGGGACCTCCCTGTCGTACGTATCGTCACCTGAGGGGTCACGGCACGGCGGGCGAGAGGCGGCTAGCAGCTATGACTCATGGCATTCGTACGGACAGACACTCCCCCTACGTCGATGGCGGTCCGGACTGGCGGGACACCGCCATCCGCTACGCCCTCCTTCCGCTCCGCGTCTTCCTCGGCGTCACCTTCATCTACGCCGGCCTGGACAAACTCACCGACAGCGCCTTCATGAAGGACTCCGGCTCCGGTTCGGTCGGCGACCTGATGCGCACCGTGCGCGACTCCTCGGCCATTCCGGCCCTGGTCGACCTGTCCCTGAAGAACCCCGTCGGCTTCGGCTACGCCATCGCCTTCGGTGAACTCGCCGTCGGCATCGGCACCCTGATCGGGCTGCTCACCCGCCTCGCCGCGCTCGGCGGGGCGCTGATCTCGCTCAGTCTGTGGCTGACCGTCAGCTGGGCCTCCGACCCGTACTACTACGGCAACGACCTCGCCTACCTGATGGCCTGGATCCCGCTCGTCCTCGCCGGCGCCCCCGTCCTCTCCCTCGACGCGGCCCTACGGGCACGGCGACGACGGCGAGTGGGGGACTACCGGTAGCTCCGCAGGCGCAGGCGCAGGCGCAGGCGCAGGCGCCGGTGTGGGGGTGGAGGTGCGTGCGGGCTCAGTGCGGTTCCACCGGTTGCGGTGCGGCACGGTTCGCAACTCCCACCGCGCGGCGTCTGCGTATGGCGCGGGTCAGCCCTCCCACCGCGCCCGCCAGACAGAGGCCGCCCGTGACGATGGGGATGACCACGAACCACGGCGTGTCCCAGGTGCCGCCCGCGTCACCGGCGTAGATGACGCCCGCGAGGACCAGGAAGGCTCCGGCGACCAGCTTTCCGGGCTGGAACTCATGACGTAGCACGGCTCACCTCCGCCTGTCCGATGCCGACCCTGAGATCGAGATCCAGCGTGCCGACGGCTTTGACGCCGGCCGCCGGTGTCAGGGTCACCTCCTTGTGCTTGCCCGGTGCCACGTCCACGTCCTGCTCGTCGTCGCCCGGCAACTGGATGTCGCCCACCCCCACATCGATGCTCAGCTTCACGGTCACGTCGGCGGGCACGACGATCAGCAGCCGCCCCATGCCCACGTCGGCCTGCGTGGCGACCGTCTGCCCCTTCGCCAGGTCCAGACGGCTCAGGTCCAGGGTGCCGACGCCGGTGCCGAGGTCGTACTGCTGCTGGACCTGAGCCACGGCGGCGGGCCTCCAATTGGTGCGCTCCCAGTGCGTGCTGATGTCGCCGGGCAGTGCCGCCGTGCCGGCGAGCAGGCCCGCCGTGACGATCGCCAGGAACACCGACCCCGCCCCCGTGCGCCCCAGGAACGAGCTGATCGCCATGCCGACGCCGAGGACGATCATCGCGCAGGCCAGGCCCGTCTGCAGACTGCTGCCGAGGGTGTGGTCCTCCCACGTCAGACGGGTGCCGAGGCCGCCCGCGAGCAGGGCGAACAGGAGCACCCAGCCGCCGATCCAGCGGGGGCCGCGCGGTTTGGGCGCCGGCCTGTACGGGGTGCGTATGTCCTCGCGGGTGCGCCAGGAGGTGCCCAGGCCGATGTTGACGGCCGCCGCGATGTCCCGGTCCCGGGAGTCCTCGGGGCCCCAGAGATAGCCTGTGCCGCCCACGTGCGTGCCGTCCTTGACGATGGGGTCGCGCCACCAGGACGGGTAGGCGGCGGGCACCGGCGGTGCCTTGGCCTCCGGTGGGGCGTCGGCGACGGCCTGGGCGGACAGCGGATCCGTGTCGGGGGCGCCGCGCTGCCGCGACCAGTACCCGGTGCCCGCGAGGAGCAGGGAGAGGACGACGGCGAAGGTCAGCACCCCGCCGTTGTTCAGCAGGGTCAGGAACACACCGCAACCGACCAGGGCGAACAGCACGGCCGTCAGCGCCTGGCCGTCCACGCGGCCGGTCAGCAGCTTGCGCACCTCGTTCTCGTCCTCGTCGTCGTACGGGACGAAGAGCCATGCGAAGCCGTAGAAGAGGAGGCCTATGCCGCCTGTCGCGGACAGCACCGTGAGGGTGATCCGGAAGATCACCGGATCCATGTCGCACTGCCGCCCCAGCCCGGCACACACCCCGGCGAGCATCTTGTGCCGCCGGTCGCGCCGGAACTTGTGGGGCAGCTCGGCCGCCTCTGTTTCCTCCTGCGCGCCCGCCCGCACGTGCGCGCGCGAGCCCTGGCCGGGGCCGGCCGGGGTCCCGGCGTGCGGTTCCGCTCCCGCGGCGGGCGCGGCATCCGCGGCGGGCAC